>JBMOIY010000017.1:0-28201 GCA_049317085.1 Rickettsiales bacterium | reverse complement strand
AGCATATGGTCAATCTCTCCGGGCAGCTCATAATGGGCGCGCTGCCATTCAAAGTGTCCCGGAGTATTCGTTCCGGTCATCTTCGCTGATCAAGACTTCTTCGTGAGCTGTCGATGCGGGCTGATCGTTAGCAGGCGTGAGGGCAGGATCAGCCTTGATGGAATCTTTGGTCTTCTGAATCATATCTTTTTTCTTCGGTTCGCTCGCCATGATTGGCTCCTGATACATGAAGTCTCATGCTAACCTGCACAACCATAAATAAACCATAATGAATGCTGCTTAGAAGCCCTGCCGCAGCGAGCACAGGTGTATTTCCGATTTGCGAGCGAAAAAAGCGCGCGAGCAGAAAACGTTTTATGGAGTAGGCTATTGTCGCTCAATTTTGGTGACTGTGTAGCCTGCGTTGGTGATGAGTTTTTTTACTATCGCATCATCGAGCGTCTGCTTCGGTCGTGTGCCGATGAGGACAAGTTTCTTGTCGGGAACTATCTTCACATCGCCAACAGCCGCTTGCTCGCGGAATGCTTTTTCAACGCCAGTAGCACAGGACGGGCAAGCCAATCCACTGATAGAAACCGTGATGGTCTCGGCAAGCGCCGGTGGCGTGTATAGCAGGCAGCTTAGAGTAAAAAATAAGAATGTACGCATACAATATCCTCGAGTTAAATGGGAATACGCTATTACAATGCCGTGGTAATTACTACTATAGCCCAATTCCACCAGCATGGTCTACGAATCGCTAGCATTTTTAAGATGAATCAGTATGCTGTCCGACTCGTGCACAGATGATGGGGAAATGATGCGGTTGCGGACATGCGTTGCATTAGTGCTGACAGGGCTCACCATGCCGTTCGCCACCCAGGCTGCGTTTGATTCCGCCAACAGCGCAAATGTAAAAGACCTATCAATTATCCGCGTGACACCGGATGGTGAAGATGTACCCATTGGCAAACAGATCGTTATCCAGTTCAGCCGCCCTGTCGTGCCTATCGGGTCGATGGAGCGTGCCAGCGCGGATATTCCCGTCATCATTACCCCCGCCATCCCCTGCGAATGGCGCTGGATCAATACCTCCGCGCTCGCCTGTAACTTGCCGGACAAAGAGCCCCTGACCGAAGCGACAAAATACACGCTCGATATCAAACCAGGCATCAAGGCCGAGGACGGAGCGACACTCGCTGAGACCTATCACCATAGCTTCATCACCCAGCGGCCAAGCATCCGCTACAAGGAATTCCATCTCTGGAAATCGCCGGGCTATCCGATTATGAGGCTGGTGTTCGACCAGCCCGTCGACAAACAATCCGTCGCCGACCATGTGTTCCTGAAAGTCGGCGAGGGCGCAAGTCGCGTCAGCTTGAAAGTGAAGCCGGACCCGAACGACAGCAACCCGCCAGAAATTATCCGTGTACCCGGCGAAAAATACGCGCTGCTCTTCAAGCGCGCGCCCGCTAAAAAAAGTGACAACGATGTACGCAAATCCGCAAGCGGTGAAGCGCGCCGCATCTGGCTTGTCGAACCCGCAGGCGAATTACCGCTCGATACCCATGTAGTGCTTGCCGCCGAACCCGGCCTTATTTCCGCGCTAGGCACTGAACCCAGCGTCGCGACCGACGAGGTTGTCGCTTTCGATACTTACCCAGCCTTCGCCTTCCTCGGCGTACGCTGTTGGAAAAATGATGGCCAGCAACTTGAAATTCCCGCAGGCCAAAAACCGAGCGCCAAATGCAACCCGCAACAATCCGTAGAACTCTCCTTCAGCGCTCCCGTCGACCGCAATAAAATGGGCCAGATGGTGAAATTCACCCCGCCCATTGGCGGTTGGAAAAAATCAGCACAGGAATTCGGGGAAGCACCCGAGGCCGAGGAAGAAGAGGGCGATGCCGCCATTGGCTACGAATACCGCCGCCCGCACGAGAAAGGCCGCACCTATCAGGTCTGGCTACCGGGTGGCTTGAAAGCCGCCGAGACCTATACCTCCCAATCGCGCGCGCAATCCATGAACCTCTACCAGCGCGTGAAACACTGGGTGCAATCGCTGTTCAAGAAAACGGAACCTATCACCGTCACTGATATTTTCGGCCGCAAATTGAGCAACACGGTCGATGCCAGTTTCGACACCGACCACCGTAACCCTAACTTCGTACTCGATTATACTGATGCCGTACTTGAAAAGAATATCGACAGCGAAGTGCCATTCTACGTAAACAATCTCGACCGCTATCAGTTCAACTACCGCAGCGTGACTTCGACCAGCAGCGACGACAAGCGCGTCTTCATGAAGGACTTACCCAACGTACGCGACGTTCAGTTCGCCGTGCCGCTCGGCATCCGCGACATGCTGGATGGCAAGACTGGCGCCATTTTCGGCCACCTCATGACCGAGCCGGAAGTTTCCAAAGGCTGGCACCCGCGCCTCTTCGCGCAGGTCACGCCGTATCAGGTGCATCTCAAACTCGGCCATTACAACAGCGTCGCATGGGTAACGGACATGGCGAGCGGCGCCCCCGTCAGCGGTGCAAAACTTACCTTGTATCAGGACGCCTTCACCACCCTGCAAGGGGCGAAGAAAGCAACCGTGCAAGCCACGACGGATAATTCCGGCATCGCGCTTCTCCCCGGTACCGACACGCTCGACCCTGATCTTAGCATCACTACCCGTCGCTATAAGGACGAAGAAGAACGCTACTTCATCCGCGTCGACAAGGGCGGCGATATCGCGCTGCTGCCCGTGTCGGACGCGTTCACTATCGACTCCTACCGATCCTCAGGTAGCGAATCCGTCTACCCCACCAACAAGGAGCGTTACGGTCACATGCACACATGGGGCACTACCGCGCAGGGCATCTACCGTGCGGGCGATACCATCCAGTACAAGATCGCCGTACGCAATCAGGACAATAATGGGTTTGTGCCGCCACCACTCAAAGGCTACCGCCTGAAGATCATCGACCCGATGGGCAAGGTAGTGGAGGAGGTGAAGGACGTCACACTCTCGAAATTCGGCAGCATGAGTGGTGAATTTGCCGTGCCGAAGGAAAGTGTGGTCGGTTGGTACCAGTTCAAACTCATCGCCGATTTCGCCAAGAAATCCGACAATGACTATGACGAAGCAGCGGAAGTGGAAGATGCAGGCGAAAATGGCCGCAGCGACGGCACCGCCGCCGATGACAGCGACCGAAAATCCTGGGTGCCGATGCGTGTGCTGGTGAGTGACTTCACCCCAGCCAGCTTCCGCGTCACCAACCAGTTGAACGGCGACCTGTTCCACGCGGGGGAGAATATCGACGTCACCACCCATGCCGAACTTCATTCGGGCGGTGCGTACACCGATGCCGCCGCCCGCATCACCACCATGCTCGACAGTGCCCCCTTCACCAGCAAACACCCGCTAGCGCAGGGCTTTCAGTTTGACAGCTATGCTGACGAAGTCTCCTCCCAGCAACTCTTCCAGAAGATCGACAAGGTGAACGACAAGGGCGAATTACTGCTCAATTTCTCAACCGGCACACCCAAAATCGTTTATGGCAAACTCCTTGTTGAAAGCGCGGTCGCCGATGATCGCGGCAAATACATCACCGGCCAGGCCCGCGCCGATTATGTCGGTGTTGATCGCCTTGTCGGCCTCAAAACCAACCAGTGGGTCTTCACCGTCGGCAAACCCGCGATGGTGAATTATCTCGTCGTCGATGATCGCGGTACAGCCGCCAAAGGCACCAAGGTGGACATCACCATCGAACGCGAAGTTACCAAAGCCGCGCGTGTGAAAGGCGCAGGCAACGCCTACCTCACCGAGTATCACACTACGTGGGAGGCAGCAGGAAAATGCAACGGCACTTCGACCGATGCACCGCTCGAATGCAGCTTCACACCCTCCAAAGCAGGCAGTTACCGCGCTACTGCAAAAATTAAAGATACCAAAGGCAACGAGCACGCGACCAAACTCAGCACTTATGCCACCGGCAGTGACTTCGTGGTGTGGAACGACGAGAACGACAACGCCCTGAACCTCGTGCCCGAGCGCACCGATTACAAAGTAGGCGACACCGCGCGCTACCTTGTGAAGAACCCATACCCCGGCGCGAAAGCCCTCATCACCATCGAGCGCTACGGCGTCCTCGACCATTTCGTGCAAACGTTTGACAGCTCTACCCCCGTCGTCGAATTTCCCATCAAACCGGATTACCTCCCCGGCTTCTATCTCTCGGTCGTTATCGTCTCCCCGCGCGTGGAGAAACCCATCGGCGAGGGGCAGGTCGATCTCGGCAAACCCACCTTCCGCATGGGCTATGTAACGGTGCCGGTGAAGGACCCCTACAAGGAAATACTCATCACCAGTAAAACGGATCAGCCAGTCTACAAACCGCGCGATAAGGTCACCGTCACTTTCCATGCCGAACCGCGCATGAAGGATAAGAAGGAGCCGGTGGAACTCACCGT
Organism: Rickettsiales bacterium; assembly: GCA_049317085.1. Lineage (GTDB taxonomy): Bacteria > Pseudomonadota > Alphaproteobacteria > Rickettsiales > UBA3002 > QFOX01. The sequence goes on along the minus strand of JBMOIY010000017.1, from coordinate 23,761 downwards.
CGCCGTGCTGGATGAAGCCGTGTTCGACCTCATCGCCGGTGGCAAATCCTACTTCGACCCTTACGAAGGTTTCTACAAACTGGAAAGCCTTGACCTGCGCAATTATAGCCTGCTCACCCGCCTCGTCGGCCGCCAAAAATTCGAGAAAAAAGGCGCGAACCCGGGCGGTGATGGCGGCGCTGACCTCGCCATGCGCTCACTGTTCAAATTCGTCAGCTACTGGAATGCCGAACTGAAAACCGATGCGAACGGCAACGCCACGGCTATCTTCGACGCACCGGATAACCTCACCGGCTGGCGCATCCTCGCCATCGCCACCACACCGACCGACCGCTTCGGCCTCGGCGACGCCAACTTCAAAGTGAACCGCCCAACCGAAGTGCGCCCCGTGATGCCAAACCAGGTGATGGAAGGCGATAACTTCAACGCGGGCTTCAGCGTCATGAACCGCACCGACAAGGAACGCACCATCACCGTCACCATCAACGCCGATGGTAATCTGGATGCCAAAAAAAACCCAGCTACATTGACCAAGACCGTGACCCTCGCCGCCTACAAACGCACCATAGTGCAGATGCCGATCCAGACCACTGCCGTTGCACAAACGAGCGAAGTGGAAGCGGGCGACCTTCATTTCACTGCCACCGCAGGCGATGCATCGGATAAGGATGGGCTCGAGCATCACGTCCCCGTCCTTAAACGCCGTAGCCTCGACGTTGCCGCCAATTACGGCACCACCACACAAGACAGCGTCACCGAATCCATCCAGTTCCCCAAAGGCATCCTGCCCGATATTGGCAGCGTGAGTGTCGTCGCGAGCCCGACCGTCATAGGCAACGTCGCCGGCGCCTTCGGCTACATGCGCGATTACGCCTACACCTGCTGGGAGCAAAAGCTCAGTAAAGGCACCATGGCCGCCCATTACAAGAACCTGAAACCTTATTTACCGAGCGACCTGAAATGGGACGGCAGCGATACATTATCCCAACAAACCCTCGATCAGGCGGCGAGCTTCCAGGCACCGAACGGCGGCATGACCTACTTCCTCGCGCAGGATCAATATGTCGATCCGTACCTCAGCGCCTACACCGCCATCGCCTTCAACTGGCTGCGCAAGAGTGGCTCCGTCATCCCCGAGCAGGTGGAAAATAAGCTACAGACCTATCTCAGCAACCTGCTGAAGAACGACGCGGTGCCGGACTTCTACAGTGAAGGCATGACCTCCACCGTCCGCGCCGTCGCCCTCGCAGCGCTGGCTGAGCGCGGCAAGGCGGATCTGGCGGACCTCGAACGCTATCAGCCGCACGTGAAGAAAATGTCGCTCTTCGGCAAGAGCTACTTCTTGCAAGCATCGCTTGCCATCAAAGGCGGCGAGAAATATGCGCCTGAAGTCGCGAAGATGATTCTCGCCATGTCGAACGAAACCGGCGGCAAATTCACCTTCAACGAAACCTTGGACGACAGCTACAGCCGCATCCTCGCGACACCTCTGCGCGAGCAATGCGCGGTGCTGGATGCCTTAACGCTCTACGGTGAACGCGAGGAGGGGGCCAAGCTCGTCGGCGATGTGCCATTCAAGCTCGTGCGTGCCATCACACAAAGCCGCAAGAATCGTGACCATTGGGAGAACACGCAGGAGAACATGTTCTGTATGAACGCCCTGATCGATTTCGCGCGTGTCTATGAGAAAGACAAAACTGACATGGCGGTGAAAGCGACCATGGACGGCGAATCCATCGGCACTGTTAATTTCAGCGATGTGCGCGACCCCGCTGCAACCCTCGAGCGTCCCGTCACCGCCAATGACAATGGCCGAAAAGCCGCCGTCACCATCGACCGCAGCGGCACCGGCCGCCTCTATTACTCCACGCGCCTTGCGTACGCACTACCAGTGGAAATGAGCAAACCGGCCAACGCTGGCATCGAGATCCACCGCGAATACAGCATCGAGCGCAATGGCAAATGGGAGTTGCTCGCATCGCCTGCCAGCATCAAGCGCGGCGAACTGGTGCGCGTTGATCTTTACGTCTCCGTCCCTGCCGCACGCAACTTCGTGGTAGTGGATGACGCTGTCCCCGGTGGCCTCGAACCCGTGAACCGTGACCTCGCGACCAGCTCCGAAATCGATGCGCGCAAAGGCGATTTCAAAGCGACGGGCGGTTCTTTCTGGTTCAAATTCTCCGACTGGATCGATTTTGGCGTCAGCCGCTGGAGCTTCTACCATCAGGAGATCCGTCATGATTCCGTGCGCTTCTATTCCGACTATCTCCCTGCCGGGAATTACCATTTGAGCTATAGTGCCCAAGCCATCGCCACCGGCAGCTTCAGCGTCATGCCCGCGCAGGCCGCCGAGATGTATGACCCCGATGTGTACGGTAAAACGGAAGCCGTGAAACTCAACGTCGCCGAGCCGGAAGCCGCCCCAGCGGCGAAACCTTGAGACTCATGCGTAAGCTAAAACGCCTGCTGAAATGGCTGCTGCGCAGCCTGCTTGCCTGCATCATTCTACTGATTGTTGCGACGGCGTGGGAAGTCGAAACCCCAAGTCTCTCCCTGCGCGCTGCAAGTTCTGATACCCAGCGTTTCCAAGTACTCGACCGCAACGGCAAACCGCTCGGCATCACCTACAAGAACCGCTTCAACACCATGGATATCGTACCCCTGCATCAGATGCCGGATTTACTGAAGCAGTCCTTCGTCACCTCCGAGGACAAACAATTCTTCACACATCACGGGGTTGATTGGAAAGCGCGCCTCGGTGCGCTGCGGCAGAACATCCTTGCCCGCAAATCCGTCCGTGGAGCCAGCACGATTACGGAGCAGGTGGTGCGCATCGTCCACCCGCGCCGCCGAAATCTCTGGTCGCGCTGGGTCGAAGGATTCGAGGCCCCACTGCTCGAAATGCGCGCCAGCAAGGGTGAAATCCTTGCCTTCTACTTGAACCAAGTGCCTTACGCCGCCAACCGTCGTGGCATCGCACAGGCCTCACGGTATTATTTCAGCCGTGACCTCGACACGCTGACGCACAAGGAAATGCTTGCCCTCGCCATTCTCCCCCGCGCACCTTCCGCACTTGACCTGTACAAAAACCCCGATGCCATCGAAGTTGCCATCGCTCGCCTTGCCACCTCCATGCAGCAACGCGGCGAAATCAGCACTGCAGAACACGCAAAGCTGCTGAGGGATGCCATCACCCTCGAACCACCTACGCCGCAACTCGGCGCCACCCATTTCATCAACTATATCCGTGAAACCGTGCCCTATCGCCTGAGCGACAATGGCGTCCTCCTTACCACGCTCGATGGCGAGCTGCAGCGTCGTGCCCAAGGCATGCTGGATGAGCGCCTCAAATCCCTGAAACGCAAACGCGTGCATAATGGCGCAGTGCTGGTGGTGGATAATGCGACCGGCGAGATTCTCGTCTGGGCGGTCGGCGGGGCAGGCAGCCCGGGCACGCCCGGCAGTGATATCGACAGCGTGCGCGCCGCTCGCCAGCCCGGGTCGGCGCTGAAACCCTTCCTCTATGCCCTCGCGCTCGATAGCGGCTGGTCACCCGCAACCGAACTCGACGATGCGCCCATGGCCGAAGCCATCGGCACCGGCTTGCATGACTTCCACAATTACAGCCGCACCTTCTATGGCAAAATCTCCCTGCGCGAAGCCCTCGGCAATTCGCTGAATATTCCGGCACTCGTCACCATCGGCTTCGTTACCCCATCACGCTATCTCGATATATTGCACGCAATCGGTTTCGAAAGCCTCACCCAACCCGTCGAATTTTATAAAGAAGGCTTAGCCCTCGGCACTGGTGAAGTAACACTCTTTGAAATGGTGCAAGCCTACAATACGCTTGCCAACCGCGGCAATTTCCGCGCGCTGACACCCTTGCCGCAACCGCCGATGACACGGGAAACCACCAAAATCTACACGCCCGAAGCAGCCTCACTCATCGGCAATATCCTCTCCGATCCCTATGCCCGCCGCCGTGAATTCGGTGCAGGCAGCGTGCTAAACCTACCGGTACAAACCGCGGTGAAGACTGGCACCTCCACCGATTACCGCGACGCATGGGTGATGGGCTACAATAGCCGCTACACGGTAGGTATCTGGCTCGGCAACCTCGACCAATCACCGATGGACGGCGTCACCGGTTCCACCGGCCCGGCGCTGATTCTGCGCGGCATCTTCGCGGCCTTGAATGAGAAAGGTACCCCGCGTGGATTATATTTGAGCCCGAAACTGGTGAGCCAGGAAGTCTGCACCAATTATGATAGCAAGCCTGATGCCGCCTGCTTCCCCCGCACCGAATATTTCATTCCCGGCACCGAGCCTAAACCCGTCGCGAAAATCGAAGCAACAACCATCCGCCTCGTGCGGCCGACACAAGGCCTGCAGATCGCTTACGACCCGCGCATTCCGGCCAACGTGCAAGCTTTCGATTTCGTTGCCGATGGGATGCAGCGGAACACAACTATGGAATGGAAATTGGATGGAGCGAGGCTTGGCACCAGTACCGACGGTCATTACCTCTGGCCAGTCAGCCGCGGTCGCCATACGCTGGAAATCCACGAACTAGATGCAGACAAAAAAATCCTATCATCCGACAAGGTTAGCTTTAACGTGAAGTGATTAACTAAAAAGAATGACCGCCCAGATAACGGCGGCATTCAGCAGCGACACCATTACGGCCGCACTGCCAAGGTCCTTGGCCTTTTTCGAGAGCGGATGCTGTTCGCTTGAGATGCGCTCGATGGTCGCCTCGATTGCGGTATTAATGATTTCAACCAGCACCACGACCAGCAAACTACCGATCATCACCGACCGTCCCACATTGCTCACCTCCAGCCAGCACGCCAGCGGAATGCCGATGAGCAGCAGCACCAGTTCCTGCCGGAACGCAGCCTCGGACGCATAGGCTGCCTTCAGCCCCGCAAATGAATAACCGAACGCCTTAAGGATGCGTGGAATGCCGGTGGGTTTTTCAGTGGTCATTTATTTCCTCTCGAACAGGTTATACGTGCCGAACACATAGCGAGTATAGAACCAGCTGAGCCCAAGTAAACTAAGTACGAGCCCGAAGAACGAGAAAACGCAGAACCTGCGCGGGATTCACTTTGCTTAAATACATGGTTTTTTTTAATGTTTTAGCCAGCGATGATGAGCGATTACTGATGGCATCATCGCCAATGTGCATTGGCAATAAATAACGTGAGGAGATTACCATGAACGGTATTATAGAGTCATTCCGCCAAGGCCTGTCACGCATGAACCCGAAGCGCCAGTATATTCGCAAGGAAAAACGTATGCGCAATGAAATGCATGAACGTCAGATTGACATGATGATTTGCGACAGCTTTCCCGCCAGCGACCCACCAAGCACTTATTAGATTAGACCTGGCTACTGGCGATTAGGCGGACAGAGCCTTATCCACTTTCAAAAAATGAAGGGTGGATTCATCATGTGTCCGGCGTATAAAGTTAGGTAATGGATAATAATTATCTTTTTACCAGCTTCATTTTCCTGCTTGCAGCATGCATTGTGGTGCCAGTTGCGAGCCGGTTCCGTCTAGGTTCAGTGCTAGGTTATCTCGCTGCAGGCGTACTTATTGGTCCTTTTGGTATCGGTCTTATCCAAAACCCTATGCAAGTGATGCATTTCGCCGAATTTGGCGTGGTAATGATGCTGTTTGTTATCGGCCTCGAACTTGAACCTGAAATGTTGTGGAAGCTTCGCCGCGCAATTATCGGATTGGGCGGATTGCAGATGATGTTGACCAGCGCGGCCTTCACCGGACTGGGCGTTGCACTTGGCCATGACTGGCGAGTAAGCCTCGCTTGCAGTATGGCGCTTGCCCCATCTTCTACCGCCCTCGTACTACAGATGCTGCAGGAAAAAGGCCTGATGCGCACCAACGCGGGTGAATCCTCCTTTGCGGTCCTGCTGTTACAGGACATTGCAGTCATCCCCATCCTCATCATTTTACCACTGCTAGCTGCCGCCGGCACAGATATCCCCGCTACCCATAACGATGTGCTGAAAGACCTGCCCGGCTGGGCACACGCACTTGCCGTGGCGGGGGTCATCGCAGGCATTGTACTGGCAGGGCGCTATGTCTCCCACCACCTCTTCAAGTTCATCGCCAAAGCAAATTTGCGCGAAGTCTTCACCGCCACCTCGCTCGCCCTGATTGTTGGCATCACATTGTTAATGCAGGCCGTTGGCGTCTCACCCGCGCTCGGTGCCTTCATCGCAGGCGTGGTCCTTGCCAACTCGCAATACAAACACACCATCGAGACCGATATCGAACCCTTCAAAGGTCTGCTGCTTGGCCTGTTCTTCATCTCCGTTGGCATGGGCATGAATTTTGATTTGGTGGCAGCACAACCCGTTAGCCTCTTTGGTGCGCTCGTCGCGCTTATCCTTGTGAAAATGCTTGTGTTGATAGGCCTTAGCCGTCTGTTCGATCTACGCGGCGCGCAAGCTGTACTTTTGGCGTTCGCCCTTGCACAAGGCGGCGAATTTGCCTTCGTGCTGTTCCAGTTCGCAGGCAGCCTGCATGTCATTGCCGCAGCACAGGCAGATTTCCTGACGCTCGTGGTTGCCCTTTCGATGGCAACTACGCCTTTCCTTATGATCATCAACGACAAATTCGTGCAGCCCCGTTTCATGAGCCTACTTCCCACGCGTGAGTACGATGAAGTAAAGGATGAAGGAAGTGCCGTCATCATCGCCGGTTACGGGCGCTTTGGCCAGATCATTGGCCGTTTCCTTGCTGGGCAGGGCGTGCATGTGACTATCCTTGAAAAAGACCCTGATCAGATCGAACTTCTCCGCAAATTCGGCAATCGTGGCTTCTTCGGGGATGCAGGCCGCCTTGACGTGTTGCAAAGCGCCGGTGCCGCAAATGCCAAATTGCTGATCGTCGCCGTGGATGATGCCGACAAAGCCCTAGAGATCGTCCGCCTTGCTAAACGGGAGTTCCCGAAACTCGCTGTATTCGCCCGCGCCCGCAACCGACGCCATGCGTATGAACTGCACAAGGCCGGCGTCGATTATTATCGCCGTGAGACCTTCGATTCATCTCTGACGATGGCTCAGGAAGCGATGGTACGCCTTGGCGCCCGTCCTATCGATATGCGCTACAAAGCGCGCAAATTCCGCCAGCATGACGAACGAAGCTTGATCAAATCCTTTGAATTCTTCGACGAACAACCTGTGTTGATTGATTTCTCACGGCAGGCCTCGCAAGAGATGGAGCGCATACTGCAAGAGGACATCCATATCGAGACTCCCGCCGAAAAACGCTCACGCATTGCCAAAGGTGAGAAGCTTCCGGAAACCTTAATCCATTAATGGTTGCAATGCGCTCCATGCACATGCGGAATGGGGCCAATGCGCTTATTCTTCTCCAGTTTACGCTTAAGGATATCGCGCTTCATCGGCGGCTGGTAATCGATGAACGTCTTGCCATCGAGATAGTCAATCTCATGCTGTAAACACACGCTCAGTAATCCCTTCGCGCGCAATGTCTGCGATGCACCCTGTTCGTCGAGATACGAGACCGTTATTTCCGCCGGGCGAGTCACCGCTGCTGCAACACCAAGGAATGTTAACGAGGCTTCCTCCATCGTACTCATCTCTGCTGAGCGCTCCGTGATGACCGGGTTAACCATCTTGTAATAATGCTTCACCCCCACCTCATCATCAAGCCCGACAACCACTAGGCGCTGAGTCAACCCCACCATCGGTGCCGCGATGCCCATTGCATCGAACGCCTGTAATGTTTCCATCATCGCACTAAGTGTAGCGCGTACCGCTTCATCCACCTCCATAACGGGCGCACAAATGGTTTTATAAATGGGATCAGGAGCGATAACGAGTTCAAGCATAGCATACCTCATAGGTTGAGCCAGCTATGTAAGGCAACAAACTGTCAATGCAACAAAAACTCGAATCAATTGTGGCTAGGAGCATTCAACCTCCTGGCCACGAACCCTCGCGGGCTATTGTTTTAAAATACTGCCATTCTTTTCTGGTTTGCTGTCGCTCGCACTGTAGGAGCGGTCTTCTGCAGCAGTGATTGGCGACGTGCTACCATTTTCTGCCCAAGTTCCACTAGGTCGAGTTTCAGCGAGCGCACTTTCGGGAACATTTCACCTTCTTCTTCCTTGATATGATGGCGTACATTTTCGGCAAGCACGATGAATTTCGTATCGTAATGCTCTTCATTGCCCTTCATTACCACAAGTTCCGCGATGGGCACTTTGGCAACATATCATGTAATTCGATATACGCACCAGGCACCTCACCACCAATGTAAATTGCGAATAATTTCATGGAAAGTTTCTCCCATGGGTGAACAAGGGAAAGTCTTTGCGCGCCACATATAAAAGCGCAGCGAGCTTATGTGGTTTTTCTATCACCTGCCATCAGTGCGATATTCCCCCCTATAGCTGCACTATTAGTGGTAGCGGTGTGCTCCTTCAAAAAACGCAGCAGGTAATGCGGCCCGCCCGCTTTCGGTCCTGTGCCCGATAGCCCATCGCCACCGAAGGGTTGCACCCCGACCACCGCCCCGATCATGCTTCGATTCACGTAACAGTTCCCCGCCTGCACGCGCGACATGAAGAAGCGGATGGTCTCCTCAATGCGGCTATGAATGCCAAAAGTGAGACCGAAGCCGGTTGCATTGATCGCATCTACCACCGCTTGATGCTCATGCGCCGCAAAGCGAATTACATGCAGTACCGGGCCGAAATGCTCTTTATCGAGCTGCCTGATACTTGAAATCTCGAATACCTGCGGCGTCACGAAACTCCCGGGTGCCGCACTCAGTGTACATATGGCGAGGGGGCTGCTGAGCGTCGCAATGTAATCATTCAACTCCCGCTGTGCGCCCGCATCAATGACCGGCCCTATATCCGTCGCCAGATCCGACGGAGCCCCCACCACCAACTCCCGCATCGCACCTTGCAGCAGGCGCAACAGCGCATCGGCAATATCTTCCTGAACATACAGAACCCGTAGCGCCGAACATCGCTGGCCAGCACTGCCGAACGCTGAAATGATGATGTCATCCACCGCCTGCTCCAGCAGCGCGGAACTATCGATGACCATGCAATTCTGTCCGCCTGTTTCAGCGATAAGCGGCACGATCGGCCCGCTGCGCGCTGCCAAGGTACGATTAATACGTTGCGCCACTTCCACCGATCCGGTGAATATAATACCTGCGATACGTGCATCGGCCGTGATTGTTTGGCCGATGGTCGCCCCATTCCCTATTGCCAACTGCAACACCGCAAAAGGCACGCCAGCCTCATGCATCAACGCCACTGCCCGCGCCGCGATACGCGGCGTCTGCTCAGCAGGCTTCGCGATGACCGTATTCCCCGTGACCAGCGCCGCAACAACCTGCCCGGTGAAAATCGCCAGCGGGAAATTCCACGGGCTGATACAGCCGAACACCCCGCGCGCATGCAGCGTCAATTTATTCGCTTCCCCCGTCGGCCCCTGCAATACCTGTGTCACCATCAGCCGCCGTGCCTGCAATGCATAATACCGACAATAATCGATCGCCTCCCGCCATTCGCCGATTGCGTCGGGTAATGTTTTCTTCGCTTCCTGCACCAGCAGCGTCAGCAAACGCTCCCGGTCACGCTCGAACGCATCCGCAATCGCTTCAACAATACGCGCGCGGTTCTCGACACTTTCCTGCGACCAGCTGGAAAACGCAGACTGCGCATTTCCAATAGTACTCGTTAAATCAAATATTGAAATATCCGCTGGCAGCACTTCCAAGTAGGGAGCCGAGATTAGCATCTGCTCCAGTGATTCACGCATCGGCAAATATCCTAAATCCACCCCGCTCGAATTCTTGCGATCGCCATACAGGTCAACGGGCAAGGGAATAGTAATCGGCACAGGCGCGTGGGCTAAAGGGTCAGCAAGAAGTGTCGCCATCGGCACGGCCTCGTCCATCAGCAAGTTGACGAACGATGTATTCGCCCCATTCTCCAACAGCCGACGAATAAGGTAACCCAGCAATTGTTTGTGCGCACCAATCGGCGCATAGATGCGCGACGCATGCTCACCAACCACTTGTGCATGCAGCGCTTCGCCCATTCCGTGCAAGCGCTGGAACTCGAAAGCACTTGCAGCGATGCCATAATGCTTCACCAATTCTTGGATGCTTGCAATCGTCCGCGCATTATGCGTCGCGAATTGTGGGTAGAAATATTTAGTATTTTTTAGTAACGTATCCGCACAGGCGAGATACGACACATCCGTATGCTCCTTACGCGTAAACACCGGGTAATTTGGCAAGCCATGGATCTGCGCATGCTTGATCTCAGAATCCCAATACGCGCCCTTCACCAGCCGTAGCGGAATAATGCGCTGATAGCGCTCCGCTAATGCTGCAAGATGCTCCACCGCATGGATCGCCCGCTTCTGGTACGCCTGCAGCACGAACCCTATACCATTCCACCCCGCCAACTCCGCATCGGCGAACAATGCCTCCAGTACCATCAGTGAAATATCGAAACGATTGGCTTCCTCGGCGTCCAGCGCAACGGTGATATTCTGCCGCTTTGCCAGTAAAAGAATTTCCTTCACCCGCAGCACCAATTCACCCAACACCCGTTCCCGCTGGTTCATACTATAGCGCGGATGCAACGCCGATAATTTTACCGACACACTCGGCGCCGCGAAGAGGTAAGAGGCACCATGGTCGCCCAGCAGCATGATCGCCTCGCGATAGGCCTGTAAATACTCCTGCGCCTGCGCATCGCTGCGCGCACCTTCGCCAAGGATATCATAGGAAAACCGATAACCTTGCTTTTCCCATGGCACGGCATTTTTGATACCCTCCGCCACAGTCTCCGCCAGCACGAACTGCGCCCCGATCATCCGCATCGCCTGCTTAAGCGCCTGGCGAATCACAGGCTCACCCATTTTGGAAGTCAGCTTGCGTAGCGACCCGATAATACTATTCGGTGCATCCGCAATCACTTTACCCGTCAGCCACAATCCCCAGCTCGATGCCCCGATCAGCCAAGGTTCATCCCCCGTAATCCCCTCGCGCCAATCCTTGTCATCGAAGGTGCTGTGGATGAGCGCATCCGCCGTCGCCCTGTCAGGGATGCGCAGCAGCGCTTCGGCTAGGCACATCAGTGCCACACCTTCCTGTGTATCAAGCCCGTAAGTTTGCAAGAAGGCTTCGATACCATGCCCGGGCCGGTGCCCCCGAATATGTGTCGCCCATGCAGTTGCCTGTGCAAGGATAGCAGGCTCAAACGCACCCAGATGCGTCAGCCGCCCCAGCAACTGCTCCACACATGGCGCCTCCGCATCGAACGCATGCGCACTGATGGCGGCAATGGCCGCTGACATACTTAATCTCCATGCTGGTGGCCTGAAAAAAACTATACACCGAAACAACCAGCGCCACAATAGCCGCGCAACGGTTAGCGAAGGCTTAAAATAGTTTGCGCCCCTGCCGAACTGAATCGACAAGGGCGCGAAACACGATGAGTAACGAAGAACTACTTCGTGCCGTACTTCTTAGCATGCTCTTTGCTAGCTTCGGTCGAAGATGCAATGCCTTCTTCTTTATGACCACGCGCAGATTGGGTAGCCGAAGCGCCTTTATCCGAGTTACCTGCTTTGTATTCGGTCGATGCCTTGTCATGCATTTCCGAAGCTTTTTTGAACGAATCAGCGGCTTTTTTTATGTTGTTTTACTGGCATGTAATTAATCCTTTCTAGTGCAAGCACTAGTATTTTGAAGGAGGAATTCCCTCAGTAGGAGTGATGTAAAGCGCGCCCCTAAGGATGCCATGCGAGCATACCCACCAACAAATAATGAACGATAACTAGATGACAGGTCGCCCGTGAGGTTCTAGGAATAATCAGCCGGTGCCCAAGGATTGACGCCCCGGCATCGTCTAACGCTATAGGATGCATGAGCGACGAAACAGACAGATGGGTGACATTGGCCAAACGCGGCGACCGCGCCGCGTTCCAGAACCTGCTGCGCGCGCATTACGCGATGATCTACCGCGTCAGCTATCGCTTCACCGGACACAGCGCCGATGCCGAGGATGTGGCACAGGAGGTCTGCATGGCGCTGGCCGATAAACTGCAGAGTTACAAAGGCGGCAGCAGTTTCACCACCTGGCTCTACCGCGTCGTCGTCAACCAGTCGCGTGACTTCCATAAGAAACGTGGCGCCGACCGCGCGCGTGACACCCAGTATGTCGAACTCGAAGCCATGCACGCCGCCGACGCGAGCGAAGACAACCGCAAGACCGCATGGCTCTACCGCGCCCTCGAAGGCCTCGGCAGTCCATATAAAGAGACGGCACTTTTAGTGCTGGCCGAAGAACTCAGCCACGCAGAAGCGGCAAAGATATTGGACTGCAAAGAATCGACAATCTCGTGGCGCATGCACGAGATCCGCAACAAACTGACCCAAGCAATGGAGGGCTACCATGAGTGACCCGATGGATGAAATTGGCCGCCTGCTGAAAAAAGCGCCGACCCCCGAACAAAATAAAATCGTTGAAAAACAAACGATTGAGAAAGCGCTCGCCGCTTTCGACAAAAAAAATGCCTCTGCCGCCCAAGGAACCAGCTTCCTGCATCGTCTCATGGGTACAGCACGAACGGTGCTGAACCTAAACGATGGAGCATCTATGAAAACGGCCTATAAAATCGGTGGCGGTCTCTGCGCAGCCACCCTCGCAATTGCACTGCTGACCACCACCTCGCTGCAGAGTGACTTCCGCGCGATGAAAGAAGAAGGGAAAGCGCAGCCCAAGGAATTAATAGTAGCAGCCAAACCGACAGAACCAACCATCAAAGATTCAGCCGGGATTGGTTTCAACGCGGGAGCCGTCGCCGAGAAAAAAGCAGCACCAGAAGCAGAAGCCGATAACTCACGCGCTATCGCAGTCCCGACAGAACAACAGCTAACGATTCAGCCCCCCTCCATCCCAGCGCCAGCTTCCATGCCCGCACCACCGCCAGCCGCCATAGAGTTGGGTCAGGCCGAAATACGCGCCCGCGGTGACATGAGCGGTGGCGCCGCTGCCAACATGGCCATGAGCAAAGGCGGCGGCACCGTCGGCGCCGTCAGCAGCTCGATGATCGCCCCCGGCATCATCGCGCCCGAGCCGATGCCCCAGCAAACCTACCACGGCGAAGGCCGCGACAGGTTCGAACATGTGGCTGAGAACCCGCTGAAGCAGGTGGCGAGCGAACCCGTCTCCACCTTCTCGGTCGATGTCGACACCGCCTCCTACGCCTTCACGCGCTCCTCAATCATGAATGGCCGTTTGCCGCAGAAGGATGCGGTACGCATCGAGGAAATGGTGAACTATTTCCCCTATGACTACAAAAAACCGGCCGACAAATCGCAGCCCTTCGCCTCCACCGTCAGCGTGATGCCGACCCCGTGGAACAAGGGCACCAAGCTCGTCCATATCGGCATCAAGGGCTATGAACTGCAGCAAGCCTCAAAGCCCCACAGCAACCTCGTCTTCCTGCTCGATACCTCGGGCTCGATGAACGAGCCGAACAAGTTGCCGCTGCTGGTCAATTCGCTGAAACTGCTCCTCGATAACTTGAAAGACGACGACACCGTCGCCATCGTCACCTATGCGGGAAATGCGGGCGTAGCGCTCGAGCCAACGTTGGTGAGGGATAAGTTGAAGATCATTCAAGTGTTGAGCAGCCTCACCTCCGGCGGCGGCACTGCCGGTGCGGACGGCATCCGCACCGCGTATGACCTCGCCCAACAGCATTTCGACAAAGGCGGCGTCAACCGCGTCATCTTGGCTACGGACGGCGACTTCAATGTCGGCATCACCGACCAGAACGAACTGAAGAGCTTCATCGAGAAGAAGCGCGATACCGGAATCTTCCTCTCCGTCCTCGGCTTCGGGCAGGGCAACTACAACGACGCGCTGATGCAGACCCTCGCCCAGAACGGCAATGGCAATGCGGCCTACATCGACACGCTGAACGAAGCCCGCAAAGTGCTGGTGGATGAGGCGGGCAGCACCCTGTTCACCATCGCGAAGGATGTAAAACTTCAGGTCGAGTTCAACCCGGCGACCGTCTCGGAATACCGCCTCATCGGTTACGAGACGCGGCAGCTGCAACGTGAGGACTTCAACAACGATCATGTCGATGCTGGGGATATCGGCGCCGGCCACACTGTCACCGCCATCTACGAGATCACCCCGAAAGGTAGCAATGCCAAACTGGTCGATGACCTCCGCTACGGCACCGAGAAGAAGGAAGTCGTCGCACCGAAGAATCCAAGCGGGGAATATGCCTTCTTGAAGATACGCTACAAACTGCCGAAGCAATCGACCAGCAAACTCATCACCACGCCGATCGATAGCAAGCTGGAGGTAGGCAGCATCGAAGCCGCCCCGGCGGATGCCCGCTTCGCCGTCGCTGTCGCCGGCTTCGGCCAGCTGCTGCGCGGTGATAGCTTCACGAAAGAGTATAGCTACGACGACGTGACCGCCCTCGCCAAATCCGCCAAAGGTGCTGATGAGTTCGGCTACCGCGCCGAGTTCATCAACCTGGTGCGCCTGGCGAAGACCGCCGCCGGGCTCGACCCCTCCACCCCCGGCCGCCCAAGAACAGGCCCCATCGTTTACCCCACGCCGAGCAGCTTCTAGGGCACATTGTCATGCCAAACTAGATTTGGCATCCATCAACAGCATGTCCATGCCGTGAATATACCTAAGAAGCTGGATGCCAGCCTCCGCTGATATGACAAAGAGAGTTAAAGCATCAAAAACCCACCCCAAGGGCCCGTAGCGATACGGGGCCTTGGTCATTTTAGCCAAAAATTCCTCCGAAAATCCAATCCACCCACAGCAAATTTCCTAAAAAGCTTTGGTTTTTTAATACATTCTTAATCTTCACAGAACTGTCACAAAACTGACGTCAAACCGTCATTATAACGTGGCATGTTAGATGGAAAGAAGAGGGCGGAGTGCCCAAGTGAATGCACAGAATAACGGAGCTACATATGACCGATGACATCGCACAAGCAGCAAAAGCGCAATTAGTAGTTGCGAAAAACGAAAGTCTTGAAAGACAATATGCAGGCGATACCATTCCATATGCAGCTTATGGTAATGCACGTATTGCTTGTATGAATGGCTCAGCTGCGAGCAGCCGCGTCGTCCGTGACGGGCAGGTGCTAAATCCTGCAAAGCTCTGTATGGCAGTAATGGAGCAGACAGCGGAATTCGAAATTAAAAGTGATTACACTGGCAACATGACTTTAATGCCATATAAAGAACTCGCTGAAATGAAGGGCTACGCACAAACTAATAATAACGCTAATGCACTTGTATCGGGTATCAATACGCTGATTGACCAGAATGCCAGCAATGTTGGGCCGTTGGTGCTGAATTTACCCAATGGACAAACCCTTGGGGTGGGTGTTGCACGAGCCTATGATGTGGGCTTTACACTTGGCTTTGATAGACTCAGCAAAGGCGACCAATTGCCTCCAACCAAGTTGGAACAAAAAAGCCAACAAGAACTAGAGAACTATGTTTTAGGTTGCATCAAAAATAATAGCTTGAATTTCGGTACCTGTAAGGCAGTCGGCTTAGAGCATGTACGCCGCGTTGTGACCCCAATACCTGCCAAACAAAGCTACGCTTCTACAAGACAACAGCGGGATTAATCGAGAACCACTTTGGTTGTTGCTATACGTGCGTCAGGGACTTTCTGTGTGATGACATCCGATGCGGTGGCCACTTGCATTGGAAGTGATTGTAATGGTAGTGCAGAAGCGAGAGACTGATCCTGAGGGTTTATTTCCGCTACTTTAATTCCAACTTTTTCCATTTGAAGTTCATTTTTTAGCTGGGCTTCAAGTACTGCATTATAAGCAAATACTGTTTTGGTGTCCTTGCCTCGCGACAATTGCTCCTCTAAAAGCTCTCTCGAATCTTTAAGTTCTTTATCAGCGTCCTCGCGTTTCATTACGCCAGCTGCCACAAGCTTATCAAGGTTTCTAGCGCGCGCCGCAATGAAGTCCTCATGCTGCTTCCGGCATATTTCTTTGGCTTTCTGAAGCCCTGCTTCAATGGCTTGCCTGGTCGCACCACCGAAAAGTTTGTCTCCTTCATGGTCTCCCTTAGCTTGTGCTTGCTTTTGCCTGTCATCATTTTGCTTCGCGAGTTCCTCGGCATATTTAACCTGTAAACGGCTTGCCTCGAGCTCATCACCATTTTTGCGTGCCGCTTCAAGCTTGGCGCGCAAATCATCGACCGAGCTATCAAACTTAGTTTTATAACCGCGCTCTTCAGCCAGCTTGTTTGCCGGTTCCATTTTCTTGTCGAGTTCAGAAAGACTTTTAACAGCTGCTTCTCTGTTTTGATCTGTTGCGGTACGATACTCAGGATCCTGATCGTACAATTCTTTATGCATGGCATTATGATGCGCATTCATCTCGGCCATTTTGTCATCCGCCTTCTGCAGGGCAACCGTCACGGCACCGCCCACCCTGCTGACCGCCGCCGTAATGGCTTCCGTTGATTTCGCGGAGCAAACTTTTGCAAGCAGCGCTTCCAGCTCTTCAATTGCCTCCGGGTCGCCTGCCGCCATGGCGATAGCACGCTCGATACGCAAAATGGCAGCATGCTTCACCGCATGTAGCCGGGCGCGTTCATTGGCTTCAACATCGATGCCGCTATCGCTGCACTCGCCCGGGGCTTTATCATTTTGCGCCACAAGCGCCAGCTTCGGCTGCTCTTCACTCAGGATGAACGGGGTGGAAGGCTGCTTGTCGAGATATTCAACCGCCTTCCGCGCCGCTTCCCCAAGGTCCATATGCTTGGGTTCTGCCGCACTGCCATACGCCACGTCATTGCGCGCTTCAGGTTTTTCTTCCGGGGAATGGCTGCCAAGATTCAACCCCGCAAGATCGCCCAGCGCGGCGCTCAATGCCGCATCAGGCAGCGCTCGCGTAGCAGGGGTTTTATCTGTCGTTTTTTCGGACATGGTCACGTTCGTTCGAGGTGCGAACATGGCTTGCTGTGCGAGGATAGTTTTTTGTTGTTATGTTTCAGGTATAAGGCAAAAACTTTAAAATCTTATTAATTTGAGCCCCTATTTGCCGAAGTTAGAATTAATTGGTTATCAACAAGATGGGATTATAATCAAACTATAACAATACCCTGGGTGGGAAAAATTTTCTGATGCGCCGCACCAAATTAATCCATAAAAACCAGTATCTGGAGACATTTATAGGGTTCAATCGCTTGTGGTATATTCGCCGCTTGACGGGGCAGGGGCTTTTGGGCATCTTGATTATTGGGACAGGAATGGAGGCATCATGAAACCGGCCAATAAAAAAACACCAGTGGCGAAAGCCAGCAACGTCACCCCCATCCATGGCGGCAAACGCCCGGGCGCGGGGCGCCCCAAAGGCACCGGCCGCTTCGGTGAGATCACCGAACGCGTGCGCGTACCGGCGAGCCTCGTGGGGGACGTGATCCGCTTCGTCGAATCCAAAGCCTTTAAGATTCCCCTCTACAGCGCCACCGTGCAGGCCGGTTCCCCCGCCTTCGCGGATGACCATGTGGAAACACGGATGGACCTGAACGCCCATCTTGTGCGTAAACCCGAGGAGACCTTCCTCGTCCGCGCCGCGGGCGACTCGATGATCGATGCCAATATCCGTGATGGCGACCTGCTGGTCGTCGACCGCGCCGCCGCCCCGAAGCATGGGAAGATTGTCATTGCCGCAGTCGATGGCGCATTGACGGTGAAGTTCCTCATCATCAAACAAGGCCGCACCTACCTTATGCCCGCCAACCCGGAATATTCACCGATTCCCGTGAATCCGGAAACCGGCGTTACCATTTGGGGTGTGGTCACCAGTTCCGTCCGCGAACATTAGAACCCTTGTATTCTAGATGCATAGCAAAAGCCCTTCACGTTCGCTCAGAACATGAAGGGCTTTGCGTAGGGCTCGTACTTAACTACTGATCATGCGTAGTCGATGGCTGGTTGGTCATCGTGCTACCGGTCGTTGAAGAACTGGATTCTTCCGACGGTGTTACAATGTCAGCAGTGGGTGCCGCACTCCGGGTCATGGTGCTATCAGTCGTGACTACGGGTGAGGTATCGACCTCACTGCCGGAAACGGCAACGAAATAAACGGCCACTGCCAGCAGCAGCGCAATCAGGGCACCAACGGCAAAATAAGTCCCTGCCGGGCTACCTTCGCGTGCATCACGGGCACGGATTTCACGGATAGGCTGTTCTTCAACTCGGGTGGTCATAGGAATCTCCTGTTAGTAGGTTGTACTGATGGCGAACCTAGCCATAGGGTTGTCAGCAATCATTCCCTAAGCGCCTGGCTCACGTTAAATCTCGATAAAGAAATATCCGGTGCCAGCATTGACATTTGTCCGCATGGACCGAGATTGTGCGTTATGACCGTCCACCTCATCAAACTCTCCGTTGGCCCCGATTCCCTGTCCGACCTCGCCGACTGGCAGGCGCGCCGCCTGAAGGAATTGAAGCGCGCCCGCAAAACGCCTGAGCTGATGCACATTACACGCCATATGCCCAAACGTGCCACCGAGGTGCTGGATGGTGGCTCCATCTACTGGGTCATCAACGGGTGGCTCTGCGCCCGCCAGAAAATGCTGGAGCTGCGCCCCATCACTTATAATGGCGCCCCGCATTGCGGACTCATCCATGATCCCGAACTTATTCGCATCGCCCCGCGCAAGCACCGCCCTTTTCAAGGCTGGCGTTACTTCAATCCGAAGGATGCCCCGCGCGATCTTGTCGTGAACGAACTCGACCCCACCATGCCTGAAGAGCTGCGGCGTGAATTATCAGTGCTGGGATTACTGTAATAAAAAAATAGCCCGCCAACAGGCGAGCTTGGGATGCGATGCTTCCCCACCGGCATTACCGGTGGGGAAGTCGTAATCGCAGATGCTTACTTGGAAGCAGCGGCTTTCAGTTTCGCGAGCGCGCGGATTTTTACGCGGACGGAAGCAGGCTTCGCAGAAGCTTTCATCATTTCGCCGGTGGCTGGGTTGCGGATCATCGTGCCAGCTTTACGGGCCGGAACTTTACGCAGCGCAACTTTGAAGAGGCCAGGGAACATGAATTCGCCCGCACCGCTCGGATGAACGGAACCCAGCATCAGACCTTCAAGAGCGCTGAACACTTCGCTTACCTGAGCGCGCGACAGTTCGGTTCTCTCAGCGATCTGGCTCAGCATCGCCGACTTGGTCAGGCGGTCTTTGACCGGCTTGATAGCAGCAGGTGCTTTCGGAGCTGCTTTTTTCTTAGCAGCTGGTTTCGCTTTTGCTTTTGATTTTGCCTTGGTAGCCATAGTAATTCTCCTTCAGGTTAAAACAACAATACGCAATGTAAATGGGCGGAAGCCGCGAGCTGAACTCACGGGAGTACTTGCACCTAAGGCAGGTTTTTAGGCCATTTTAACGTGATATGCTACAATTAACAGCAGCCACCCACAGTAAAAATCAAGGATTTACGGTGTTGCACTGCAATGAAGGGGCGCGGGTCGCAGAAAATATAAGGAAAAGGGCTAATAACCTGCTGCCCCATAATGGGCTACAGAATCAGGATTGCGACTTATAGTGGTGGTGGATTGGCTCATCTTCCAACCGGACGAGGCGGGGCTGATTTTCTTCCAAACTGAGGGCGAAATCTTTTTTTCCATCGTCATATTCCATCAAGCTAATTCCAATGGTATGTGCCGGACCTTGCGCATCGATACGAATTAAATTGAACGAATTTGGCGCACCAGGCGGATGCGTCGGGTGAAGGGGTGCGCCTCTCGCAATATAGTAGGAGTTCCCCGAGCTACGCAAAACGCTATTGGGGCAGAAGGTTCTGGGCGAGGGGCTACTTCTGTACGACCTGCGGCAATGTTACCAATGAAACCATCCTCAATTACATCGCTAATCATACAGAGGATGTACCTACAGACAATCGTCGGTAGTGGTTCAGTCAAAAATGTCGACAGCCGATGTAGGGCGATTAGTTAGCTAGAGGAAGTTTTACAACAAATGCTGTTCCTTCACCTTCGATGCCAGTAGTTATCAAAATTTCGCCACGATGTTTATCCACGATATGCTTAACAATAGCTAACCCTAGTCCAGTTCCATCACTCTCGGTGCCGATAATCCTGTAGAAGCGTTCAAAAAGGCGCGCGCGCTTTTCTATGGGGATACCGATGCCATTATCCGCAATTTTAATGATAGCACCATCGGTGTGCATGTAGACGGCGACATCAACTTTGCCTCCTGCTGCAGTATATCGAATGGCATTATCGATGAGGTTATCGACAACAATGCGCAATGCATCGGCATTCCCCACTGCATAGCTAGGTTCGGTACGTGCCAGTCCCAGATCAACGTGTTTAGCGAAAGCGATTTCAGCATATGCTTCTACAGCAGCGCCAACGAGCGCTGACACATCAACCCGGGAATAAGTAAGGGATGTGGTTTCTGGTTCAAGGCGCGCTAAGGTAAGGAGCTGCTTAACAACATGGCTTGCGCGATCTATCCCACGGTGCAATTTATCCAAAGCGTCTTTTTGCTGGCTTGGGTCAGCACGATCCAAATTGCCAAGCTGCAGTTTAATGGCGGCTAAAGGTGTGCGAAGTTCATGTGCGGCATCCATCGTAAATTGCTTTTGGGTGGCCAAGGCTGTATCAAGCCGGGCAAGCAAAGCGTTGAGTTCCTGTACCATAGGTTTTATTTCGTGGGGAATTTCTGTATCTTCAAGCGGCGCCATACTTTTAGCGGAGCGCTCGTGAATAGCGCGCGTGACCTGCGAAAACGGGCCCATGCTTTTGCCGATGGCCAGCCAGATGAAAAGACCGATGATCGGGATCTGTGCTACGATGGGATATAATATATCCAATGCCATTTCCCTGACAAATCGCTTGCGGGCGCGATGAGTCTGCGCAATTTGGATGATGTTTTTTCCTACGCCCGTACGGTAGACATACCATGAGTCATGCTGGAAATGTGCGATGGACTTGCCGACGTTTGCCTGCAGCGCAAGCGGTATAGCCGGGTACGATGAATTGATGAGTTCTCCTGCTGGCGACCATAGCTGGATCAGCATTTCTTCTTCACCTTTCAGAGAAGTTTTGGTGGAGCGATCACCCGCTGATGCCGTTCCCTGTTTGATAACGACAACATCGCTATGGAGCAGGTTTGCCACTTCCTCCATGCTTTTATTATATAACTCATCAATTTCAATCGAAGCATTCCAATAGACGAGTACGCTTGTAAGCAGCGAGCCAACAATAAGGGCCTGCACCAGGGCGCGTAACAAATACTGGCGGATGGAAATCATGCTTTGGACACCATGTACCCCATGCCACGGATGTTACGTATGATGGCGTTACCAAGTTTTTTGCGCAAGCCGTGGATGTGTACCTCGACCGCATTGCTGCTAACTTCCTCGTTCCAGCCATAAAGCTTTTCTTCTAGCTCGGCGCGCGACAATACTTTTCCTGGGCGTTCCATGAGCGCGTACATCAGCGCATATTCACGGGCGGAAAGTATTATTTTCTTATCACCTACTTCGATTTCCTTTGTTAGCAGGTTAAGGATGATATTTGCACTCTGTAGTATAGGTTCAGCCTGACCAAGATGACGGCGTAATAAAACGCGTATGCGTGCTTCCACTTCTTCCAGAGCAAAGGGTTTGACAAGATAGTCATCGGCACCGCCATCCAATCCCTGCACACGGTCGGTCACGGAATCGCGCGCGGTGAGGATGAGGACAGGCACTGTTTCCTTACGTTGGCGCAAACTGGCGAGGATCTCAAGACCTGAGCGTTTCGGAAGGCTGACGTCCAGCAAAACCAGATTATAGTTGGAGCTTTGCAGGCTGAGTTCGCCTGCATCCCCGTCCTTAGCCCAATCTACGCTATAGCCACTACTGCGTAAGGCATGGGTCAGGCTTTCGCCAATCATCGTATCGTCTTCAACCAGCAAGATGCGCATGGGGTGCTCTTTAATAAGGCTTATATGCGGTTGTGGGGATACCATGATTTTTATTCGCTCGCTATGAAAAGGCTTGAGGCTTAAGGCTATAACGGCATGATCATTCAGCCGGAAACTTAAAACTAGCTTAAGGTATTGTATCGCACGGTTAAGTTTCATTTAAGTTTGTGTGGATACCAAACTAGATCAACCAAACGAGATCCTTATGAAACAGGCCCACACTATTAAACCCGACAAAGTTTTCGATGTGCCCCGCAAGCCGTCTGATTTTACCTTCAATAAGGAAGTGGCAACAGTATTCGACGACATGGTGAGCCGATCGGTTCCCTATTACGATGAAATGCAGCGAATGACGGTAGAACTCGCCGCTGATTTTGCCCGGGCAGATACAAATCTTTACGACATTGGGTGTTCAACGGCCACGACATTGCTTGCCATTGATCCTGCCGTTGATCCCAAGGTGAATTTTATCGGCATCGATAATTCACGGGATATGATCGCCAAGGCACAGGAAAAAGTAGTACAGTCCAGTACCGCACGTCCCATTGAATTTCTCTGCAAGGATATCCAGCAGGATTTGCCTATTGATAATGCCTCGGTGGTCACTATGTTGCTGACGCTACAGTTCGTTCGGCCGCTTTATCGCGAGAAGATTGTGCGGCGCATCTCCAGCGGCATCAACGAAGGCGGCTGTCTCTTACTTATTGAAAAAATCACGTCGGAAGAAACCACCTTCAATCGGCTATTCATTGACCATTATTATGCCTACAAACGCCGCAATGGTTATTCGGACATGGAAATCTCGCAAAAGCGCGAGGCACTGGAGAATGTGCTCATCCCGTATCGGGTCGAAGAAAATTTCGATCTGTTGAAAGAGGCCGGCTTCCGGCATGTTGAAATGTTTTTCCGCTGGTACAATTTCTGCGGAATCGTAGCCATGAAATAGGAAAGAGTATGAATACCCAAAAAACAACCTTCATTCGCATTGGCGATTTTTTCTTCAAGTATCGCAACGCTGTTTTCCCGTTGCTTTGGGTGGCGCTGTTTTTGTCGTTTACACCCGCAGAAGGATTCTTAACGCTACCTGTCATCCTGGCATGCGGACTTGTTGCCCTGGGATTATTCCTCCGCGCGGCAATCATTGGGTTTGCTTATATCAAGCGTGGTGGCCTTAACAAGAAAGTGCATGCCGATACATTGGTAACGGAAGGATTTTTCAACATATGCCGTAACCCGCTCTATGTGGGTAACATGCTGATATACTGTGGAGTATTCCTGATGCATGGTCATCCTGTTGTCATACTGTTCGGCATTGGTGGTACCTTCTTCATTTACCAGAGCATTATTGCTGCTGAGGAATATTTCCTGCGTAACAAATTCGGTGAGAACTACGACACGTATTGCCATGAGGTGCCACGCTGGGGAATGAAACTTGGCCGTGTGCGGGCGGCAACCAGCGGCATGCGTTTCAACTTCAAACGTGTGTTGATGAAGGATTACTCGACTATTGCTAATTCACTGATAACGCTAATTTTTATTCAGGCATTGCGGCATTACAAGTATGATCAACCTGACATGCAACAACACAGTCTAGCCTGGAACATAGCAGCGATCGTGGCAATAGTGCTGATCGCTTTCGGTATCTCACGCGCAAAGAAAATGAAGTTGCTGACGCTTTAATGATTAGCTGCTAAAAGGTGAG
>JBMOIY010000016.1:0-28634 GCA_049317085.1 Rickettsiales bacterium | reverse complement strand
CCCTCCCCCGCCGGGGGTGGGTTGGGGTGGGGGCTCAGTGATATTACTGGTGCCAGCAAGCCGCCCATCTAACCTCCCCCCGTTGGGGGGAGGGAGTACTGCTTCTATCATCTCGCGTGTAATACTCCCCGGCCGCAATATCACCGGCCCCTCACCCAATACATCCAGCACTGTCGATTCGAGCCCGACCTCACACGCACCACCGTCGATAATAAGCGTAATGCGGTCCCCGAGTTCGTCGCGTACATGCTGGGCGGTGGTGGGGCTGATGCGGCCGCTTCGGTTAGCGCTTGGGGCAGCGATGCCGCCGCCGAATGCTTTCAGCAATTGCAGCGCAACGGGGTGGGAAGGGATGCGGATTGCGATGCTGTCGCCCCCGGCGCTGACCAGTTCACTGATGGGTGAATCGGCGCGGCGCTTGAGTACGAGGGTCAATGGGCCGGGCCAGAATGTTTGTGCGAGGGCTTCGGCGGTGTCATTCCACTCGACATATTTTTTAGCCGTCGCGATGTCGGCAACATGGACGATGAGCGGGTTGAATTGCGGACGGGCTTTCACCATATAGATGCTTGCGACGGCTTCGCCGTTCGTTGCGTCGGCACCCAACCCATAGACGGTTTCAGTCGGCAGGGCGACCAGCGCACCTTTACGCCAAAGGGTTACGGCGTTATCCACAAGCGAATTGTCTATATGTAGTATTTCGGGGCGATTCATTGACAATATATGGTAGGTGAACTATGTTAACGGTAAGTACAAAGCTGGCGGAAATCCTCACCGGATGCAACCACCAGAAGTCGCTCGGCAAGTATCAAAAATAAGGAATGGCTGTGGTAGCAAAGATCATCACGATTGCACAGCAAAAAGGCGGCGCGGGAAAGACCACCATGGCGGCGCATCTGGCTGTTGCATGGTCGGCCAGCGGGCGGCGCAAGGTCGCCATCATCGATATCGACCCGCAAGCCTCTCTCACCCAATGGCACAACGTGCGCGAGAAGCGGATGGGCGAAGGCAGCACCAACCTCACCTTTGCCTCAATTTCCGGTTGGCGCGTCGGCAGCCAGCTTGACCGGCTGAAGTACACGCATGACCTTATCATCATCGATTCCCCGCCGCATACGGATGCGGAAGCGCGCACCGCGATTCGGGCTGCGGACTTAGTAGTGATTCCCTTGCAGCCGAGCCCGATGGATGTGTGGGCGACGAGCGCGACCATCCAAATCTGCAAGCAAGAGCGCGTGCCGGTAAAAATGGTGCTGAACCGCGTGCATCCACAAGCAAAACTTACCGAGGCGATCTCGGGCGACATGGTGGGCCTTACCGCCAATCGCTTTGGCAACCGCGTCATCTTCGCGGGTAGCATGATGCAGGGCTATGGTGTTAGCGAAGTACAGCCGAATTCACTGGCGGCGGAGGAAGTCCGTGCATTGGGTAAAGAAATCATCGACTATCTGAATCGTAAAACAGCGGCCGCACGCCAGATTGCTTAGGGGGACTGCATGACCGATACCTTGTACTACACCACGCATGACAGCGCGATCGGCAAACTGCTGATGGTCGCAAGCAGCCGCGGGTTGCGCTACCTCACCTTGCTTGGCAAGGACGAAGAAGCTTCCGAAGATCTCGGTCGTAAATTCAGCACCCCCCCAAAGCCGACCCTGATGGAACTCGACGCGTTCTTCGGTGGCACAGCGCGCGCTATTGATGCTTACCTCAAGAACGGTGACCGCCTGCGCATTCCATATGACCTTGCGGACGGCACGGCGTTACAGCGTGCGGTGTGGCTCGCCATCGCTAAAATTCCGTACGGGGAAACCATTAGCTACATCACCCTCGCCGAGCGCGTGGGCTTCCCGCGGGCGGTGCGGGCGGTAGCGTCGGCCTGTGGCGCCAATCCGGTGCCGCTCGCCATTCCCTGCCACCGTGTGGTAGCGAAGGATGGGACGCTGGGTGGGTTCAGTTTGGGTGGTTTAGAAGTTAAGGATAAGCTATTGAAAATCGAGGCGCCTCGCGCGGCGCGTAAGGATGTGGCAGCCTAAGCCTCCCCCGGCGCTTTGGCGTTGATGGCAAGTGCATGCAATCCTGCATCCAGTAACGGCTTCAGCGCCGCATAGACCGCGCGGTGGCGGGCCACGGCATTAATCCCCGCAAACTTCTCACTGACGATATGAACGGTGAAATGCGACTCGCCGCCTTCCCTCGCCCCGGAATGGCCAGTATGTTTAGCGGAGTCATCCACGACGTGCAGAATGGTTGGGTCAAGTTCCATTATAAGTAGTTCTTTAATTCTATTGGCGATGCTGGTCATTTTTCTTTACGCTACAGTTGAAAGCGTACACAAGGTACGCGATATTAGAGCCTTATGGCAAAGCGAAAAAAATCGGAGAGTGTGGAATCGACCGGCCACCGCTGCAATTGGGCGGATTGCCTGAACGAAGGGAATTTCCGCGCGCCGCGCTCGCCAAGCAATTTGCGTGAGTATCAGTGGTTCTGCGAAGAACATATCACCGCCTTCAACAAGAAATGGAATTATTTCGAGGGCATGGGCGAGCAAGAAATTTACGCCTTCCAGCGCGACGCGACGACGGGGCACCGACCCACCTGGCGCATGGATCAGCTCAAGGGCAACCCGAGCGCAAAGCTCGAAGAGGCATTCGGGCGTATGTTCGGCGATGGCGGGGTTTCCTTTAAGGCGGATGCCAAGCCCATCGGCGCGCGGGAGAAGGATGCGCTCGCGGTGCTTGACCTCGAACACCCGAGTGATAAGTCAAAAATCAAGGCGCAGTACCGTGAGCTGGTGAAGAAATATCACCCGGACGTGAATCGCGGGAATGCGCTCGCTGAGGAAACCTTCAAACGCATTACCCGCGCTTACCATCATTTGTTGGCGCACTATCTGGAGAAATAGCATGAGCCTTTGCCGTTTCGTCGCCCCCCTGCTTGCAGTGTTCGCACTCGCGGGCTGCATTCTCGTTGATGATTTTTCGCCGCAATGGAAGGACGGCCAGCCCGATAGCTGCACTGATAAAATCGCGCAGGCCCTGTATTATTCGGAGTTTCGCCGTGACCCCGAGGGCAAGGATATGAAGGAACTCGCGCGCAGCTTCACGCTTGGGAAGACGCATTTCCTGATGCTGAAGCAGAATCCGAGTGACATGGGCGGGCGCCTGTACCGCTTTGGCGTCGTGAATGGTATTTTCCAGCGCTATCGCCTTAACCCTTCGATGCGTAGAACATTCCTTGCTGAATATCCGAAAGCACCGGTTAGTTTCAAGCATGATACGGTGACACTGGCAGCACTGGGTGATGCGCAGTTAAAGCTGCTCACTGAGATTTCCGACAACCCGGAATATTGGGAGATCGAAGACCAAACATTGTATAACGTGATGAAAAATCCACTCTGCAAGTTCGATGACCGCGACCTCAAGGCGCTGGCGGAAGAGGAAAAATCGAAGCCTGCGAAGGCCGCTAAGCCAGAAAAAATTAAGGAACAGAAATGACCAAATCCAACGATGAATTCGAGAGCGCACCTACTAAGAAACTAACTACTGAAAAACTGTTCGGATTCGAGTCCGACCTCAAACTGCATGGGTTTGCGGGGGGGCATGCACTGGTGCCGCAGGTAGATGATACATACCAGTTCGATAAGGCGACGACACTGGCCATTCTCGCAGGCTTCGAGCATAATAGGCGAGTGCTGGTGCAGGGTTATCATGGCACGGGCAAATCTACCCACATCGAGCAGGTCGCGGCACGACTGAATTATCCGTGCATCCGAATCAACCTCGATTCGCATATCAGCCGCACAGACCTTATCGGGCGCGACGCCATCGTGGTGAAGGACGGCAAGCAGGTGACGGCGTTTCAGGAAGGTATCATTCCGTGGGCGCTGCGTCGCCCGATCGCTCTAGTATTTGATGAGTATGATGCGGGGCGGCCGGATGTGATGTTCGTTATCCAGCGTATACTTGAGGCGCAAGGCAAGTTGACGCTGCTCGATCAGAACACGGTCATCACCCCGCACCCGTATTTCCGCATTTTCGCGACGAGCAACACAATTGGGCTTGGCGATGCGACGGGCCTTTATCATGGCACACAGCCCATCAATCAGGGACAGATGGACCGCTGGAATATTGTGACCACGTTGAATTACCTTCCAGCCGAGGTCGAAGAAAAAATCGTTTCTGCCAAGATGCCTTCAATGCATAACGCAAAGGGCAAGAAGCAGATCGCGACGATGGTGGCGATGGCGAACCTGACGCGAGCTGGGTTCATCAATGGTGATATTTCGACGGTGATGAGCCCGCGCACTGTCATCAGCTGGGCGGAAAACCTCGCTATTTTCCACGACATTGATATGGCGTTCCGCCTCTCCTTCCTCAATAAATGCGACGAGATGGAGCGGGCAACAATCGCCGAATATTACCAGCGTTGCTTCGATGTGGATTTACTGGCGGCGGCGTGACACACCGCGACCCCAGCAACGTCGAAAATGAACGCGAGTTCCTGCAGCTTCAGGCGGATGTGGCGCAGGCATTGTCGGGTAAGTTGGAGCTGAAGGTTTCGGTTGGTCTCAACCGCATTCAGGATGACCCGCTGTCGCAGCGTGATCTTATCATGATTAGCAAGCTCATCGACGCCTCACCCGAGGTGACCACGCGGCATATGCGAGGTCAGGTGGATATGGCGGCACTCGCCATGAAGCACCATAACGCCAACCTACATCAGAAGAACCGCCCAGCGGATGCGCAGGCGAGCTCGATGTTCGACGCGCTGGAGCAAGTTCGGCTTGAAGCGATTGGTGGCAGACAGTTTCCGGGCATCCGCCACAACCTCGCGCAGCGACTTCAGACCTCGTTCGAGTTCAAAGGCTATGACAATCACGACGCGACCAATTCACGCGATACACAGCAGAATAAGCAATTCGCACTGCCAGATGTGGTCGCGATGATTGCGCGCGAGGCTATCACGGGGGATGCACCGCCCGCTTCTATTGCCGCACTGGTCGAGACGATGCGGCCATGGGTGCATGAAGCCGCCCTGCCACATATCGGCAAACTGGCGCGGGCGGTAGGTAAGCAGGATGTCTTCGCACGTATCGTGCAGGATATATTGTTCGACCTGAAGCTCATCACCCATCGTCCCGGCAACGAGCGCGGAGGGGATGATGCAGAGAGTGAAAACCCAGACATGATCGGCCACACCACGGATGATGAATCCGCGGAGATGATGCAGTCCAACGCAACGCAATCGCTGCAATCGGCAGGGGAAGCAGACGAGAACGAACATGGCGAGCGCAAGGAAGTGAAAGCGCCCGGGGATTTCGACAGCGATGCGGATCAGGATGTATCGCCCAAGGAAAAGGCACCGCGTGCTGCGCCCAATCGCCCTGAATTCAATCTTGAAGCGGCCAGTGCCTATCGTGCGTTCACCACGCAGTATGACGAGATCATTGAGGCGGATGCCCTCGCCCCGGCGGAAGAACTCAACCGCCTGTTCGACACGCTGATGCTGAAGGTTAAGCAATACCACACTGTCACCAGCCGCCTCGCCACACGGCTGCAGCGCTTGCTGCTGGCTCAGCAGACGCGGCAATGGATCTATGAACTTGAGGACGGCATCATCGACAATGCCCGCCTCGCCCGCATCGTCGCGCGGCCCGATACCACCACCATCTACAAAATCGAACAGGACACGGATTTTCGCGACACGGTGTTGACGTTGCTGATTGATAATTCCGGCTCGATGCGCGGGCGGCCGATTACCATCGCGGCACTCAGCGCGGATATTCTCGCCCGCACGCTGGAGCGTTGCGGCGTGAAGGTGGAGATATTGGGTTTCACTACGCGCGACTGGAAGGGCGGCTTCAGCCGCAAGGCATGGCTCGATGCGGGGCGCGCGCCGGACCCGGGCCGCCTGAATGATCTACGCCATATTATCTATAAATCTGCTGACCAGCGCCTTAACCGTGCGCGGCGCAATCTCGGGCTGATGCTGAAGGATGGTATCCTGAAGGAAAATATCGACGGCGAGTCCATCCTCTGGGCGTATAACCGCCTACGCTCACGGAGTGAGCAGCGCAAGATTCTGATGATGATTTCGGACGGGGCGCCCGTGGATGATTCGACATTATCAGCGAATTCGGGGGCGTATCTCGACCGGCATTTGCGCGAGGTCATCCAGAAGATCGAGCGCGCGGGGGATGTGGAGCTGCTGGCGATCGGGATCGGGCATGATGTGACGCGCTATTATAGCCGTGCCGTCACGTTGCATGATGTGGAGCAGCTGGGCGACACCATGCTGGCGCAGATCACCAGCTTGTTCGCGCATGAGGATGTGCGGCTTACGCGCAAGGCATTGCGCCAAAAAGCAGCCTAAAACTGTGTAATTTTTTGTGAAGCGCTTCCTATCGTTTTTTGACGGTATTGCTGCTATTTTTAACTTCTCTTTAACCTCATAGGCCTATCTTGGCCTTGTAACCGAAGGGAGGGGCACATGCTCATTAACCAGTCCGTAAGCCGTGAAACCTGGCGCAAACTGCTGGCCTCGCTGAAGCAAACGAGCGAAGTGAAATTCGTACCGGAATATGACGAAGGTCACGACACGCACGTCAATAAGCGTTACTACCGTTAGTCGCAGGCTATCACGGCAATAAAAAAGGGCGCTTTGCAGCGCCCTTTTTCAATTGTTCCTGCTAGCTGCTTATGCAGCTTTCGGGGCCGGGGCCGCGCCGCGGGCCTTGATGATGCGGCTTTTCAGTTTGCGCGCTTCTTCACTGAGCGATTTGCTGTGGGTGGTCATCAGATAGTTGTCGAGGCCACCGTTATGGTCGATCGTGCGCAGGGTGCTGGCCGCGATACGCATGCGGATGGTCTGGTTCAGTGCATCGCTCTGGAGGCTTACTTCCTGCATGTTCGGCAGAAAACGGCGCTTCGACTTGCGGTTGGAATGGGATACATTATTGCCCGAGAGGACGCCTTTTTCAGTGATATCACAACGTCTCGACATAGCCGAACCCTACTTTCTTACTTTTTTTAAAGTGTTACATTTTTCTCTGGCAGCACGCAGGGCGCGCCATTGGATTCTGGCCTCTACACCCAAAGCCGCGCTAAGTCAAGCCTTGTCGTAATAAATCGATATGTTGGTGAGTATAAGCCTTGGGTTGCGGCTTATTACAGTTTGGCACAGAGATTTATAATTGTCACAAAAGCGTCATAAAACAACCGATAATATGTGATACCATTGTAGTATCGAGATAATTCACATTTATTTACTGTTTTGGTTATTCGATGAAGCGCGACGTGAACTTCCATTACCGCTGGGACGCCGGTTCGGCCGTGACGCAGTTGGATGTGCGCGCACAGAAGAATGGGCAGTCAGTTGCGTATCTTTATGCTGCGCCGGATGCACCTCAGGACCAGCTTCTCGCCCTGCGCGCCGCGTTGCGGTTGAAAGGCTGGGGCACGCTTTCAGACAATCGTGGTGGTAAGTTCGCCCTGCGGGTCAGTGGTATCCGCGATCCGGAGCAGCTCATTGGCATGCTCGGCGAGCTTGGCTACACTCATGGAACGGCGAGCATTTCCGAGGCCGCGCCCGAAAAGGAACAACCACGTGGATTCATGGATAGCCTGCGCGCGCACAGCCTGCGCGCATCGGGCATTTTCTACACGCTTGGTAACGTGGTCTATCTTACAAGCGGTATCCTGCGCAGCAAGGAAAAGGGCAAGACCGATTACGGACAGATCCAAAGCGCGTTGACCTGGGGAGCGGGCGATATTCTGGTCGCTGCCATCGGGGGTAAGGATGACGGGCGTCAGATGAGTTCGCTGCTCACCAAACTGAAGCTCCATTATATCAGCGAAGGGATCGACCTGCCAGTGACGGCCGCGATCCATGTTGAGACAGCGAATAGCAACAAAACGCTCGGCCAGAAGATCTCGAATTTTGCACATGACTACCTGAACCAGATCAAGTGCCTCACGGAATTCGTGGCAGCGTTCGGTTATTTCAAGGCGGGCAAGGACCAAGGGAACTTTCCCAAACAGATCACGGCCGTGACGTTTGGCACCGGCTTCCTTGCCTCGGCGCTGATTCCGGAGAAGAAGATTGATGGCGAGAAATATGCACAAGCGGGGCCGCTTGGAAAATTATGGATGAAAATTCAATCGAACCCGCTAAGCGTGGGCGGGCTTTCGGGCTATTCAAATACAATCCTCACTTCTTACAGCGCGCTGGAAGAAGGGCGGCGGTATAACAACCCGTCCCATCCGCCGAAGATCAATAAGGTGACAGGCGAGGTTATTGTACCGTCGAAATACTATAAGCTCGACTATCTGGCGCCGGGGGTGATGTTCTTTGGCAATGGCCTTTATGCCGCATCGAAGAAGACGGCGGGCGGCGATATCCGCACGACCGACATGATCAGCGATGCGTATCGCATCGCGTCGCAGGTCATCAACAAGCTGCCGGAAGACCAGCGCGAGGCGGCACTGGAATCCACCGCACGGTTCCTTGGTGAGCGGCCGGAAGTGCGCGACACGCGGGAGGAGGCGCGCGAGCGGCTGGTGAAGGAAATGGCCATCCAGCGGCAGAATCCGTGGTTCGAGAATACGGCCCTGCCGGGGCGTAATAAAGCGGCGACGGCCTCTGTACCTGGCGTGTCTGAACAGCCAGCTACGCAGGTGAGCGCGACAGATGCCGCTAATGTAGGCAAAGGCGTGACGCAAGCCCATGCGCTCAATCTTGCAGATACGTCCCATTCACGATAGCCAGCCAACGTATTGTATGGATTTTATTTAATCACCCATGCATTTGCCAGGGGTGCTTCTAAAACATATCATCAAATCTTCACACTTTGGGCTTTCGAACTATTGTAGCTTCAGCCCGTATCGAGGGAGTTAACGATGACTTATAACAGTGTTGCCGACAACATTCATGGTGTTAATGAACTGCATGCTTTTGGCGACGAAAGCGGTATGGGGATGGGATGGTTTTCCCCGGCGCCTTATGTCCGGGCATTGCAGACTGTGTTTTCTGCATTACCGAACACGAAGAATATCACTATAAGCCCCCAATGGAACACATCGGGAGTAGATGACCACTCAAAGTTCTCGATAACATTCGCACCTACTGATTATCACCCGGCTAGTATTCACAAGGGTCGGATGACATTGCTTGAATATGCTTGCCGCGAACTAGACCCGACGCGCTATGCGGATAATAAAAAGAAAATGCGTATTCATGAGGGGTATGACCTCGACACACTAAAATTGAAAATGAATGAATTGGTGCAATCCCGCCATCTGGAATTTATGCAAGCTGAAAACGATAGTTTAGAAGCGGTCTCATCTATTCTGAATGAAAGTGGTATTTTGCATCGCATCGAAAAGGGAAATAACCAATCAACCCTCGTGATTGGTGGGGACACGGAAGCTTTGAATAAAAGCACCTCAGCATTGATGGACCGTTTCAAGAAAGATATTTTAAACATTCCGCGTCCACGGAATTTCGTTATCACGAAGCCTGATGGCACTGTCTTGGATCCTGAACAGGCTGCCCAGGCCATTAGTGAGCGCCAAGTCATACTGGATGCCGAAGCAGCCAAGTTGAAAGCAGTGGCCAATAAGTTCGGTGTTGCCAAAATTGTTGAGGCGTTGAGTAAGCAAGCAGGGCGCGAGCATCCTCGCAATGCTTCGGGCGATGCGAGTGGCTGGCTCGTAGGCTAGCGGCGTGGCAGAGGTACACTTGGTACAACCTGTGCAAGCTTCACCGCTTTTTCGATCGTATCGACAGTTTCTTTTTCGACGACACTTTGGGCCGGGTTCATCAGTTCATCGAGCCGCGTGCGGTAGCTTTTCTCAAGAGTTTCGCTCTGCTTCACATCTTCGCGATCTTTGAAGGCGAGTTTGGACGCCCTCCTTGTTCAGCAGCAGGCGCTTGGTCTGGGTGTCGGCGGCGCGGGTGATCTCGCGGAATTCAAGATCGTCGGCGGAGATGGATAGTTTTTCTGTTTTCGGACTCATGGTATTGTTATGGAAGAGAATTTAGGGGTTAGGATGACAGTTTGATGACAATTTCTGGGCTGATGTTACGCGTAACGGAGTGATATTATGGCGTTACAATAGGTTACAGCAAGGCACAGAGAAAATCAGTAACATTGGGTTCATAAGGTAACATCGCTGCGCGCCCACATTGTAGCCTCGCATCGAATAGTGGTACCGGGAAGATTAGACGTCGAGGTTCACCACTTTCAGCGCGTTGCTCTGGATGAAATCGCGGCGGGGTTCGACCACGTCGCCCATCAGGGTGCTGAAGGCTTCGTCGGCATCCGCCGCGTCGTTCACAGTCACCTGCAGCAGGGTGCGGGCTTTCGGGTCGAGCGTGGTTTCCCAGAGCTGTTCGGGGTTCATCTCGCCCAGGCCTTTGAAGCGCTGGGTGGAGAGACCCTTGCGGCCGATATCGATAATGGCTTTGTAGAGTTCGCTTGGCATGTTGGCCGAGACTTCGACGCCTTTGCGGGTGAATTTCGCAGGGGTTGCGAAGTCCGCTTTCATGCTGGCGTGGATGTTGGCGAGTTCTTTTCCTTCGCGGCTGCCGAGCCATTTCGCGTCGAGCAGCACATGCTCCACCACCGAACGCACGGTGCGGCTGACGGCGATGCCAGCGTCCGACTTCTCGGCCTTCCACGGTGTCAGGCCCGGTGAGAGGCGATTCAGGATGCTGGTGAATTCCTCGACTTTGCCACCGGCGAACAGGTTGCTCATGGCGGCGGCTTCCACCATCGGCATCGGCACGCGGCGGGTCAGTGCCTGCATCAGTTCTACGATTTTGGCGTTATCGAGCACTTTTTTCGCGAGGGCTTCGCCCGTCAACTTGCCGCTGGCGAGTACCAATTCCGCCTCGTCGAGCGCCACGGCGCGCAGGTAATCTTCCAGCGCCTCAGCGTTCTTTAGGTAGGTCTCGCTCTGGCCGCGCTTCACTTTGAACAGCGGTGGCTGCGCGATGTAGAGGTAGCCCTTGGCGATCAGCTCGGGCATCTGGCGGTAGAAGAAGGTCAGCAGCAGGGTGCGGATGTGGGAACCGTCCACGTCGGCATCGGTCATGATGATGATCTTGTGGTAGCGGGCCTTGTCGGCGTTGAATTCCTCACGGCCGATACCGGCGCCGATGGCGGTGATGAGCGTGCCGACTTCTTGCGATGACAGCATCTTGTCGAAGCGTGCGCGTTCGACGTTGAGGATCTTACCCTTTAGCGGAAGGATGGCCTGGTATTTCCGGTCACGGCCCTGTTTGGCCGAACCGCCTGCGGAGTCCCCTTCCACGATGAACAGTTCACTGAGTGCGGGGTCGCGCTCCTGGCAATCGGCCAGTTTGCCGGGCAGGCTTGCGATATCTAGCGCACCTTTGCGGCGGGTGAGTTCGCGCGCCTTGCGGGCGGCTTCGCGGGCAGCGGCGGCTTCGTAGATTTTGCCGATGATGGTTTTTGCTTCCTGCGGATGCTCCTCGAAAAATTGGCCGAGCTTGTCACCAACGATGCTCTCGACCACGGGGCGCACTTCGCTTGATACGAGTTTGTCCTTGGTCTGCGAGCTGAATTTTGGATCGGGCACTTTCACTGAGATGATGACAGTGAGGCCTTCGCGCGCGTCGTCACCGCTCAGGTCGATTTTCTCTTTCTTGGCGATGCCGCTCGCGCTCGCGTAAGAATTGATACAGCGGGTGAGCGCGGCGCGGTAGCCGATCAGATGAGTGCCACCATCGCGCTGGCGGATGTTGTTGGTGAAGGTCAGCGTGTTCTCGTGGTAGGAATCGTTCCACTGCATCGCCACTTCGACGGTGATACCGTTCTTCTCGCCCTTCATCATGATGGTCGGGTGCAGGGCGACCTTGCTGCGGTCGAGATATTGCACGTAAGCCTCGGTGCCTCCTTCGTAGAAGAATTCGGTCTCTTTCGGTTCGGTGCTGCGTTTGTCGGCAAGGATGATGCGTACGCCAGAGTTCAGGAAGGCCAGTTCGCGGATGCGGTGTTCCAGCGTGCCGTAATCGAAAATGATGCCGGTGAAGGTTTCGCTGGATGGGAAGAAGGTCACTTGCGTGCCTTTTTTACCTTTGGCGTCGCCGGTCACTTTCAGTGGGGCCACGGCCACGCCATGCTCGAAGCGCATTTTATGTTCCTTGCCATCGCGCCAGATGACGAGCTCCAGCCATTCGGAAAGTGCGTTCACCACGGAGACGCCTACGCCGTGGAGACCACCGGAAACCTTGTAGGAGTTCTGGTCGAATTTTCCGCCCGCGTGCAGTTCGGTCATGATGACTTCTGCCGCGCTGCGGCCTTCGCCTTTGTGCATATCGACTGGGATGCCGCGACCGTTATCTTCGACGGTGACAGAGCCATCCTCGTTGATGGCGACATAGACGCGGTCGCAATGGCCTGCGAGGGATTCGTCGATCGCGTTGTCGAGTACTTCATAGACCATGTGGTGCAGGCCCGAGCCATCATCGGTGTCGCCGATATACATGCCGGGGCGCTTGCGTACGGCTTCGAGTCCTTTGAGTACCTTGATAGAATCCGCGTCGTAATCGGCGCTGTTGGCGGGCGAACCCGTAACGTTCTGGTCGGTCATTTGCTCTTCACTTTTGGTGGCTGTGTTCGCGCTCATAATACTTGCTCTTTTTGCGTCGTTTTTTTCTATCAGATTTTTACGGTTCCGCCATCGATTTCTAGGATAGTCGAAAACCCTTCCAACCCCTTAAAATCTGCGGCGTCCGTGCCGGTCATCCATGCTTGTATCCTCGTCGCCCTAATGAGGTCAAAAAGCGAGGCCCGCTTATCCACATCCAAATGGGCAATCACCTCGTCCAAAAGCAGGATGGGCGGGACGTTGCACCAGGCTGCCCGCGCCCGGGCTGCGGCGAGCATGAGGCTAAGCAACAAAGCTTTTTGCTCGCCCGTACTGCAGCTTTCAGCAGGCAAGTTCTTTTCGCAGTGGATAACTTTGAAGTCGCTGCGCTGGGGTCCAATGCTGGCGCGGACCCGCGCGGTATCGAGGTTTCGGACCTCTGTTAAACGCTCGGCAAATTTGCGTTCGGCTTCGAGGGCGGATTCCCCCTCCTCCAGCCAGTCCTCAATAAGGCCGTTCAAAGACACCAGCGCGCGGGGGAAGCCCGCGACCTTTTCCACCAGTTCGTGACGCAGGCGTTCCAGCACTTCTTGGCGGGCTAACGTAATCGCTACCGCATGCTCTGCCATCTGCTGCTCCAGTACAGAAAGCCAGTACGGGTCGGCCATCATGCGGTCGGTCAATAATCGGTTGCGTTCGCGCATGGCGGATTCGTAAGCCTGCACACGTGTTGCATGTTCCGGCACAAAGCCGTAAACTATGCGGTCGAGCAGCTTGCGGCGCGCGGAGCCGCCTTCGATGAACACCTGATCCATGCTCGGCGTCAGCCACTGGATGCAGACATGGTTGGCAAGGGCGGCGTGGCCCCGCACTTTTCCGCCATTGATCTTGATGATGCGTTTTTCAGCGCTGCTCTCGCCATCGCGCCCGGTACCGATGAAACTCGTCTCACCTGCAGTGGTGACTTCCGTGGCGACGACCCATGGTGCGCCGCCTGCATTGTTCGCATCCATCTCCCGCAACCGTGCGCCACGAAAGCCACGGCCCGGTGATAATAATGATAACGCTTCAAGGATATTCGTCTTCCCTGCACCGTTCTTGCCACGCAGCACTACCGGGTGCGGCGGCAGGGTCAGCGACAATGTCCGGTAATTGCGGAAATTCTCGAGCGTGAGGGTGGTGATGGCGTGCGGCGCGTGGGACATGCTTCCTACCTATAAGCCGCAGCAACTCTCGCCAAGAGATTTATGCTTGATGCTACGCTTATATCCGCACCGTTCATCCCCCATCGCATCTTTAACCGCTATGAGCCATTTCTAGTCTCACGGAAGGACATACCGACCTTTCAGAAACAAACACCAAGGAGAGTAGCATGTCAGTTAAAGGTAAACTTAAAGAAGCTGCTGGTTTCGTAGAAGAAGAACTTTACGAGCATGGCAAATCGCCCGAGTCGCGGAAGAATGCCCAGGATGGCCGTGACTTGCGCAACGAAGGTCGTATCGAAGACGGGAAGTTTCCGAAAATGACCCCTCCGGGCACGACAAAACAGGACTAATTACGTCCCCATCGTGGGGAGCCTTAGCCCGAGGCTCCCCACACCCCTTTCGTCGAGAAATATTATGCACCTTCAACTCAAGACGCCGATTCCACTGGAAACACCCAAAGGTGACGCACAGGCTTTCGCCCTGATCAGCGATGAAGGTAGAGCTGGCGTGGAATGGATTACGATCCTGAAAGAGTCCGGGGAATGCTGGTCATTCCTGAACAGCGATGTGCATCAGGCCTCGAACAATGTAGTTGTTGGGGTGCTGAAGCCCACGCCTTTCACCGTACTCGCGATGATGAATACTTGTAACCACTAAATGCATTGACCGCGCACAAAGATGCGCATGTAAGGTCACCAAAAATTACGCCCGGTTCCTTTGTTCTTTGCCTGCTTCTCTTGGCAAGCTACCCAACATTATCACACGTTATCACACGCGCATTGGCATGATGACGTAGAGCGCGCCGACATCGGCGGGGTCACGTACAATGGTGGGTGAGTTGGCGTCGGCGAAGACGAACTGGGCCGTTTCACCTTCCACTTGCGCCATCATGTCGAGCAGATAACGGCTGTTGAAGCCGATCTCGACCGGGTCAGCGCCATACGAAACAGAAAGCTCCTCGCTCGCGGTTCCTTGCTCGGCGCTCGATGCGCTGAGGGTAATTTTGCTGCCCGAGAGCGCGACCTTAATGCCGCGGGATTTTTCGCTGGTGATGACGGAGACGCGGTCGACCGCACTACTGACGGCTTTGCCGTCCACTTCCATCACCTTGTCGTTGCCGGTCGGGATGACCCGCTCGTAATCCGGGAAGGTGCCGTCGATGAGTTTGCTGACGAGGATGGCGTTGCCGACGGCGAAGCGGATCTTGCTTTCGCTGAGTGATATCTCGACTTTTTCACCGCCCTCTTCCACCAGTTTGTAGAGCTCGTTGATAGTCTTGCGCGGGATGATGACGCCCGGGATGCCTTCCGCACCTTCTGGCAGCCCGACTTCCATGCGTGCTAGGCGGTGGCCATCGGTCGCAACCGCGCGCAGCACGGCTGCGCCCTGGTTGTTCGCTGCATGCAGGTAAACACCATTGAGGTAATAGCGGGTTTCTTCAGTGCTGATGGCAAAGCGTGTTTTTTCGAGCAGCGCTTTGCATTCGGCCGGGGTGATGTTGAATTTATGGCCGAGATCCCCTTCCGCCATTACGGGAAAATCATCGACCGGTAGGCTCGCCAGCGAGAATTTCGACTGGCCGGCAGCGATGGTAAGTTTACCTTTGTCGCCCTGCGTCAGCTGCACATTGCTACCGTCGCTGAGTTTGCGGATGATTTCGTAGAACATGTGGGCTGGCACAGTGGTCGCGCCTTTTTCCTGTATGTCTGCCGACACTTTCTCGACGATAGCGATGTCCATATCCGTCGCGGTGAGGCTGAGGCCGCCTTTGTCCGCGTCCAACCGCACGTTGGCAAGGATGGGAATGGTGCCGCGGCGTTCAACGACCGACTGGATGGGGCTGAGTGCTTTGAGCAGTACCGCGCGTTCAATCACCAATTTCATGGGTTTTTCTCATGGGTTGCGAGGGTTAAATCCGGCTGCCAGAAGTTATAAACTGCCCACGCTTGGCGGCAAGCGCATTCGTGGTTATCCACAGAGAATGTCATTTCACTCCCTCTTATCGACGTTCAATGTGAGTGAGTCATATTTTTTAACACCAAGCGCGTGTAGTTTGGCGCGGTAGATGATCACGCTGGATAAACTGAAATCGCATCTGCGTGGAAAGGGCATCGACAATCTAGCGAAAGTCAAGTCTGCCTGCATCGAATCAGGTGTACAGCTTAGCGTCATGCCGCTTGAGCGTGGGCGGCAGTACGGGATTCTAGCCGTAAAAAGAAAGATGCAGCGAGCGGCTAACAAAAAAGGGCGGCATCTTGCGATACCGCCCTCTCCATTGCACCTACTTACCTTATTCTTATGAGGCCGATTGCAGCATACGCATCAGCAGTTCGACATCGTCGGCGAACTCCTTGTCGTTGCGGCTGAGTTCGTCGATGCGTTTCACGGCGTGCATGACGGTGGTGTGATCTTTCCCACCGAACTTGCGGCCAATCTCGGGCAGCGATTTCGTTGTCAGCTTTTTCGCGAGGTACATCGCAATCTGGCGTGGGCGAGCGATGGCAACGCTCCGGCGGGCGCTGTGCATATCACTCACCTTAATGTTGAAATGCGCCGCCACTTTCTTCTGGATGTCCTCGATAGTGATGCGGCGGTCGTTTGCACGCAGGATATCGTGCAACACTTCCTGCGTCGATTCCATGGTCACAGAGCCACCGACCAGCGTGCTGTGGGCGACAACGCGGTTGAGCGCGCCTTCGAGTTCCCGCACGTTACTGGTGATTTTGTGGGCGAGGAATTCGAGCACGCGTGTCGGCACTTGCGCGCCCGGGACTTTCTCGAGTTTCGCCTGCAGGATACCGAGGCGCAGTTCGTAGGTGGTGGCATGCACGTCAGCCACTAAGCCCCAACCGAGGCGGCTGCGGACGCGCTCTTCCATGCCTTCGAGGTCGGCCGGCGAGCGGTCACCGGAGATGATGAGCTGCTTGTTCTGGTCGACCAGCGCGTTGAAGGTGTGGAAGAATTCTTCCTGTGTTGAGTCCTTGCCTGAGATGAACTGCACATCGTCCACCATCAGTACGTCCACACTGCGGAAATACTCTTTGAACGCCATCGTATCTTTCGAGCGGATGGCGCGGATGAAGAGGTACATGAACTTCTCGGCACTCAGGTAAATCACCTTGCGCGATGGGTCCGTTTTGCGGATATGCCATGCGATGGCGTGCATCAGGTGGGTTTTCCCAAGGCCAACGCCACCGTAGAGGAATAGCGGGTTTGAGCCCGGGGTGACGGTCGCGGAATCGGCGACGCGGCGAGCGGCAGCGTGCGCGAGCTCGTTGCTTTTTCCGACGACAAAATTATCGAAAGTGTAGCGTGGATCGAGCGGTGCTGAAATGCTATCAGGGTTGATAGGTTTGTCTTCGTTCGCGGCGGCACCGAGCATGGCAGCCTCGAGGCCAGCAGGTTGTTGCTGCGGCTGTTGCTGCTGTTGTTGGGCAGCTGGGTTATGTACGGTAATGGGTTCGGCCTTTACGAAAATATCCACCGAATGCACCGTCTGGTCTTCCTGGCACCAAAAGCGCAGGATGTTGTCGGCGTAATGCGCGATGATCCACTCGCGCATGAAGCGGGTGGGGACGGTGATCATCGCCTGCCCGTTTTTTACGTCCGCGAGTTTCAAAGGCTGCAGCCAGCTTTTGAAGATCGCTTCGCCGTAGCTGACGCGCAGGCGCTCACGCACGCGCTCCCAACGGGCAAAATGATCGGGACGACGGGTCTGGATGGAAGAAATTTCGTTCATATGACTTTGCCTTACCTGGATTGTTTCTTGTGTGATTGAAGTTTTTTATTGTTCTGCTTTTTTTGTTTTTTGGTTACGCTTGCTGCCACGGCAGACGGCTGGCTTTCCAGCCATTCACCTGTCCGCGCTGGTGGTTGGTATTGATATCACCTTCGAACCCGCCCGCGATGTTGTAGCAATTATGGTAGCCCGCTGAGGTTGCCGCGATTGCAGCATCAGCAGAACGGCCGCCTGTCTTGCACAAAAAATAAAGCGGCGCCGATTTATCGGTCACCGCTGTTTCCAATTGTTCGATGAACCGTGGGTTCACATCGAAATTGGGATAGAATTTCCATGAAATTGTTTTCACGGTCTTGTTGAGGGAGTCAACCGAGGGAACGCCG
This sequence comes from Rickettsiales bacterium, assembly GCA_049317085.1. Classification (GTDB taxonomy): domain Bacteria; phylum Pseudomonadota; class Alphaproteobacteria; order Rickettsiales; family UBA3002; genus QFOX01. Next base: position 10,690 of record JBMOIY010000016.1, on the reverse strand, counting down.
GCGAATGCCCATTCCGCCTGGGTGCGGACATCGATGAGTTGGGCGTTGGCGGATTGGCTTAGGGCAGTCCAGGCGTCGGCGGGTGAGACGTCACCGGCGTAAGAATGGGTAACTGCGCGGGCAGCTGAAGACATGGTGTACCTTTCAAATTAGTAATCATTGAAGTCACACTGCCCGTGAATCCGGGCAGCAGAAAGGGGTGCGGCCCACGCGGGACGCGACACACATCAGTTTTTTTTGGATTTTTTTTCTTGGGTAGAAGCAGGCGACTTAAGCGGCCGACAACGACTTCACGCGGGCAGTCAGGCGACTTACCTTGCGTGATGCGGTTGCGAGCGGTAACACACCCTTGCTCACGCCACGCATGATCTCGGGCTGGGCCGATTTCAGCGCGTTCTGCGCGTCGGTTGCGCTGCCTGCCGCGATTGCAGTTTCAACTTTCTTAACGAAGGTTCGAATCCGGCTCATGCGTGAGCGGTTCACTTCCGTACGACTCTCCGTCTGGCGGATGCGTTTTTTTGCCGATTTATGATGTGCCATGGTAAACCCAGTTCGTTGTTCAAATGTTGTTGTCGTGGAGGGCGAAACTAGCGACGAGTTTTGCACCCGTCAAGCGGTTTTATTCACAGGTGCCAAAAAGAATTTACTGCTCCTTTATAACCCTTCAAAACCCTAGTGTTTTTGCTGCTTAGCGCTGATTTGCTGGCATTGCGGGCACCAGTATGTCGAGCGCCCAGCGTGGGTGCAAGTTTCAATGATTGTACTGCATCGAAAACATGCTTCGCCGTCGCGTTCGTACACCTGAAAATGATGCTGGAAATATCCCCCCTGATTATTGCTGCCGACATAATCACGAAGAGTGGATCCGCCGGATGCGATTGCGGCCTTTAGTGTAGTGCGGATTGCAGCGATGATCTCAGTGGATCTGGAGGCAAGTTTATTCGCGGGTGTAGAAGGGTGAAACCCGCATAAATGCAGGGATTCCGAGGCATAAATATTGCCGACGCCGACCACCAGCTTTTGGTCCATCAGCACGGGCTTGATAGGGCCTTTGCGTTTGGCAAGTTCAGCATTGAGATAGGCAGGTGAAAAATCCTTTTTTAGCGGCTCTGGCCCTAGGTTTTTTAGCGAAGGGTGATTTTTCTCGGCATTTTTTTGAATGATATCCATCACCCCAAAACGGCGCGGGTCATGAAAAACCATTAAGTTGTTGTTTTTAAGCTCTAATAATACATGGTCATGGGTGCGCGGAATGTAGCCTTTGCTTTTCACCACGACAAAGCTGCCGCTCATGCCCAGATGATTCAATAGAATCTGGCCGGAATCAAGGTCGATCAGCAGGTACTTCGCGCGGCGGCGGATGCCGGTGATGGTCTGCCCCTGCAGTGTTGTGGCGAGGTTCTTCGGGATCGGTGTACGCAGATCGTAACGGCGCACAGTCACGCTCATGATTTGCTGGCCTTTCACCGCGCCAAGCAGCCCGCGGCGCGTGGTCTCCACCTCTGGTAATTCGGGCATGAATATCTCTCACTTGTGCTTGTGAAGCTACGTGAAACAAGGTAGCAGCAACGCAACCAAGGTAATGATATGAGCGCAAACAAACAAGAGAAGCCACAGGACAACGCACAGGATTCGGCGTCGGCGCATTTCGGGTTTCGCACCGTGGGCCAAGGTGAAAAAGTCGGCATGGTGCGTGAGGTGTTTTCCTCCGTCGCGGGACGTTATGACCTCATGAATGATTTGATGAGTGGCGGGTTACATCGCGTTTGGAAAAATGATTTCGTGTCGCGCATCAACGTCCCCTCCTCCGCTACAATACTGGATTTAGCCGGTGGCACGGGCGATATCGCGGTACGCCTGAAAGCGAAAACCGGTGCGCATGTCACCGTGTGCGATATCAACGAAGCGATGCTGAATGTAGGCCGCGACCGCCAGTTCGATAAAGGCGAAGCGCAAGGCTTACGATGGGTGTGCGGCAATGCGGAGCATCTGCCCGTACCGGATAATTCGCTTAATGTGATCACCATCGCGTTCGGCTTACGCAACGTGACGGATATTCCGCAAGCATTGCGCGATGCGTATCGTGCGCTGAAGCCCGGCGGGCAATTTCTCTGCCTTGAATTCAGCCAGGTGGTGATCCCCCTGCTCGCCAAACTCTACGACAAATATTCCTTCGCGCTGATCCCGAAAATCGGCGCGCTGGTTACCAAGGACCGCGATTCGTATCAGTATCTCGTCGAGTCCATTCGCATGTTCCCAAAGCAGGAGGAACTGAAGCGTATCATGGGCGAAGTGGGGTTCGAGCGCGTGTCGTATGACAACCTAACCATGGGTGTGGTCGCCATTCATCACGGGTGGAAAATCTGATGCTGCACAATCTCAAATCCAGCATGCGTTTGCTTGGTATCGGCTGGACGCTGGCGCGGTATGATGCGCTGTTCGGGCTCGAGGCGCTGAACGTTTCGCCGCTGTTGCTGTCGACCTGCCGGCTGGTGGCGCGGCGTCACCGGGGGTTGCGCGAGGGGCAGCGTTTATCACGTGCGTTGCAGCAATTGGGGCCGAGCTTTATCAAGGCCGGGCAGGCACTTTCGACGCGGCCCGATCTCATCGGCGATGCGCTGGCGCTGGATCTTACGGAGCTGCAGGATAGTTTGCCGCCCTTCCCTACCGCGCAAGCGAAGGCGATGATCGAAGAGCAACTCGGTGCGCCGATTGCTGAATTGTTTGCGAGCTTTGAGGATACAGCCATCGCTGCTGCTTCCATCGCGCAAGTGCATTTTGCGGTGACGCCAGATGGGCGTGAGGTGGCGGTCAAAATTTTACGGCCGAATATCGAGCGCGCCTTCCAGCGTGATATCGATTTGATGGTGTGGGTGGCGGAACGTGTGGAGCGACGTCGCCCGCATCTGCAACGCCTCAAGCCGCGTGAGGTGGTTGCGACATTCGCCAGCACTATGCGCATCGAACTCGATCTGAGGTTCGAGGCGGCAGCGGCGGAAGAGTTGCGCGCGAACAGTAAGGATGACCCGGATTTCTACGTGCCACAGATCGACTGGCAGCGCACGGCGCGGCGGGTGATGGTGAGCGAGCGCATCCGCGGCATTTCGGCTGGTGACATTCCGGCGTTGCAGGCGGCGGGTATCGACCTCACGCGCACAATGGAACATGCGGCGCGGGCCTTTTTCAACCAGGTGTTCCGCGATGGGTTCTTCCATGCGGATATGCATCCGGGCAATCTGTTTGTGCTGCCTGACGGACGCCTTGCGCCGGTGGATTTCGGCATTATGGGGCGCATCGACCATCAGAGCCAGCTCATCCTCGCGCAGATTCTTTGGAGCTTTTTGAAAGGTGACTATCAGCGCGTGGCGGAGTTGCATCGCGAGGCAGGCTACATTCCCGCGCACATCGATGTGCAGCAATTCGCGCAGGCATGTCGTGCGATTGGCACCCCCATCATGGGCAAGGCGATGAACGAGATTTCGGTAGGGCGGTTGTTCGGCCAGTTGCTCAGCGTCGCACAGATGTTCGAGATGCAGGTGCAGCCGCATCTGCTGCTGTTGCAGAAGACGATGGTGACAGCGGAAGGGGTGGGCCGGGCGCTGAACCCGAACGTGAACATGTGGCAGCTCAGTGAACCGCTCATCCGCGATTGGGCGAAGGCGCATTTATCGAAACCCGCGCAGGCGAAAGCGGTACTGGGAGAGTTGCTGGAAGCTTTGCGCGATGTGCCGCGCGTGCTGAGGCAGATTAAAGAGCTTATAGAGCGCGAGTTGGAGAAGAAGGTGGGCGACCCGCCTCTACAACATTAATTCACATGGAAAATTTATCCTCCACCTCTTGCCAAGTGTCAAAAATCAGCCTAAATACACTGCACCAATGTACATTTAGGAAAACCACAGATGGCTCTTCCACGTAGTGTCCTACTTATCATTACCGGCTCTGTCGCCAGCTACAAGGCGCTGGAGCTGATCCGATTGATGCGTGCGGAGCAAATTGCAGTGACGGCCATTCTCACTAAAGGTGGCGGGCAATTCATTACACCGCTTGCGGTGTCATCGCTGACGGGTACGAAGACCTATGATGATCTTTGGTCGCTGACAGATGAGACGGAGATGGGGCATATCCAATTATCGCGGGTTGCGGACTTAGTGCTGGTAGCGCCTGCCTCGGCGGATATTCTTGCCAAAATGGCGAATGGTCAGGCCGATGACCTCGCAACAACCGCATTGCTGGCAACCAATAAGCCCGTCGTAATCGCCCCGGCGATGAACCATAAAATGTGGAGCCACGCGTCGACGCAGCGTAACGTGTCGCAATTGGTGCGGGATGGCGTTCATTTGATATCGCCGACCATGGGTGAGATGGCGTGCGGCGAGACCGGTATTGGGCGCATGGCAGAACCTGCGGCGATCATGGAAGCACTGGCAACCTTGAACAAGACGCCGGTCGCGAAACAAACACTGAAGGGTAAGCGCGTCATTGTTACCAGCGGGCCGACCGTTGAAGCGATTGACCCAGTGCGTTACCTTGGCAATCGCTCGTCGGGTAAGCAAGGTCACGCGATTGCGGAGGCGCTGGCAGAGGCCGGAGCCTATGTTACACTCATCTCTGGCAGCGTGAATATACCGGACCCGAAGAATGTGCAGAAAATCATCCATACCGGTAATGCAGAAGCAATGCTCGGTGCGGTGATGGAGGCGCTGCCCGCAGATATCTTCGTCGGCGCTGCAGCCGTCGCGGATTGGCGGTTGGCGGAGCCTGCGACGCAGAAGCTAAAAAAGAAATCTGCCGAAGCGAAGCTGACGTTGGAACTGGTTCCCACGGTCGATATCCTTGCACAGGTCGGCGCCAGCAAGCAGCGGCCACAACTCGTGGTGGGTTTCGCAGCGGAGACAGAAAAACTGATGGAGCATGCGCGCGCGAAACGCCTCAAGAAAGGTTGTGACTGGCTCATCGCCAATGAGGTAGGCGCGGGCCGCGTATTCGGGGCGGATGACAATACGGTGACGCTTATCACTGAATCCTCCGAGGAAAGCTGGCCACTCGCCAGTAAACACGATATCGCCACCAGATTAGCGCAAAAAATCGGCGAATATTTCGTCAACCCTGCCACTCGTAAAGGAAAGACCGCATGACCAGCCCGAACGTCACCATCGCCATCACACGTCTGCCGCATGCAAAAGACCTCGCCCTGCCCGCTTACGCGACCGAGCATAGTGCAGGCATGGACCTGCTCGCGGCGATAGCCGAGAATATCACGCTCAAAACCGGTGAGCGCAAACTGATCCCGACGGGCTTATCCATTGCCTTGCCCGATGGGTATGAGGCGCAGATTCGCCCACGATCGGGCCTTGCGCTCAAGAACGGCATCTCACTGGTCAATTCCCCCGGCACCATCGACGCGGATTACCGTGGCGAGATCGGCATCATTGTTATTAATCACGGCGCGGAGTCCTTCACCATCGAACGCGGTATGCGCATCGCACAGATGGTCATCGCGCCTTACACACGCGCGCAATTCTCCGAACTGTTGGAGCTACCGACCAGTAATCGTGGTACTGGTGGCTTCGGCTCGACCGGAACACGAGGATAACCATCATGCTTACACCATCTAAGAAAATTTTTTACGCAATTGAAGCTGTTTTGTTCATCGCATACAATGCAAAGGCTGGCCCAATTGCCGGCAACAATGTGGCGGCGGCGCAAAATTTGCCGACGCGGTATCTTGAACCCATTATGCAGAAATTGGTTCGTGCAGGCATCCTGCGGGGGGTCCGCGGGCCGGCGGGTGGCTATGTGCTCGGTCGTGAACGCCGCCGCATCACGCTTGCGGATATTTGCGATACGATAGGCAACACTAGCAGTTTACCGCAAGCAGCAACCGGCCTTGGTAAAAAAATCCTGCGGCCAGTATCGAGTGAACTCATCGACCAGTGGCACACGCAGCTGGCGAATGTGAGCATCGCAACACTGTGCGAACGGGCGGAGAAAGAGAATATTGCTTCGGCGACCGATACATCCACTGACTTCACGATCTAGGAGCTGCCATGAGCCGCATCGCTACCGAACATCTCGACGCTCCCCGCGGCCGGGTCTATGACTCCATCCTGGAAACTGTCGGCAGTACACCGCTAGTGCGCCTCAACCGCATTGCTACTCAGGCTGGGGCGAAAGCGACGGTGCTGGCAAAGCTGGAATATTTTAACCCGCTTTCCTCGGTAAAGGACAGGATTGCCTTGTCGATGGTAGAGGCGGCGGAAAAATCCGGCATGCTGACGGCAGATTCTATCCTTATCGAACCAACCTCGGGAAATACAGGGATTGCGCTCGCGTTCGTCTGTGCGGCGAAGGGGTATAAACTGGTGTTGACGATGCCGGAATCGATGTCGCTGGAGCGCCGTAAGATGCTCAAGTTTTTAGGGGCTGAGCTGGAACTGACGCCCGCACCGAAAGGTATGCGCGGTGCCATCGAAAAGGCTGAGGAAATTGTTGCCAGCAACCCGAAGGCATTGATGCTGCAGCAATTCAAGAATGAGGCGAACCCTGCTATTCATCAGGCGACGACAGGGCCAGAGATCTGGACGGATACGAATGGTGCGGTGGATGTGTTCGTTACCGGTGTGGGCACAGGTGGTTCCATCACGGGTGTAGGCGCTTACCTCAAGATCAAGAAGCCGGAAGTAAAAATCATCGCCGTAGAGCCGGAAGATAGCCCTGTGCTATCGGGCGGCAACCCCGGGCCGCACAAAATTCAGGGTATCGGCGCCGGGTTCATTCCCGATGTGTTCAACCGCGAAGTGGTGGATGAGATCATGACCATCAGTAACGCCACGGCGTTCGCGACCGCGCGCGACGCGGCGAAGCTGGATGGCATTGCGGCGGGGATTTCGTCGGGCGCGACCATTGCAGCGGCGCTCGAAGTCGCCAAACGCCCGGAGATGGCGGGCAAGACCATAGTCGTTATCGTAGCCAGCACCGCCGAGCGGTATATCTCGACGGATCTGTTCGCCGATATCTAATGACGCTCGACCAACAGCGCCGCTATGCGCGCCAGATCATGCTTGCCGAACTCGGTGCAGCAGGCCAGCAGCGGCTGCTCGATGCGAAGGTGCTTATCATCGGCGCGGGGGGACTTGGTTCGGCGCTAATTTCCTATCTGGCGGCGGCAGGGATCGGCACCATCGGCATCGTTGATGATGACCGGGTGGAGCTTTCCAACCTAGCGCGGCAGATCATCCATGAAACGGGCGATATCGGGCGGTTGAAGGTGGATTCGGCGAGTGACCGGGTGGCAGAGCTGAATCCTGAGATAAACGTTATTACCCACGCATTCGCGCTGACGGCACAGAATGCGCGTGACATCATCGGCAGTTATGATGTGGTCGCCGATGGCTGCGATAATTTCGCGGCGCGGTTCGTGACCAACCGTACATGCCTCGAGCTCAAGAAACCGCTGGTGAGCGCCGCCATAGCGGGTTGGAATGGACAGGTAATGACTATTGCGCCGCACCTTGCGCCGGAATTCGGCTGCTACCAGTGCCTTGTCAGCCCCGAAGCGCCGGAGGCGAATACCTGCCGGGAATCAGGCATCATCGGCCCGCTGGCGGGGATTATTGGCTCGATGCAGGCGCTGGAGGTGATGAATCTCCTCCTCGGCCGCCCTGCCATGCTGGGTAAATTGCTGCGGTATGAGGGGCATAGCATGCTGCAACGGTTGAGTGACTTGCCGCGGGACACAGATTGCCTCATATGTGGTACATTGCCAGTGCGCACCGCCGGTGCTATAGAAACGGCATGAAACGCACCCTCGCCATCCTGATGCTGCTTACTGCGACGGTTGCCCATGCGGAGCCGGATTCGTCGATCTTGAATCCTTCCGGCCTGCCGATCCCGCGGTTCGTGTCGCTGAAATCCGACGAGGTGAATGTGCGGGTCGGCCCCGGCAAGCGCTATCCTATTCGCTATGTCTACAAACGCTCGCATCTGCCGGTGCAGGTGATCGAAGAGTTCGCGCATTGGCGGAAAATTGCGGATTACGAGGGAGCTAGCGGCTGGGTGCATAAGGGCATGATCGATGGCGCGCGGCGGGCGATGGTAATGGACAAGACCCAGAACCTCTATGCCGACCCGGACCCGACGAGTGCCACTGCACTCAAGGCCGCTGCCACCGTCATCGGCGAGGTGAAGCGCTGCGAGCCGGACTGGTGCCAGATGGAGATCCAGGGTCGCAAAGGCTGGATCCGCAAGGCGGATATCTGGGGCGTGACACGCGAGGAAGTGTTCAAGGACTAGTATTGTCACGCGATTGTCACGCAGATGACATCAAGCTGTCACATTAATGGGCTATGGTGTCCCATATTCACTTTTGGGGATCCTATGACACAGCACGATGATACCAGCCTGCGCGCACGGATGCATACGGTAAACGAAACTGTTGGATTTAACGGGGAGCTTCTTCTCCATTGTCATGGTTTTAAGGCATTCACGCCGCAATTCATACGCAGCATAGAGTTACAGCTTCCTAACGAAGCGCGGTACGCGGAGCGCCTGGTTTCGACGCTTGAAAAGCAGGGTGTCTACGATAGCACCCATGGATCGCCGCTTGAATGGCAATACAAAGCACTTCGTGAAGGGGCAGACCGTGCGGATAAGTTGCTGCGAAGCGAGTTTAAAAAAATGTCGCGTGCTGAGCAGAAAGCGCATCTTCGCAACTATCCGAAATTCCAGAGTGTGCTGGATGCCGACCCTCTTCTCGCCCGTGTGGGCCAGCATGCTAGGCACATTGCCGAAGATATCGGCCAGAAGATCGCCTATACTACAGCAGGCGCGCTGCAGGACCCAATGATCCACTACCTGATCGAACGCGAACTCATGACCGGGCTGCGCGAATTAGAAAAAGAACAGCCCAAATCCGGTGCCGACTGGCGCAATCAGGTCAGACGTGATATCATGGCAATGAAGGGTAATCCGCGTTAGCGCTACGCCCCAGTCACGATGCGGTTCACCAGTTCACCGACCGTTGGCACGAAGCCGTTGCTGTAGAACGGGTCGCTGGCGAATTTGTAGGCGTTGTGGCCGCTGAACATGAGGTTATGTTCGATATCCCCGCCACGCACGATTTCCTGAAGCGTTTTCTGGATGCAGAAACTGCGGGGGTCGGCTTTTTTGCCGGTGGTGAAGTCGTCATGGTCCTTCCAGTTGCTGAACCGGCAATGGGTCAGGCAGCCCATGCAGTCCACCTGGTCGGTGTGGATTTCCTGCGCTTTTTCAGTGCTGACGAACATCAGCGTATCGTCCGGCGTTTTCATCGGGTCGTCGAAGCCCAGCGCCACCCACTGGTTGGCGCGTTCCATGTCTTCGGGGCTCACGTAATGCGGGCGCTTGCGCGGGCCGAAGCCGAACGGCTCGGTGCGGTAGCCTTCGGGTTCCATGCTGAACGGAATCTGGCGCTCGTTGCGGGCACGGAGTTCCTTGATGAAGGAATTGTTCACGGCGGAGGAGTAGAACCCGGTCGGGCTGAACTGGTTGAGGAAAACATCGCCTTCCTTCAGCGTCATCAGGCGGGCTTTCCATGCCTCGGGGATCGGGCTTTCCTTGGTGAGCAACGGGCGCGTGCCGAACTGGAAGGCGATTAGGCCGATATCCGGATTGTCGAGCCAATGCTCCCAGTCTTTCAAATGCCAGGCGCCACCGGCCATCACGATGGGCACATGATGCAGGCCGACTTCGTTCATGAATTTGCGCAGTTCGACGACGCGGGGATACGGATCCTCCGGGCGCTCGGGGTCCTCGGAATTGCTGAGGCCGTTATGGCCGCCCGCTAACCATGGATCCTCGTAAACCACGCTGCCGAGCAGGTCGACATACTTGCTGTAAGAACGCTTCCAGAGAGCGCGGAAGGCGCGCATGGAGGAGATGATCGGGTGGTAATAGACGTTATGTTTCGCCGCGAGTTCGCTCAGGCGGTAGGGCATGCCCGCGCCGCAGGTGACCCCGTTGATGAGGCCCGGCGCGCCTTCGAGTATCCCTTCCATCACACGGTCGGCGCCGCCCATTTCCCAGAGGATGTTCATGTGGATGCGCCCCTTGCCACCCGAGATATCATTCGCCCATTGTGCGTGCTGAATACCCGCGCGGATGCCGTTCGCCACCAGTTCCTCGTGGCGCTCACGCCGGGTGCTGCCTTTGTAGACGAGCGGAATGACGTTGCCTTCTTGATCGTATTCCAATTGGTTCACGGCGGAAATGGTGCCGACAGCTCCGGCAGCGGCGAATGCGCCTGCGCTACGGCCGTTGCTGGCACCCACGCCCTTGCCGCCCTCGATGATGGGCAGCACTTCTTTGCCTGAAACCATGACAGGTTTCAATTTGGCGGCGAAGCTGGCGCTTGCGGTAGCAGTCATGTGGCATCCCTCAATGTGAACGCGGCTTTATAGGCTGAAAACCGGGCGCTGCCAAATAAAATATGGGGTCGCACGAGGCCTGTTAATTAGACGTTAAAGCTTTCGCCACAACCGCAGGTGCCTTTGGCGTTCGGGTTGTTGAACACGAAGCCGCTTTTGAACTTCTCTTCGACGAAATCCATCTCGGTGCCGATGAGGAACATCACCGCCTTGGGGTCAATGAGCACGCGGACACCCTTCTCCTCGATCACCTCATCGAATTTGCCGATCTCGTCGGCATACTCGAT
>JBMOIY010000015.1:0-28642 GCA_049317085.1 Rickettsiales bacterium | reverse complement strand
CATGATGCAGGCAAGATCGTGACGCCCGTACACATCATGGACAAGGCGACCAAGCTCGAGACCATCTCCGACCGCATCCACACCGTCATCGCCCGCTACGAGATTTTAAAGCGCGAAGCCCGCATCCGCTTCCTCGAGGATAGCAGCGCCGAAGGCGCCAACAAAAAAGCCCTCACCGCGCGTTACGAGGAAGAGATCGCCGACCTCACCGCCGAAGTTGAATTCCTGCGCACCGCCAATATCGGTGGCGAATTCATAGAGGACGAAAAGATCGCCCGCCTGCAAGCCATCGGGCAACGCAGCATCACCATCGAAGGCAAGACCGAACCGCTCCTCACCGAGAACGAGATCTACAATCTGGGCACCCGCCGCGGCACCATCACGCCCGAGGAACGCCAGATCATGAACGACCACATGGTCCACACCGTCAATATGCTCGAATCCATGCCATGGCCGAAACACCTGAAGCGCGTGCCGGAATATGCGACCGGCCACCACGAGAAAATGGATGGCACTGGCTACCCGCGCGGCCTGCTCGCCAGCACCATGTCCACCCCCGCGCGCATGATGTGCATCGCCGATATTTTCGAGGCTCTCACCGCTTCCGACCGCCCCTACAAAAAAGCCAAGATGCTCTCGGAAGCCATGGCCATCATCGGCCAGTTCAAGAAAACGAATCACCTCGACCCCGACATCGTCGATTTCTTCGTCACCTCCAAAACCTACCGCAAATTTGCCGAAATGTTCCTTCCCGCCGAACAGATCGATGCGGTTGATGAAGAAGCGATTTTAGCGATTAAGCCCGAGCCCATGAAGATGCGCGGCGGTGTGAAATAGTTCGATTAACCACCTGCCGATAATGAACCGTGACCACCCATAAGCAGGATCCTGCTCGCAAAAGTATTTTCAGCCTGCATCGGTAGTTTGAAAAATTGTATGCGAATCTCATCCAGTGAGGAGGCACAAAGCTTCGCATCCATAGGGTGATCTACCAGTGCCTGCACTGCTTCCTTAGGAAGAGCAATACCCAAGTCGGATTGCAAGTCTCCGTACAAATGAGACACAGACGTACGAAGCGCAGAGAATTTATGCTCTAAACTCAATGTGTCCTGCAGTGCCATCTTCGGCAGTTTTAATTGGAGAAATAAGTCACTCGCATGGTGTTGCTGGCGGCTTACTATTTCTTGAAATGCCGAGAATGCATCTTCTTGATTCAGGCAGTGGTCGAGGATGGCACATTCCAGTAATAAGTTTCTATAAGCTTCTTTTGCCAGATCTTCCGGCGCATAGGGCCTGTCGTTTACTTCAGCCGCTAGCTGTTTTATCCCCTTGTCCACCTTGCGCCCAGCCGCCACCATTTTAGTGAAATGGCTCATGGTGGGCACATCTTCTCCGTGTCGCCGAGATTGACCAATCAGTTTTTGGAACTCGCCATGCAAATGCATCATTTCTGAAAGTGCATGCGACATACGTGCTTGCGAAGTATTACCTAACGCTCCGCCTCCTGGAATGTAAGGTACACTATTTGCCAAATCATACGCCAACGATTTAGAAAAAAAGCCCTCTAGAAGGTCAGCAGCCTGATTAAACAGTCGCTTACCTTCTATATCGGTAGACTCAAAATTACGAATACTCTTTTTCGGCGGAAGAAATTGGGTCATGAAGCGCACTCCGTTACGGCTTCGCAACATAAATGCATTATTAGTGCTTAAAAACAAATGACAGTTTAATGACGGCTCTCGCTAAGCCGCCTTCTTCGCGGAATCTTCGCTCGCTGGCTCTTCGAACTCAATGATGAGCTGCCCCGAGGTAACGCTGCTCGGTGCTTTCACATGCACTTCTTTCACCTTGGCGTCATGGTCAGCGTAGATGATGTTTTCCATCTTCATCGCCTCAATGACGAACAATTGCTGGCCCGAACGGATGGCATCACCCTTGGCCACATGCACCGCGGAAATCAACCCCGCGATCGGTGCGGTGATTTCATACTGCGACACCGTACTCTCACGCACCGGCATATACTGGCCCAGCTCCGCGACGCGCAAGCTTCGCAACGTGCCCTTCACTTCCGCACCCGCGTAATTCAACTGGTAGCCTTCGGCGAGCGGCTGCACCCGCACGCTGACCGGCTTGCCGTTCACCGTCCCTTGGAATAGGCGGCGACCCAGCTTCCATGCCGAGCGGATGACGACCATGCCGTCATCATACGAAATATCGTAGCCATAATCTTTCTTACGGCTGTAAACGGAAACGGAATTCCCCGCCAGTGTCACCACCCAGCGCGCGCCGATGGGCGGCGCCCGGTTCGGCAACTGGCCAGTAATTTGCGCCGCGCGCTCAATATCCCGCAACGAACAGAACACCGCCACCGCCATGCACACTTTCTGCGCCTCAGTTGAAAGCTCCGCGCCTGTGAAACCGGCGGGCCATTCCTGCTCGATGAAATTCGTCGAAATATCGCCCTTGCGGAACCGCTCATGGCTCAGCACCGCCTGCAGGAAGCTGGTGTTATGCGCAATGCCCTGGATCACGAAATCGCCCAGTTGGTCGACCATCAAATCAATCGCCTGCTCGCGTGTCGGCGCATGGGTGCAGTATTTCGCGATCATCGGGTCATAGAACATGCTGACCTCACCGCCCTCGTAGAGCGCGGTATCGACCAGCGTGCCGGCCTTCGGCTCGGGCTCCACATATTTCACCACCCGCCCCGTCGAAGGAAGGAACCCGCGCGTTGGGTCCTCAGCATAGATACGGCTCTCAAACGCATGGCCGGAGATTTTGATATCTTCCTGCGTGAAGGGCAGTTTCTCGCCCGCCGCGATGCGGATCATCTGCTCGACTAAATCAATGCCGGTGACCAGCTCGGTGACCCGGTGCTCCACCTGCAGGCGCGTATTCATCTCAAGGAAATAGAACTGCCCCGCCTGGTCGACGATGAACTCCACCGTCCCTGCCGACACATAGCCCACCTGCTTAGCCAGCGAAATCGCCTGCGCACTCATCGCTTCGCGCATCTCGGGCGTCACGAACATGCTCGGCGCTTCCTCGATCACCTTCTGGTGACGACGCTGGATGGAGCATTCCCGCTCGCCGAGGCTCACCACATTGCCGTATTTATCGGCCAATACCTGAATCTCGATATGGCGCGGATTGTCGAAATATTTCTCGATGAAGACCCGCGCATCGTTGAAGCTGTTGCGCGCCTCGTTGGTCGCCATCTTCATCCCGTCGGCCAGTTCCTCATCGGAACGCACCACCCGCATGCCCTTACCACCGCCACCGGCAGCCGCCTTGATGATGACCGGGTAGCCGATATCCTTGGCGATTTTCAGCGCTTCTTTCGGGTCCGAAATGGCTTCGAGTACGCCCGGGACACCATTCACCCCCGCCGCCCGCGCGATTTTCTTGGATTCGATCTTGTCACCCATCAGGCGGATGGCCTCAGGCGTCGGACCGACCCAGGCAGCATTCGTACGCTCGACCACCGCCCGCGCAAAATTCTCCTTCTCGGACAGGAACCCATAACCCGGATGCACGCATTCCGCGCCGGACTGGTCGATGGCCGACACGAGATTATCGATATTCAGGTAGGATTTGATTGAAGGCGACGCCCCGATATACACCGCCTCATCCGCATTCTTCACATGCAGTGCGTTGGTGTCGGCTTCCGAATAGACCGCGACCGTCCGCATGCCAAGCTTCTTGGCAGTGGTCATAATGCGCGAAGCAATCTCCCCGCGATTGGCAATCAGTATCGAATGGAACATAGACGCGTTTTGTAGAGGAAACGGCGCGTTGTGCAATGGTTTTTATGGATGCTGTGGAGGACGCTTTATCGCTTGCGGCTCAATGCCTTGCCCCTACAGTTTTCAATCGTTCGCTTTTTCCTCGACATAGAACCAATCACCCTTGGCATCTTCGAGGCGATAGCTGCCTGGTTTGGGCTTGAATGCGAGCAACAGCGAGAAGCGGTATGGGAAGAAATGGATATGGAGGTTCGGCGTATAGAAATGCGGCCGCTCCCGCGGGACGACAATCACGAGCCGCCGCTTCGCCACCCGTCGCAACTCAGCAAGCACCGCAGCAAGGTCACGTACATGTTCCAGCATATGGGTGCTCACCACATTGTCGAACGCCCCGTCGGCAAATGGCAAGGTTTCTGCAGGCGACTGCATGAACGTGACGCCGGGGAATTTCGTCGCGAGCCCATCGGCCAACGCGACGTCACACCCCGTCACCGCATGGCCGTCCGCAGCAAGGATGCCGCTCAGATACCCCCGCCCGCAACCTACTTCCAGCACCGGCCCGACAAGCATATGCTGGCGGATAAGGTCGATCGAATGCTGGTTGAGGTCGGTTGGCCGCGCCAGTGCCGTCGATTGTATTTCACGATACGCCTCGGCGAATTCCGCATCGCTCATTTCATACACGCGTTCATGGAACGCCATGTAGATCGGTGCCTTATCCTTGTAGAGCAGCCGCGTAATCATCCACCCGAACCAGCGCCGGTCACGGATGAACGGCGGTATGACCTCATTGAGTACCCAGTTAAGCGCAAGGTTCAGTTCGCGCGAGAGGGCCATCTAGTGGAACTGCTCTTCTTCCGTCGACCCCTTGAACGCCGTGGTGGAGGCCTGCCCGCCGCTGATCGCCTCGGCCACTGCATCGAAATACCCCACGCCCACTTCGCGTTGGTGTTTCACCGCGGTGAAGCCCTTACTCGCATCGGCGAATTCCTTGTCCTGCAGCGTCACATAGCCCGCCATGCCGGATTCCTTGTACTTGGTCGCAAGGTCGAACATGCCATGGTTGAGGGCATGGAACCCGGCGAGGGTGATGAACTGGAACTTGTAGCCCATCGCACCTAGTTCCTTCTGGAATTTCGCAATCGTCGCGTCATCAAGGTTCTTGCGCCAGTTGAACGACGGCGAGCAGTTATACGCAAGCATTTTGCCCGGGTGCACCTTATGCATCGCTTCCGCAAACTTCTTGGCTTCCGCAAGGTCCGGCGTCGAGGTTTCGCACCACACAAGGTCGGCATAATCCGCGAATGCAATGCCGCGATTGATCGCCGCATCGATACCGCCATCGTAATTGAAGAAGCCCTCGACCGTGCGGCCTGGCTTGATGAATTTCGCATCGCGTTCATCGACATCGGACGTCACGAGATAGGACCCGTTCGCATCCGTCCGCGCGATGATGATGCTCGGCACGCCGCACGTATCGGCCGCCAACCGCGCCGCGATGAGCTTCTCGATATGCTCGCGGATCGGCACCAGCACCTTGCCACCCATATGGCCGCATTTCTTCGCCGAAGATAATTGGTCTTCCCAATGCACGCCCGCCGCACCTGCTTCGATCATCATCTTCTGCAGCTCGAATGCGTTGAGGTTGCCGCCAAAGCCTGCTTCCGCATCCGCCACGATCGGCTGGAACCAATCCCGCGCCGCTGTGCCAGTCTCCGACACTTCGATCTCATCCGCGCGCTTCAGCGTCGCATTGATGCGCTTCACCACGGAAGGCACCGAATCGAACGGGTAAAGCGACTGATCGGGATACATCTGCCCCGCTAGGTTCGCATCCGCCGCCACCTGCCAACCGGAGAGGTAAATCGCCTTGAGGCCTGCGCGCACCTGCTGCATCGCCTGGTTCCCCGTTAATGCACCCAGCGCGTTCACATACGGCTCCGTGCCCAGATACTTCCACAATTTCTCCGATGTATGCTTCGCGATCGAATATTCAATCGGCAAGGACCCGCGCAATTTCACCACATCCGCCCCCGAATAGGGCCGCTTCACACCCTTCCAGCGCGCGTTGGTTTTCCAGTCGTTTTCTAGTGCGCTAGCGTCGAGGAAGGTCATGCGAATTCTCCTTATTCAGCGTCATTGCTAGGAGCGAAGCGACGTGGCAATCCATCTTTCTAACTGTGGCCGAGATGGACTGCCGCACGATCGCTCGCAATGGCGCGGATGGGTTATGGTGCGCTGCACATCCAAGCAAAGCGGCGGCACAGATGCAAGGATAACGCTCGCTTGCCGTGCCGCACCTTGATTTTTTTCCACGTTGTGGCGTTTTGGTTGTGCATGCAGCACGCTGTCACAAAACCTTAACTTGTGTTAATGAAGGGGGGGGCTAGTTTGATTCATATAATCAAACCACTTCACGAAGGACCTGTCATGTCGAGCTTTGCTGAACGATTCGCCAAACCTGTCGATGCAAAAGAAGCAGCGCAAACCTTGCTAAATTTGCTGGACGATCCAGATAATAAACGAGCCATAGGCCAAGGCGCGGATGTTATAAAGATTAAAGGCACGCTTGAGGGCATTATCGCCGGAAATATTATGATGGGCGACACACATCTTGCTGAGCCAATAAAAGAGTCGTTGCAGCGCGTTCTGAGTTACCGCCGTGCCGCGTATCACGCTGAAACACTTGATAAGCATACTCCCCCAGCCAGAGAAGCCAAGCAGACATCGAAAAATAGAATAGTTCCTGATGATGGCACAGTGCCATATTATGATGTGAAATATGAATTCCTGAGCCTTCAACGCTCTAAAGATGGATTCGGCCATGATGCGAAGCCTGATTCAGGTTCAGTCGAAAAACTGCTCGACGATGTAGGAATAGCATCATTAAAGGATAAAGCTGAAAAGTTCTCAGCAGCTGTCGAACAGGTATACGCCGCAGGCATTTGCGTCGCAAATAACCCATTGGCTTCAAAAGCGCGCGGCCAAAGTCCCGCCGGCTAACCGCTACAACGGCAAATTATCATGCCGCTTCTTCGGATTCTTCAACTCCTTGCCACGCAACGTGGCGAGTGCCCGACAAATGCGCCAGCGGGTATTCTGCGGACGGATGACATCGTCGAGATACCCACGTGATGCCGCAGCAAACGGAGAAGCAAAATTATCGCGGTAACTTTCAACCGCCGCTTCCACCTCTTCCTTCTTGGTGAACTTGCCCTTGAAGATGATTTCGACCGCACCTGCAGGCCCCATCACGGCGATCTCGGCCGATGGCCACGCATAGTTGATGTCATTGCGCAAATGCTTGCTGCCCATCACGATATAGGCCCCACCATACGCCTTGCGAGTGATGACCGTAATCTTCGGCACCGTCGCCTCCGCATAGGCATAGAGCAACTTCGCCCCATGGCGGATGATACCGTTATGTTCCTGCGAGCTACCCGGCAGGAAGCCCGGTACATCGACGAGTGTGACAATCGGAATCTGGAACGCATCGCAGAACCGCACGAACCGCGCCGCTTTGCGGCTGGCATCGATATCAAGGCACCCCGCCAGTTCCATCGGCTGGTTGGCCACGAACCCGACTGTATGCCCCTCCATACGCGCGAAACCCACGATGATATTTTTTGCATAGAGCGGTGATATCTCGAAGAAATCCTCCTCATCCACCACGCGCTTCAGCACATCAAACATATCATAGGGTTTGTTCGCATTATCCGGGATAACGGAATTCAAGCCCATTTCAACACGGTCCGCCGGATCTTCCGTTGGCCGTACCGGCGGCTTCTCGCGATTGGATAGCGGCAGGAAATTCACCAGACGACGCACTTGCAACAACGCCTCGATGTCATTGTCATAGACCATGTCAGCAACGCCCGTATGCGTCCCATGCACATCCGCCCCGCCGAGTTCTTCCTGCGTAATCTCTTCATGTGTTACTGTCTTCACCACATCCGGACCCGTGACGAACATATAGCTCGACCCGCGCACCATGATGGTGAAATCCGTCAGCGCAGGCGAATACACCGCCCCACCCGCACACGGGCCCATGATAACGGAGATTTGCGGAATGACACCCGACGCCAGCACATTACGCTGGAAAATTTCCGCGAACCCGGCAAGCGAATCCACCCCTTCCTGAATCCGCGCACCACCCGAATCATTGAGGCCAATGATGGGCGCGCCCATCTTCATCGCCATGTCCTGTACCTTGCAGATCTTCTTCGCGTTGTTCTCCGAAAGCGACCCACCGAGCACGGTGAAATCCTGCGAATACACGAACACAAGGCGGCCATTGATGGTCCCCTGCCCCGTCACCACGCCATCGCCCGGCACCTTATTCTTCTCCATACCGAAATTGGTGCAGCGATGCTCCATGAACATGTCGTATTCTTCGAACGAATCCGGGTCGAGCAGCACTTCGAGGCGCTCGCGCGCCGTCAGCTTGCCCTTGTCGTGCTGCACGTTGATGCGGGCCTGACCGCCGCCCACACGCGCCTGCTCGCGCTTATGTTCCAATTCCTTCACAATCGCGACTGCGTTCATGATGCCCCTGATTAGTTGGTTACGAAAGGACGGGATTAGCACAGCTAAAACGCCCACGCAAAGCGCCATTTTCAGTTAATGTGCACAAGCATTTAGCGTCCGTCTTTTTCACGGTTTTTTAGGTGGTTATCTGTCAATAAAATTATGCGTGTACTAAAAATAAATCGTCAATGCCGCGCAGGCGGGAATCTCTGGTGAAGCGGGTGCAGGTATCAAGAGGGATTCCCGCCTGCGCGGCAATGACAGTAATAGGTTTATGCTGTATGTTGAAGGAACACCGCCGCCGCTCGCGCATCACGCATTTTGGTGCTCCATTTCGCCGCCACTTCCACATCCTCGCCCCATTGCTCGCCTTGCATCGCTTCATCGAGCCGCGCGGCAACAAGGGCAGCTTCGATAGTGATTACGCCCTCCCACACCGCCAATACCAAAAGTGCTGAACCTAGCAACGGCACCAGCATCGCCAGCGCCGCGAGTTGATGGTCAGTTGCTGCAGCAAATAGTGTAGCAATTTTTTGCATAGTCTGTTCTGGTTGCAGCACCGGCATCAGCCCATCCGTCACCACGAATTCCATACCATGCTTCTTGTGCGCCCAATCGAGAATTGGATCAAAATGCTGCACCTGTTTTGCGCGTAAGATATCATGCGAGGAAGCGATCGGCAGCGCAGTATTCTCGAGCGGTGCACGATAGCACAGCAAGTCGGTTTCACCATAGCCTGTAATATCAATAAGCAACGCATCGCGGTCCATCGCAACCCGGTCGAGTGCAATATTCAGCAACCGCGTCAGTGGCATCGTATCCGTGTCGATGAACTCCTGCTGCGCTTCCCATTCCGCAACAATGTATTGCGCCAGTTCCAGCGTCGAAGTCTGCAGCAATTGCTGCTGCGGCGTGCGCACAAATTTACCATCAAGCGTGATCGCAAAATTACCGTCATGCTGCACCATGCTTGCTGCAGCATAAAACCGTTTCGGCAAGGGCCGGTTCTCCGCTTTCGCCTTGCTCATACCGACCATGACACTACTCCGGCAAACTCAAGCCCAGCGCATCGAGGCTTGCTGCAATATGTGGCGCCAGCGGCGCGCGATATTCCCGCGCGGGCTTACCGAACATCGGCGGCAACTGAATGCGCCATGCCTGCAGATGCAGTCGCCCCGAAAGCTCGACCCCACCCTTGATATGCGCCGCACCACCACCGTATTTACCATCACCCACAATCGGGCATTTCATCTCCGCCATATGCACCCGCAATTGGTGCGTGCGGCCCGTGATGGGCTCCAGCTCCACCAGTGCCATCTTCTTCGCGAGATGCTCCAGCGTACGGTAATGGGTGATCGCCCGCTTGCCATCCTCATCCACACTGCGCACCATCTCGCGGCTATCTTCGCCCCGCGCCACCTTGTCGAGGTTCGATTCGATCTCACCCGTGTACGGGTTGGGCACATTCACTACGAGCGCGAGATACGTCTTGCGAATCGTCTTGCTCACGAACCCGCGCTGCAACTCCGCCGCTGCTGCACTATGCCGCGCCAGCAGCATCACGCCGCTCGTGTCTTTATCCAGCCGATGCACCAGCCGCGGCACTTGTTTGCCATCGAACTGTAACGCCGGGAGCATGCCATCGAGATGCTTCACCACCTTGCTGCCGCCCTGCACCGCAAGGCCCGCAGGCTTATTGATCACAAGAATATCCTTGTCCTTATAGATCACATAAGACTGCGCTTCCTGCGCCAGTTCCAACGTCATCTTCATCGGCTGCTTTTCACGCGGCGCCTGTGCTTTATCAGGGTCGATGATATCGCCCCGCACCTCGACTTCCATTCCCTCGAACACCCGCACCGATCCATCGGCCTTCTTGCCATCAAGACGGATCCGCCCCGCGCGCAAAGCCTTCTGGTACACCGAGTTCGGCGCACTGCCAAGGATGCGCTGGCACCAGCGGTCCAGCCGCGTATTGCCATCCATCGCATCCACCTTATAGGTTCTACGTTCCATCGCCATCTTAGCGCCCCATCTGGTAACCGCCCGCGACCGCCGCGAACGAAAGTAATACACTGCCAACCACATACAGCAGCGCCGAACCCATCTCCCCGCGCTGAATCAACTGCAACGCATCCCACGAGAACGCCGAGAAGGTGGTGAACCCACCCAGCACCCCGGTCACAAAAAATAACTGCGAATTCTGCGAATCAAAACTCAGATACCGCGCCATCAGCAACCCGATAAGGAACGACCCCGCGATATTCACCAGCATGGTGCCAAGCGGAAATGGCTGCGGATGCAACTGCATCGTCAATTGTATAACTGCATAGCGCAGCAACGCACCAATGGCCCCGCCGAACGCGACACAGAGAATAGGGATGAGGGTGACTGCAAACATCGCGCGAACCTACCGGCTCGCGCTTCATTTGTCATCTGCCAGATTAGCCGAAGAGTGGCCCACCATGCGAGTGGCGCTGCTGTTGTTCTTTAAGCCGTTGCACTTGCGCTGCATGGCTCATATCCGTCGGTACAAAAAATTGACTGTGTTGTTGAAGTTGTTGTTCCCTAGGCACGATTGGTGCATCTACCACTGCCCGGTCGCCATGATCATTCTTATCGGCCATTGTATCCATCCTGTTTTCTTAAGGGGTTATTAGTGTAGCAACATACCACTTATCCACAGTCTATTGGATGACAGTTTAATGACAAATCATTCTGCTCGTTTCAACCGCAATTTATTCCAATAATCCAGACGCTTGACGATGTCACGTTCAAACCCACGCTCGACGGGGCTGTAGAACTGCTCGCGCTCCATCTCTTCCGGGAAGTAATTCTGCCCGCTGAACCCGTCTTCCGCGTTATGGTCATACGCATAATCCTTACCATAACCAAGATCCTTCATCAGGTTCGTCGGCGCATTTAGGATATGCTTCGGCGGCATCAGCGAGCCATGCTGCTTCGCCGCCCGCTTCGCTGCCCCGAACGCCACATACTGCGCGTTCGATTTCGGCGCGGTCGCAAGGTAAATCACCGATTGCGCAATCGCCAGCTCCCCCTCAGGCGAACCAAGCCGCTCATAGGTCTCTGCGGCGGCAAGCGCCTGCAGATGCGCCTGCGGATCCGCCATGCCGATATCCTCGACCGCAAAACGGATCAGTCGCCGGTTAATATAACGCGGGTCTTCGCCCCCCGCCAGCATCCTCGCAAACCAGTAGAGCGCCGCATCCACATCCGAACCACGCATCGATTTATGCAGCGCCGAGATGAGATTGTAATGGCTCTCCTGCGCCTTGTCATAGACCGGCGGGCGTTGCTGCAGCAGTTGCGACAGACCCTCGACATTTAGCACGCCGACATCTGCGGCCACCGATACTGAACCCACTCCCCCTCCGGGGGAGGGTTGGGGTGGGGGCTCAGATGGCATACTACCTGCCACCTGTCGCCCGCCGCCTAACCTCACTCCTACAGGGGGAGGTAGTACTGCATCCCAAATCGCTTCAAGCATGGTGAGTAAATACCGACCGTCTCCATCCGCCATCGCAAACAACGTTTCGCGCGCATCGGAGGTGACAGGGAGTGGTTTGCCGACCAGGCCTTCCGCCCGCTCCAGCATATGCGAAAGCGCCGCCGTATCGAGGCGGTTCAGCACCAACACCCGGCTGCGTGACAGCACCGCGGAATTCAGTTCAAACGAGGGATTCTCCGTCGTCGCGCCGATGAGCGTCACCGTCCCATCCTCCACCACCGGCAGCAGCACATCCTGCTGCGCGCGGTTGAAGCGATGCACCTCATCGATGAACAACGCTGTGCGCTGCCCCATCACGGCCCGCTCGCGCGCCTGCTCGAAATGCAGCTTGAGATCGGAGACACCTGACGCCACCGCTGACACTTGCTGCAGCTCATACCCCGCCGCATCGGCCAGCAATCGTGCGATCGTTGTCTTCCCGCAACCCGGCGGGCCCCAGAGGATAATAGATTGCAGTTTCTTCGCCTCCACCATCCGCCGCAGCACACCTTCTGCGCCCGTGAGATGCTCCTGCCCGATTACTTCATCGAGCGATGTGGGGCGCAACTGTTCAGCCAGTGGCGCCTGCACAGCACTGCCGAATAGGGAATTTCGGGAAATGGATTTTTTCTTGGCAGCCATGGGGGGAATATACTGCACAAATAAAAAAAGGCCACCGCAAGGTGGCCTTTTGATTGGGTGTTCGCGAAAATCTACGCGCTAGCAGCTTTTTTCGACTTAGCCACTTCGCCGGTATTCGCCTTTGAGCTTTTAGCTTTCTTCGGCGCAGCCGCTGCAGGTGCAGCAGTCTCTTCACCGGTAACTTCATCTCCCGGACCCGAATCCTGGCCACGTGCGCTTTCGTCACGGTCCACGAACTCGATGATCGCCATCGGGGTCGCATCGCCGTAACGGAAGCCAGCTTTGAGCACGCGGATGTAGCCACCCGGACGCGACTCGTAGCGCTTCGACAGCGTTGCGATGACCTTGTCGGCCATCTGCGCATCACGCAGGCGACTGATGAGCAGGCGGCGCGCCGCGAGGTCACCGGCTTTACCCGCCGTGATGAGTTTCTCCACGATCGGACGAAGGTCTTTCGCCTTCGGCAGCGTCGTGAAGATCTGTTCGTGTTTGATCAGCGCGCACGCCATGTTCGCAAACATCGCCTTACGGTGCGAGGTCGTGCGGTTCAGCTTGCGGCCGGCTTGTTGGTGTCTCATGTTACTTCTCCATTATTCCTTCATGCGCCATTCCCGCGCGAACGGGGATGGCAGTATTTCTAGACTCAGTACGGGTCCTCGAACTTACGTGCCAGTTCTTCGATATTCTCAGGCGGCCAACCGGTCACCTCCATACCAAAGCGCAGACCCATATTGTTCAGCACTTCCTTGATCTCATTGAGCGACTTGCGACCGAAATTCGGCGTCTTCAGCATTTCGCTCTCAGTTTTTTGAACGAGGTCGCCAATGTAAACGATGTTATCGTTTTTGAGGCAGTTCGCCGAACGCACCGAAAGCTCCAGCTCGTCGACCTTCTTGAGCAGGTAGGGCGAGAATTTGAGTTCTTCTTCGGCGGTCTTCACGTTCACTTCCGCGATATCTTCGAAGTTGATGAAGAGTTGCAGTTGGTCCTGCAGGATGCGTGCAGCAAGCGCGACCGCATCATCCGGCGCGATCGAACCGTCGGTCTCGACTTCGAGCGTCAGCTTGTCGTAGTCAGTACGATTGCCAACGCGTGCGTTCTCAACTTTATACGAAACTTTCTCGACCGGCGAGAATAGCGCATCCACCGGAATCAGGCCAATTGGCGCATCCGAAGGACGGTTCTGCGCGGCAGGAACGTAACCCTTGCCCACTTCCACGATGAGTTCCATGTTGATGCTTGCGCCCTTGTCGAGGGTGCAGATCACGAGGTCCTTGTTCAGCACTTCCACATCGGAATCAGTCTGGATCATGCCCGCGGTCACTTCGCCCGCTTCGTTGGACTTGAGCACCATGCGCTTACGATCAGTCGAGTGCGCACGCAGTTTCAGATCCTTGATGTTGAGGATGATGTTGACCACATCTTCACGCACGCCCGGGATCGCCGAGAATTCATGCTGTACGCCTTCGATCTTGATGCTGGTAACGGCAGCACCTTGCAGTGAGTTGAGCAGGATGCGGCGCAGCGCCACACCGAGCGTAATCCCGAAGCCACGCTCGAGCGGCTCGGCCAGTACCACGGCCTTGCGTGCGTCACCCGTAACAGGTTTCACATCGAGTTTGCTTGGTTTAATCAGGTCTTTCCAGTTCTTGTTGAGTAGAGCGCTCATTCAGATTCCCCAAATCGTTGGTGATGATTCTTTAGTGTAGTCGAGCAGCGTGAATTAGACGCGGCGGCGTTTCGGTGGGCGGCAACCGTTATGCGGTACCGGCGTGATGTCCTTGATGGACGTCACAGCGAGACCAACGGCAGCGAGTGCGCGAAGTGCGGACTCACGCCCAGCACCAGGGCCCTTCACGAGAACTTCAACCGTCTTCATGCCATGCTCCATTGCCTTTTTAGCAGCAACTTCCGCAGCAACCTGGCTGGCATACGGGGTCGATTTACGCGAGCCCTTGAAGCCGTTCGCACCCGACGACGACCACGCAATCGCGTTGCCGAACGGGTCGGTGATGGTGACGATGGTGTTGTTGAACGACGCATTCACATGCGCAACGCCCGAAGGAACGTTTTTACGATCCTTCTTTTTGACAGCTTCCGCAGAAGCGCCTTTTTTGGTTTGAGCCTTAGCCATAATAATCCTACCTTATTTCTATCGACGAATTACTTCGTTACCATTTTCTTACCGGCGATTGCGACGGCCTTACCTTTGCGCGTACGCGCGTTGGTATGGGTACGCTGACCACGGACCGGCAGCTTCTTACGATGGCGCAGGCCACGGTAGCAGCCCAGATCCATCAGACGCTTGATGTTCATGCTGGTTTCGCGGCGCAAGTCACCTTCCACGGTGTAATCCGCGTCGATGATTTCGCGCAGGCGCGATACTTCAAGTTCCGTCAGATCAGCGACGCGACGCGTCAGCTCGATCTCGGCTTTCTCAACGATTTCTACAGCTTTAGCGTTCCCGATGCCATGGATGTACGTCAATGCAATGACGACGCGCTTGGCAGAAGGAATATTGACGCCGGCAATACGAGCCATGCTACACTCCTAAATGATAGTAATAAGTCGCAAAAACACAGCGTTTTCGCGAAGAGCGGGGAATATACAGACGAAACCCACCCTGTCAACGGCTAATTTCAGGCTTTTTCGGGGGGTAGTGACCGGCCTGTAAGTGCGCTTACCGGAAGTGGTGTCGACTCATCGTCGAAACTCAGGCCAAGCCGCTTCATTAAGCGCACGGAACGGTCATTGCCCTTGGGTACGAGGGAAATGACCTCAGAGAGCTTTAACGTCCCGAAGGCATGGTCGAGCACGGCACTGGCCGCCTCATACGCATAGCCATAACCCCAATATTTCTTAAGTAGTTTCCACCCGATAGCTGCTGTCGGCACCACCGCAAACGGCAGCATATGGGGCTCAAGCCCAACCGTACCGATGAATTCCAGTGTGCTGCGCAACTCAACCGCCTACATTCCGTAGCCGAACATATCAAAATTCTGCTCATAGCGCGTGATTTCGGTAATGGCATCCAGCGGCGTTAGCGGCGCATTAAAGTGCTTGCTGACCTCTGGGTCCGCACTCATTTCGATGAATGGCAGTAAATCTCCCTGCTACCAGCGTCGCAGCGTCAGGCGCGCAGTCTCGATCACAAACTCATCGTTCGCCCCCCTAAACCCTTCGACGATATCTGTCCCATACAGTCCCATACGTAATAACTGTCTTAGTTCACCAGGTTTCATGCTAAATCAACCATGGGTTGTTAAACGAGGCAAATAGAAAAAATTATCACAATCAAGCTATTGTAATACTATGATTATGGTACGCAGTGCCTGTGAACAACCGCACCTAGCTTTAAGCGCTGACCATTGACTTGATTTGTTGGGTGACGACATCGATATCTGCCATACCGTCCACCGTATGCAGGTTCCCCGCCGTTTTGTAATGCGGCAATAACGGTGCCGTCATGGCATGGTATTGCTCCAAACGCTTCGCCACTGTCTCTGCTTTGTCGTCCTCACGACGGGTGAATTCCGTTGCGCTGCAGCAATCACATGTCCCCACAAGCTTTGGCTGTTTAAAGCTATCATGATAGCCCGCCCCGCATTGCTTGCAACTGAACCGACCGGCGATGCGTTCGACCAGCGCTGCATCATCAACCTGAAGTTCGATGACATAATCGATTTTCTTACCCACTTCGGAAAGCATCGCATCAAGCGCTGCCGCCTGCGCCGTGGTACGCGGGAATCCGTCAAGGATGAACCCGTTCGGGCAGTTCGTATCGCTGATCGCATCGCGGATAATGCCGATCATGATATCGTCCGACACCAACCCACCCGACGCCATGATGGACTTCGCCTTGAGGCCTATTTCCGAACCCGAGGCCACTGCAGCCCGCAGCATATCGCCCGTTGCCAACTTGGTGAGTTTGTAGGTATCGCGCAGCATGTCGCTTTGTGTGCCTTTACCGGCACCCGGCGGGCCGAGGAGAATGATATTCATGCTACTTCCTCCCTTTGAGGCGCGCTTTCTTGATGAGCCCTTCATATTGGTGCGCGAACAGATGCGACTGTACCTGACCGACAAAATCAATGACCACGTTCACGACGATGAGCAAGGACGTGCCCCCGAGATAGAACGGCACCGCGAATTCCGCCATCAGCAATTCCGGCACCACGCACACAAGGCAGAGATATGCCGCACCGACGACCGTCAAACGGGTAAGTACGAAATCAAGATAATCTGACGTCGCCTTACCAGGACGGATACCCGCGATGAAGCCGCCGTTCTTGCGAAGATTATCCGCCGTCTCAACCGGGTTGAACACGATGGCCGTATAGAAAAACGAGAAGAAGATGATGATAGCCGCATACATTACGATATAAAGCGGCTGCCCATGCGCCAGATGCGTCGCGATCGAACGCAGAATGCCCGAACCGCCTTCCGCATTAAAGCCCGCAATGGTCAGCGGGAAGAGCAGGATGGAGGACGCAAAGATCGGCGGAATCACGCCCGACGCGTTCAGTTTCAGCGGCAGGTGTGTTGCTTCGCCTTGCATGATCTTGTTACCGACCTGGCGTTTCGGATATTGAATCAGAATGCGGCGTTGCGCACGCTCCATGAATACGATGAGCGCGATCAGCCCCAGTACAAGAACCAGAATCATGAGGATAACTGGTGTCGAAAGCACGCCTTTGCGGCCCATCTCGAATGTCGCCGCAAACGCGCTCGGCAGGTTCGCGATGATGCCGGTGAAGATGATGAGCGAAATACCCTGCCCGATACCGCGTTGCGTGATCTGCTCACCCAGCCACATCAGGAACATCGTACCGCCCGTCAGCGTCACCACCGTCGAGAAATGGAAAAACGCCCCCGGATACATCACCGCCGACTGGCCGTTCGAGGTCATGCCCTCAAGCCCGTGCGCAATGCCGTAAGCCTGCAGGATGCACAGCACCAACGTGCCATAGCGCGTATACTGGTTGATCTTGCGGCGCCCGGCCTCGCCCTCTTTCTTCAGCGCCGCCAATTGCGGCACCGCAACGGTCATCAGCTGGATGATGATCGACGCCGAGATATACGGCATCACCGCCAGCGCGAAAATAGTCATGCGGCTGAGCGCACCGCCAGAGAACATGTTGAACACGCCGAGCACCCCGCCCGCATGCTGCGCGAAGATCTCCTTCAGCACCTGCGGGTCGATACCCGGAATCGGGATATACGTGCCCAGACGATAGACAATGAGCGCACCCAGCACGAACAGCAGGCGCTGCTTCAGCTCCGTCGCCCGGCCCAGAAGACCGAAATTCATGTTGGAAGCAAAACGTTCAGCGCTCGATGCCATGTTAATCCCGCAAGTGTTTTATGAATGAAGTTTGTTACTAAAGCGGTGGTGCAATGTGTCAAGCATCTTAGCCAGCGAATCTCACAAAAAAGGTGACACAGTGTTAAGAACTATCCTATCATCGCAAATAGTTTACAAAATGAAGGCCTCCCGTGATTTCTACACCCCCTGACGAATCGAGCAGAAGCTTGGCAGAACATGCAATCCAGCTGCGGGCCGACCCACGCCTGCTGCACCTGCTTGTTGCAACAGCCAAGCGTTCCAATTCACCGGTGATCCGCTACGCAGCCGTTGCCCTGAACGCGGACGGTAGCGTCGCTGGAACCGGCTACAGTAAAATGGCCGAAACGCAGGATGAAAAGCGTTGGGGCGACGAACATAAGCCACCACGCCTTCACGCAGAAATGAATGCGCTATGCGATGCCGAACGCAATGGCTTTGATGTCAGCAAACTCCGCCTTTTTATCCTGCCGCTATCCCCAGCCAATAACCCATTGCAGCCGAACGGCTATATCATTCTCAGGGATATGGAGCACCAACCTTGCTTTTCCTGCAGCAGCTGCGGCCCGAAGCTTGAGAAGCTTGGTATTCCGGTCAACGTCCTCAATGGCATGCGCGGTTGGGTAACGATTCCCCCATCACAGGCGAAGATAGATGGAGAAAAACTGGCGACACTGGAAAAAGAAACCGGGAGGCGCTGCCGCGCCGGATCGATCCCGGGCTCAATCATCACCGAAGCGCCATTAGACGCGCCGGGCTATCGGTATATTCCAGCACCCCTTACCAATATGGATGAGATCCAGCTGCGCATCACTCCGCAGCAGGAACAGCTTTATGCACAGGTCACAACAGAGCATTCCCTGCCTTCTACCGTAACGGGCACGATCGATCTTCCAAAACCACGCGGAAACATTGCACGCGGCTGAATAAAAAAAAGGCCACCCGAAGGCGGCCTTTTCATTTCGTGATTCGAGACAGCAACTACGCCTTGATGGCTTTACCCGTCTTCGGATCTTTCTTCACTTTCTCGCGCTTCGCAGCCTTGACCTTTACGGTTATCTTGCCACCAAGCTTCTCGATCGCGGCCGATGCGTTCTTGGACGCACGTTCGACATCAAGGCTGAGTTTTGCTTTCAGTTCGCCCTTGAGCAACAGCTTCACGCCCTCGCTCGTTTTCGGGATGATGCCCTTGTCGCGCAGCGCTTGGGTGGTGATAACATCGCCCGCTTTGAACGTGCCGTTATCGACCAACACTTGCAGGTCGCGCAGGGTGATCACATCGAACTCAACACGCGTATGGTTGTTGAAGCCACGCTTCGGCAGGCGACGGTGGATCGGCATCTGGCCACCCTCGAAGCCCTTGATGGCAACGCCGGAACGCGCGGTCTGGCCTTTGCCGCCACGACCACCAGTCTTACCTTTGCCCGAACCGATACCACGGCCGATACGCATCCGCGATTTGCGGGCGCCGGGATTATCACTCAGTTGATTCAGTTCCATTGTCTACTCCATCAGCGGCGAGAGCCGCGTGTTTAGTTATTTAGCTTCCACCACCTGCACAAGATGTGGCAGCTTACGAATCATCCCGCGCACCGAAGCAGTATCTTCAAGCGTCGAAACTTTATTCATTTTGTTGAGGCCCAGGCCGACGAGCGTCGCACGCTGGTCTTTCGTACGGCCGCAAGGGCTGGCGATTTGTTTGACGGTGACCGTCTTACCTTTTGGCTGTGCCATGTCGTCTATCCTTATTCAGCTTCGTTATGTTGGCCTTGTGCTTTCGCACCGTGTTCGCGGCGCTCCACCACATCACCCACTTTCATCGAACGGCGAGCCGCGACCAGCCGTGGGCTGGTGACGGTCTTCAGCGCCGAGAAGGTAGCTTTCACCATGTTATGCGGGTTGCTGGTGCCGGTCGATTTCGCGACCACATCATGCACGCCCAACGCCTCGAAGATAGCACGCATTGGCCCACCGGCGATGATACCCGTACCGGCCGGAGCCGTGCGGACCACAACGCGGCCAGCGCCGAAGCGGCCTTTCACGTCATGATGCAATGTGCGCGATTCACGCAGTGGAACGCGGATCATTGATTTTCTTGCGCCTTCAGTCGCCTTTTTCACTGCGTCCTGAACTTCTTTCGCTTTCGCGGTACCGTAGCCGATCTTGCCTTTACCATCACCCACTACAACAAGTGCAGCAAATGCGAACCGGCGACCACCCTTAACGGTTTTCGATACGCGGTTGATTGAGACGAGACGCTCGATATTATCGCCACCTTCGCGGTCCTGACGGTCGTTGTTGCTGTTGCCTTCGTATGCCATGTTATCCCCTAATCCTTAGAATTTCATGCCGGCAGCGCGTGCTGCATCGGCGAGTGCCTTGATACGGCCGTGGAACAGGTAACCACCGCGGTCGAAGACAACATTATCCACTTTGGCTTCCGACGCACGCTTGGCGATACGCTCACCGACTGCTTTCGCGGCGTCGATGTTCGCACCATTCTTCACCGAACCTTTCAGTTCTTTCTCGGCGGTCGAGGCGGCAGCCAGGGTCACGCCCTTGCTATCGTCGATCAGTTGCGCGTAGATATGGCGGCCCGAACGGAACACCGACAGGCGCACACGGCCCGCCGCCTTCTGGCGCAGCTGGTAACGCACGCGGGTTTTGCGGCGGGTGAAATTGTCTACTTTAGCCATTGTACTCTCCAAACTTTTCGAACCCTTTCAACGATGCGCGCAACCAATGCCCGCACCACGAGAGGATTAAGCTTACTTCTTCTTACCTTCTTTACGGCGGATCGTCTCCGTCGAGTATTTAACACCTTTGCCTTTGTAAGGCTCAGGACCACGCAGCGCGCGGATCTCAGCAGCCACCTGGCCGACTTTCTGCTTATCCGCACCCGCGAGCACGATGGTCGTTTGCTTATCGACCGTGACCGTGATGCCAGCCGGCACGATGTATTTGATCTCGTGGCTGAAGCCGAGCGCCAGCGTGATGATCTGCCCTTGCGCGGAAGCACGGT
Source organism: Rickettsiales bacterium (assembly GCA_049317085.1). Lineage (GTDB taxonomy): Bacteria > Pseudomonadota > Alphaproteobacteria > Rickettsiales > UBA3002 > QFOX01. The sequence continues at coordinate 7,853 of JBMOIY010000015.1, read as the reverse complement.
AACCAACGCCGTTAATATCGAGCTGCTTTTTGTAACCCGTGGTGACTCCCTCGATGAGGTTCTTCACGTTCGCACGAACGGTGCCCCACATGGCGCGTGAGCGCTGTGAGTCATTCGCTGGCTTAACCCAGACCTTACCATCCGTGATGCTGACGATGACATCGCCGGACATAACGGTGTTCAGTTCACCCTTCGGGCCTTTCACGGTGATGGCGTTGCTGCCAACATTGACCGTGACTTTATCCGGAATGGTTACCGGCAATTTACCAAGGCGGGACATAATTTACTCCTTCAATCCCTTAGAATACGGTGCAGAGAATTTCACCGCCCACATGCTGCTGGCGCGCTGAGAAATCAGTCATTACGCCTTTGCTGGTGGACAGGATGGAAATCCCAAGACCGTTATAATGTTTCGGCAGGTGGGCAACATTCGCGTATTTGCGAAGACCCGATTTCGACACGCGCTTGAGCTCGCGCACCGCAGGTTCGCCGTCGATATACTTCAGTTCGACAACGAGGTTCTTTTTCGCACCGTCTTCGGTAACGCGGTGGGTACGGATGAAGCCCTCTTCTTCCAGCACTTTGCAAATATCAACCAGCAGGCCGGAGAACGGCATGGTGATCAGCGGCAATTGCGCCTTGTAGGCATTGCGGATGCTCGAGAGCATATCGGCGACGCGATCATTTGACATAATAAACCCCTTACCAGCTTGCTTTGATGAGGCCTGGGATCATTCCGAACGAGCCAAGCTCGCGCAGTTGGTTCCGGCACATTTTGAATTTACGGTAGTACCCGCGTGGGCGGCCCGTCAGTTCGCAGCGGTTGCGCTGGCGGACGAGGCTGCTGTTACGCGGTAGTTCAGCGAGCTTCTGGGTCGCAGCGAAACGCTCTTCGATCGGAAGCTCGCGGTTCATGATAGTCGCCTTCAGTTTCGCGCGGCGCGCACGGTTCTGCTTATTCAGGCCCTTGCGCTTGTCGTTACGTTCTCTCATGCATACTTTAGCCATGATTTACTCCCTTATGCTTTGCGGAATGGAACGCTGAAACCCTCGAGCAGGGCGCGCGCTTCATCGTCATTTTTTGCGGTGGTCACGATCGTGATGTCCATACCACGCACGGTGCCGACACGGTCATAGTTGATCTCTTGGAAGATCAGCTGTTCCTTGAGGCCCATATTGTAGTTGCCACGGCCATCGAAGCTCTTCGGATTCACGCCACGGAAATCACGGATGCGCGGCATCGCGATGGTGACGAAACGGTCGAGGAACTCATACATGCGTTGCTTGCGCAGTGTCACACGGCAACCGATCTGGAGACCAGCACGGATTTTGAACGATGCCTCGGCTTTTTTCGCTTTGGTGATGACCGGCTTCTGGCCCGCGATCAGCGTCATTTCTTCCACCGCCGAAGTGATCTGCTTCTGGTCAGCCACTGCTTCACCCACGCCCATATTGATAACGATCTTGGTGAGGCGCGGCACTTCCATAACGTTTTTGTAGCCGAATTTCTCTTTCAGCGCCGGAACGATCTCTTTGTCATACACCAGCTGCAGGCGCGGCGTCTTCGCGTCACCCGCAAGCGTTGGGCCCACTTTAGCAGCGGTCGGCGCTTTTTTCTCTTTCGCAGGCGCAGCTTTATCAGCAGCGGCAGCTTTCTTGTCAGCGGCTTTTGCTTCGGTCGCAGCTTTGTTCTCTGCTTTTTGAGCAGCGCCTTTCGCCGTATCCTTAGCCTTCGTCTCTGCTTTCGGCGCGGCCGTTTTTGCGGACTTCGCAGCAGGTTTTTTCTCGGTTGCCATGGTCGTATTCCTTAACTGTTAAATTATGCGCTGAGCGTTTCGCCGGAGCGTTTCGCCACGCGTTCTTTTTTGCCATCCTTACTGACCTTGAAGCCAACGCGGGTAGCCTTGCCGTCTTTCGGATCGACGAGCGCAATGTTGCTTAAGTGGATTGCCGCTTCTTTCGAAACCACACCACCATTGCCCGCAGCCGATGGCTTCTCATGCTTCTTAATCATGTTCACACCGGCAACAACCGCACGGTTGCTATCGGTGACGATCTTCAGCACTTCACCGGTCTTGCCTTTATCGCGACCGGTGAGAACCACCACTTTGTCGCCTTTTTTGATTTTCGCAGCCATGTCTTCCTCTATCCTTACAGTACTTCAGGAGCGAGCGAGACGATCTTCATGAACTTCTTAGCGCGAAGTTCGCGGGCAACCGGCCCGAAGATACGTGTGCCGATCGGCTCACCTTGTTTGCTTACGAGAACAGCAGCGTTACCATCGAAGCGAATCGCCGAACCGTCCTGACGCTTGGTCACGAACTTGGTACGAACGATCACGGCGCGATGCACGTCACCCTTCTTCACTTTACCGCGCGGGATCGCGCTCTTGATCGACACGACGATGATATCGCCGATCGAAGCGGTCTTGCGGTGTGAACCACCGAGGACCTTGATACACATCACTTCACGGGCGCCCGAGTTATCGGCAACGTCCAAGCGGGTTTGCATCTGGATCATATCTGCTCTCCTGCTTTTCTATCTACGCGGCGGGTGCATCGGCGATTTTCTCGACGACTGCCCAGCGCTTGGTTTTGCTCATTGGCTTGCTTTCGATGATGCGAACGACATCGCCGATCTTGCAGCCGGATTCATCATGTGCCGCATATTTTTTCGAACGACGGATGATCTTGTTGTAGAGCGGGTGCTTGATCTTGCGCTCCACTTTCACGGTCACGGTCTTCGCGCATTTATCGCTGACCACTACACCTTGTAATATACGTTTTGGCATATCTATCGTCCTTTAAGCGGCGTTTTTGGTTTGGCGCAGTTGCGTGAGGATGCGCGCGATCTCGCGCTTGGCCTCGCGGAAACGCGACGTGTTGCTCAGCTCGCCCGACGCTTTCTGGAAGCGTAGGTTGAACAGTTCTTTTTTCAAATCCGCCACGGTGCCTTGCAGCTCCTCGACCGACTTACCTTTATGTGCTTCTTTAGCCTTGGCCATCGTCATCTCCCCTTACGCTTCGATGCGTTTGATGAATTTGGTTTTCACTGGCAGCTTCGCCGAAGCGCGGTCAAACGCCTCGCGTGCCACTGACTCTGGAACGCCGTCGATCTCGAACATGATGCGGCCCGCTTCCACACGCGCTACCCAGTACTCAACCGAACCTTTACCCGAACCCATCCGTACTTCGGCAGGTTTGCGGGTGATCGGCACATCCGGGAAGATACGGATCCACATACGGCCGACGCGCTTCACATGACGCGAAATTGCACGGCGCGCAGCCTCGATCTGGCGGGCGGTGATACGCTCCGGGGTCATGGCTTTCAAGCCATATTCGCCGTAACTGATGGAGTACCCACCCTTGGCAGCACCCGAGACGCGGCCTTTATGCGCCTTGCGGTACTTGGTTTTCTTAGGTTGCATCATGGTCGTAATTCCTTAACTGACGTTTTTAGTCACCTACGACGCTTGCGCGAAGTTGGCATTTGCGCTCGGAGCGCGTTGAATTTCCTGCTCTTTTAGAATCTCGCCCTTGAAGATCCACACCTTCACGCCGATGATACCGTACGTCGTGAGGGCGCTCGCAATACCATAATCTACATCGGCACGCAAGGTGTGAAGTGGCACCCGACCTTCGCGGTACCATTCCATACGCGAAATCTCAGCACCACCAAGGCGGCCCGACACGTTGATACGGATACCTTCAGCACCCATACGCATCGAGCTTTGTACTGCACGCTTCATCGCCCGGCGGAAGGCCACGCGGCGCTCGAGCTGCTGGGCAATGCCTTCAGCCACGAGGGTCGAATCGAGCTCCGGTTTACGGATTTCGATAATATTTACATGCACTTCGTCCTTGGTCATCTTCTGGACATCTTTTTTCACTTTATCGATATCGGCGCCTTTTTTACCGATGATGATACCGGGACGAGCCGAGTGGATCGACACATAGCATTTCTTGCCGGTGCGCTCGATGATCACTTTAGAAACGCCAGCCTGATTCAGGGCCTTTTTCACATGCTTGCGGATTTTGAGGTCCTCATGCAGCTTGGTGGCATAGTCCGCACCCGAGAACCAACGCGAGTCCCAGGTTTTGTTGATACCGAGGCGAAGCCCGATTGGATTGATCTTCTGACCCATATTATGCTCCTTCAGCTTCGCGCACGACGATCGTCAGGTGCGAATACGGTTTTAAGATTTGTGCCCCACGGCCGCGTGCGCGGGCATGGAAACGTTTCATCACCATCGACTTGCCAACCCAGGCTTCTTTGACCACCAGGGCATCGACATTCAGGTTATGGTTGTTCTCGGCATTCGCGATAGCCGACTGCAGCGCCTTGCGCACATCGACCGCGATACGCTTGTTGCTGAACTGCAGCTGGGTGAGCGCAGCGCTGACCTTCATGCCACGAATCATCTCGGCAACGAAGTTGAGCTTGGTCGGGCTGGTGCGCAGGTTGCGCAGCACCGCTTTGGCTTCATTGGCCTCCAAGCTACGTGGTGTTTTTTGTTTGCTCATGCTCTATCCCCTACTTCTTCTCAGCGGTTTTCTTTTCGTTCCCGCCATGAGCCTTGAACTCACGGGTAGGAGCGAACTCACCGAATTTATGGCCGATCATTTCCTCGGTCACGATAACCGGGATATGCTTCTTGCCATTGTAAACGCCGAACGTCAGCCCGACGAATTGCGGCAGGATGGTGCTGCGGCGCGACCAGATCGCAATGACCGTATTACGGCTGGATTTGTGCGCAGCTTCTGCTTTCTTGAGCAGATAACCATCGATGAACGGGCCTTTCCAAACAGAACGTGCCATATCTAATCTCCCTACTTCCCACGGCCCTTCGCCTGATGGCGAGTGCGGATAATGAGTTTGTTTTTGCGTTTCGGATTACGCGTTTTGAAGCCTTTGGTTGGTTGGCCCCAAGGCGTTACCGGGTGACGGCCACCCGAGGTTTTACCTTCACCACCACCATGCGGGTGATCGACCGGGTTCATGGCAACACCGCGTACATGCGGACGCTTGCCCTTCCAACGGTTACGACCGGCTTTACCGATGACTTCGTTCTGGTGATCCGGGTTCGATACCGCACCGATGGTCGCCATGCAGTTCGAAGGAACCATACGCAGTTCACCCGAGCGCAGTTTGATCTGGGCGAAGCCCGAATCCTTGCCGACCAGCTGAACATAAGCCCCGGCCGAACGACCAATCTGGCCACCTTTGCCGGGTTTCATTTCCACGTTGTGAACAATGGTCCCGATCGGAATGTTCGCCAGCGGCATGGCGTTACCCGGCTTGATATCGGCGCGCTCACCACTCACCACCATATCACCTTGATTGAGGCGTTGCGGTGCGAGGATGTAGCTCTGCGTGCCATCTTCGTACTGGATGAGCGCAATGAACGCCGAACGGTTCGGATCGTACTCGAGACGCTCAACGCGTGCCGGTTGGTCGAACTTGCGACGCTTGAAATCGATCACGCGATACGCCTTCTTGTGCCCGCCGCCCTTCTGGAACGAGGTCACGCGACCCGCATTGTTGCGACCACCTGTCGAGCTGGTTGCTTCGACAAGCGTCTTGACCGGCTTACCTTTGTACAGGTCCGAACGGTCGACCAGCACGAGCTGACGCTGGCCGGGGGTCGTTGGTTTGAAATGTTTTAGTGCCATGGGTTTCTCCCCTTAATCCTTTACTTCGCGCCAGCGGCGAAATCGATGGTGCTGCCCGCCGCCAAGGTGACGATGGCTTTGCGAAAATCACTGCGATGGCCAACTTTGCCACGGAAGCGCTTCTCTTTACCTTCAACGTTGATCGTATTCACTTTCAGAACCGATACTTTGAAAATGGCTTCAACGGCCGCTTTCACGTCCTTCTTGTTGGCGGTCGGCGAAATGCGGAACACGACTTTGTTCTGCTCGGTAGCAGCCGTCGTCTTCTCGGTCACAACCGGACGAACGATCACGTCATAGAGACGCGCATTGCTCATCACTGTACCTTTTTTCGCTGGTTTCGCAGCGGTCGAAGCAGCCTTTTTCGTAGGCTTCTCTTTTTTAACAGGACTCATTTCAGCCTCGCTTCCAGTGCTTGAACAGCATCCTTGCTGAGCACCAATTCTTTGTGACGCAGGATATCGTACACGTTTGCACCCTGGATCGGCAGCACGTCATGGCCGATCAGGTTGCCGATGGCTTTTGCGAAGCTCGCATCCACCTCAGCACCCGTGATGAACAATGGCTTGGTCAGGCCCATCTTCTTGAAGTTAGCACTGACCGTTTTCGTCTTCGCTTCCTTCAGGCTGAGCGCATCAACCACGAACAATTTGCCTTCGGCAGCCTTGCTCGACAATGCATGTTTCAATCCCAGAGCCCGCACTTTTTTGGTCAGTGAGTATTCATGGCTACGCACGACCGGACCATGCGCACGCCCACCGCCTTCTTGGTGCGGCCCGCGGGTCGTACCTTGGCGGGCGCCGCCCGTACCTTTTTGTTTGAACGGCTTCTTACCGGTACCGGAAACTTCGGCACGGGTCTTGGTCTTGTGCGTACCGGCGCGCGCTTTCGCACGCTGCCATTCAACGACGCGCTGGAGGATATCCTTGCGCGGCGTCAGGCCGAATACGGTGTCGGCGAGTTCAAGCTCACCGGCAGCCTTATTCTCTAGGGTTACAACATTCAGTTTCATGGCTTACTCCGCTTTTTCTTCTGCAGCTGCTTCAGGCGCCTCTGCCTTGGCTTCTGCGGCTTTTTTCACGACTGCCGGGTACGGCGCATCGGCCGGACGCGCACGCTTGTGTGCATCCACGACGCGTACCAACGCATTATCAACGCCCGGGACCGAGCCCTTGACGAGGATGAGGTTACGCGGCTCATCGATCTGGATGATCTCGAGGTTCTCGATGGTCACGCGCTCAACACCCAGATGGCCCGCCATCTTCTTGTTCTTGAATGTACGGCCCGGATCCTGACGCTGACCGGTCGAACCATGGCTACGGTGCGAAACCGATACACCGTGCGATGCTTCGAGACCACGGAAGTTCCAGCGCTTCATCGCACCCGCAAAACCCTTACCCTTCGTGATACCAATCACATCGATATACTGGCCGGGAACAAAATGATCCGCACGGATCTCTTGGCCGACGGGAAGCAACGCATCTTCCGCCACGCGAAATTCAACCAGCTTCTTCTTGGCTTCGATGTTGTTCTTGGCGAACACCGCTTTTTGCGCTTTCGCAACGCGGTGGGCCTTGGCTTTACCAGCGCCCACCTGAACAGCCGTGTAGCCATCCTTGGCACTGGTCTTCTGCGCCGTCACCTGAACATTATCAAGCTGCAGCACGGTGACAGGCACGCTACGACCGAATTCGTCATAGATGCGGGTCATCCCGAGTTTGTTTGCAATTACACCAGTACGCATGCTCATGATTCTCTCCCTACGCCGCGTTCAGAACGGTGATTTCAACTTCGACGCCCGATGCGAGATCGAGTTTGCCGAGCGCATCCACGGTCTGTGGGGTCGGCTCGACGATGTCGATAAGACGCTTGTGCGTACGGATCTCGAACTGCTCGCGCGACTTCTTATCAATGTGTGGTGAACGGTTCACCGTGAAGCGCTCAATGCGACGTGGCATGGGGATAGGACCCATCACCTGCGCACCCGTACGCTTCGCCGTGTTGACGATTTCCTTCGCGGAATGGTCAAGCACCGCGTGGTCATACGCTTGAAGGCGAATGCGGATTTTTTGATTCATCATCGTGGCCATATTGCCCTCTAACTTCGTTTGTCTAATTTACTTGTTTACGCCAACACCTTCGCGACGACGCCTGCACCGACGGTACGGCCGCCTTCACGGA
>JBMOIY010000014.1:0-29035 GCA_049317085.1 Rickettsiales bacterium | reverse complement strand
CCCTCACCAATTTCCCATACTTACATTGTAATGTTACTTAGTTGCTTTGGTATAACTACCAAGGACTTTACGTTCCTCAGCCATGCAGTGCTCCAGTTAACCGCTATGCTTCTCAATCCACCCTGTAATCACAGGGCGAATCTGCTCGCGCCATTTGCGGCCGTTGAAGATACCGTAATGCCCGACACCGACGGCCATATGGTATTTCTTTTTCGAATCCGTAAGATGCGTGGCGATATCAAGCGCTGCCTTGGTCTGCCCGAGACCTGAGATATCATCGAGCTCACCTTCGATGGCAAGGATCGCCGTCTTGGTAATGGCATCCGGCCGCACGCGCTGGTCGTAATGGTAGAATTGCCCGTCCGGCAGAGAGTGTTTATGGAACACTTCCTCGATGGTCTGCAGGTAGAATTCCGCAGGCAAATCCGCGACCGCGAGATATTCATCGTAGAACACACGGTGTGCCTGTGCCGCCTCGCCATCACCTTTGGTGATGTCATTAAACAGTTTCTTATGCGCATCCGCATGGCGCTCGAAATTCATGCTCATGAAGCCCGCGAGCTGCAGGAACCCCGGATACACCCGGCGCGCAAAACCCGGATAATTGAGCGGCACGCGGGTGATAACGTTGCTCTCGAACCACTCCATCGGGTGGTCTTGCGAGAACTGGTTTACCTTGGTCGGCGCTTTGCGGGTATCGACCGGGCCACCCATCAGCGTCATGGTTTTCGGCATGCATTTATGCTTCGTCTCGTTCATCAGTGCGACCGCAGCAAGCAATGGCACTGACGGCTGGCACACCGCCATCGTGTGGCAGTCCGGGCCCATATGCTCGAGGAACTCGATGATGTAATCGATATAGGTATTGAGGTCGAACGTGCCCTTGTAGAGCGGGATATCGCGCGCATTCTGCCAGTCGGTGATATACACGTCATGGTGCGGCAGCAACGCCTCGACCGTGCCGCGCAGCAGCGTCGCGTAATGACCCGACATAGGTGCCACGATCAGTAATTTCGGCTGCTTGACCTTGGTATCGCGTTTGAAGCGCAGTAATTTGCAGAACGGTTTATCGACCCGCACTTCTTCCCACACATCGACATGCTTGCCATCCACTTGCGTGAATTTGATATTGAAATCAGGCTTAGGGTACGACTGCGTGATCCGCTCGACCAGTTCCCCGGCGGCGGCCATCTGGCGCCCCACACCCGTGTAGGACATCGGGTTCATCGGGTTGCTGAACATCATTTTCGCGGCATTCGCCATCATGCGGGTAGGGGCAAGACCGGCATTCTGCATTTCCTTGAGTGAATACAAACCGGCATTCTCGAACATCGTAGCCATTAAGTCGTCTCTTCCTTCGGTGCGCTTGGGTGACGTAGCGCGGGGTTTTTCTGTCGATTTCACCATGGTCGTATCCTTGAGAATAACAGCGAAGGTTGAAGATTTCGTTAAATGCCCTGATAGCACAGAATAGGGGTCTATTTCAACCACTTAAACATTGTGCGTCGCAACATAGCACAGAAGTCGGATAGATGCAAAGCTGTAAGGAAACAATGAAGAACCCAACAAATTCTAACTTGTCACACCCAGCCGGTCCATCAGCCGCTCCACATCCGCTCGCGGCACTTCCGCAACTTCTTCCGGCGCAAGGTCATCGAGGTGAAAATCCCCATACTGTATCCGGATCAACCGGCTCACCGGCAGGTCGAAATACTCGAAGATGCGGCGTATCTCCCGGTTCTTGCCCTCGCGCAGGGTTAATCTAAGCCATTGGTTACGACCATCTTTTTCACGTTCGGCTGTGACCTCGATCGGCTGATACTTGACATCGTCAACAATCACGCCCCGCTCCAGTTGGGCATAATGCGTTTCCATCGGTGTCCCCCGGATACGCACGCGGTAGGTGCGTTCCTGCGCGTTGGATGGCAACTCCATCGCCCGCGCCAGCGCACCGCTGGTAGTGAGCAGCAGCAGCCCCTCGCTATCAAGGTCCAGCCGCCCGACGGAAATCACCCGTGGCAAATCCTTCGGTAAATGATCGAACACCGTCGCCCGCCCCTTCTCGTCGCGGTGAGAAGTCACCAACCCCGCCGGCTTGTGATACACAAATAATCGCGGCGCTGGCACCGCGTGCCTGATGCGCTTGCCATCGACCAGCACATCATCATCCGGCCCAACGAGCGTCGCGGGCGTGTCGAGCGTATTCCCATTGACGACGACGCGCCCCGCCGCGATCCACCGCTCCGCATCCCGCCGCGAGCAAAGCCCCGCCGATGCCATGAATTTCGCGATGCGTTCGGGCTTAGTTTCCGTAGACACGCGCCGCCTCGATGAACGCCGCGAAGATTTTGTCATCCGCCTTGGTAATTGAGAATTCCGGGTGCCATTGCACCCCAAGGCAGAACGGATGGGCCGGGTATTCGATGCCCTCAATCACCCCATCCCCCGCACGGGCATTGACAATAACGCCCTCCGCGGTTTTCGCTACCGCCTGATGGTGCGCACTGTTCACCGCCAAGGTGGCCGACCCAACGATCTTATAAAGCAGCGTATTCGCGATGATGGCCACCTCATGCCCCGGCTCGTGGCGCGGGTTCGGCTGCTCATGGGCGAGGGGATTAGTAATGCTATCCGGAATATGCTGGATTAGCGTGCCGCCAAGGATGACATTCAGCAATTGCTGCCCGCCGCAAATGCCGAGGATGGGCATGTTTCGCTTGAGCGCGCCTTCCGTGATCGCCCATTCAAACTGGCTGCGACGCGGCTTGGTGCTGACCTTATCGCTGGAGGTTTTCTCGCCATACATCTCCGGCGGCACATCGAAATTCCCGCCGGTGATGACAAGCCCCTGCAGCATGTCGAGATAGATTTCGACCATGCCAACTTCATGCGGCAACGCCACCGGCGCGCCGCCATGTTTGGCGACCGAGTGGGTATAATTATCCCGCAGCGCATACCACGGATACTTGCTGTAGCCGCCGCTTTCTTCGTAATCGAGGGTAAAGCCGATGAGGGGGGTCATAATGCCAGCGCTGGTAAGTGAATGTACGCTGACATCCTAACCACACTGCGTGAAAATGTAACGCGAAACTGACATGCGCGCGGCTTTTATTGGCGAATGTTCAAAAATACAGTATGGTCGGCAGAATCGCTTTAGCAAAAGGTCTGCATGTCGTTATCATCCTTACTCGGTGTAATCTTTGGCCTGATCCTCGTCGTCGGTGCGATTACACTCGCAACATCCAATCCGCTCATTTATCTTGAATGGCACGCCTTCCTGATCGTCTTCGGCGGCTCTATCGCCGCCGCCTTCATGGGCTACCACAGCAAGGACGTGTTCACCGCCTTCAAGGCCATCGGCTGGATGGTGAAGAAACCCAAATCCACCCGCGAAGGCCTGAATACCGAGATCATGCGCCTCATCAAATGGAGCTACCTCGTCCAGCAGAAAGGCCTGCCAGCGCTGGAAAATGAAATCAAAAGCGTCTCCGCCGCTGATCCGGTCATCCGCTATTGCATGGAACTCGTTGTCACCAACCATTCCCCCGCCGAACTGCGTGCGATGATGACAACCGCCGTCGAATCCGACTTCGAGCACAAGACCACCGCCGTCCCCGTGCTGCGCAATATGGGCGCGAGCGCACCGAGCTTCGGAATGATCGGAACGCTCGTCGGCCTCATCGCTATCCTGAACCAGATGGGCTCGGGTGCGAAGAACCTGCCCGCCACCATCGGCGGTGGCATGTCACTCGCACTCGTCGCAACACTCTACGGCGTCTTCCTCGCCCGCATGGTCTTCATCCCCGCTGCCAACAAATTGCTGCAGAAGCAGGAGACGGAACGCTTCCGTAGCCTGATGGTGGTGGAAGGACTTGTGATGCTCGCCGAGAAGAAATCCCCGCGCTACATGCAGGATAGGCTGAACAGCTTCCTCGAGCCGCAGAACCATTTCAACATTGATAAGCAATTGCGCGGAAACGCGGCAGCACTCGCGGCGGCGAAGGAACCACAGGCATGAGCCTGAACCGCAAACGCGAAGAGTTGGAGGATGACAGCTGGCTCATCACCTTCGCCGACATGTGCGTCCTGCTGATGTGCTTCTTCGTCCTGCTCTTTGCCATGTCCTCGCCGGACATGACGCAGTTCAAGGTCGTCGCCCAGGCTCTGCGCGAACAGGGTTTCTATAACGACGCCATCCCGACCGAAGACCCCTACGAGAAGATCAAGAAGCAGCTGGTCATGTCGCTCGGCGCTAGCGGGTTCGACAAATTCATCGCCGCGAGCGAAAACCCCCGCGGCATTGATGTCGAGCTTTCTTCGGGCTCGTTCTTCCTGCCGGGCTCCGCAAAATTCAGTCCTGAGGCTCTGCCGATGCTCGAACTCATCGCCAAACAAGTATTACCGGTCGCGAAGTCCGACGTGATGATTGAGGTCGAAGGACATACGGATGATTCGGTGGTGAGCTCACAGCAATATCCGAGCAACTGGGAACTCTCCGCCGCCCGTGCTGCCAACGTCGTACGCTTCCTCGTCAGTAAAGGGTTCCCGGCCGATAAACTCAAAGCCATCGGTCGCGGGTCAACCGCACCTAAGGCTCCCAATCGCGACGCCGCGGGCACGCCGATTCCCGTAAATCAGGACTTGAACCGCCGTGTGGTGGTGAAGCTGATTAAGGGTGATGATCGCTAGGCCGAACGAATCCCGAGAATGTGACAGATCGCCTGCGTGAGTTCGGCGCGGTTCAGTGTATAGAAGTGGAAATTATCCACGCCCGCCAGCATTAGCATGCGGCATTGTTCGGCGGCCACCATCGCTGCGATTGAGTGACGTAAGTCGGGATTCTCATCCAGCCCCTCAAACAATGTCGCAAGCCAGTGTGGCACATTCGTTCCGCACATACCCGCAAATTTTTTCAGCTGCGACACATTGGTAACGGGAAGAATACCCGGAATGATTTCCGCCGTGATTCCGCGCGCCCGCGCCCGCTCGACAAACCGCAGATACACATCTACATCAAAGAAGAATTGCGTAATGGCCCGCGACGCCCCCGCATCAAGCTTGCGCTTGAGATGGTCAATATCATCATCCGCCGAGCGCGCCTCGGGGTGGGATTCGGGATAGGCCGCTACCGAAATAGTGAAATCGGCGATTTTCTTCAGGCCCGCGACCAGACTGTCCGCATAGGCAAACCCATCCGCCGGGGTGATGGGCGTTTGTCCCGCCGGTACATCTCCGCGCAGGGCGACGATGTCGCGCACGCCAGCATCCCAATATTCGCGGGCAATCTCCTCGATTTCCTCGCGACTTGCATTGATGCAGGTCAAATGCGCCGCTGGAATGAGATCCGTCTCACGCTTGATCCGGGTGACGGTGGCATGGGTGCGCTCGCGCGTTGACCCACCCGCACCATAGGTGACGGATACGAACCGGGGTTTCAATGGTGCAAGGGTCCCGATCACTTCCCAGAGTTTGGCTTCGGCCTGTTCGGTTTTGGGCGGAAAGAATTCGAACGACACCGCTGGTGCCGATTTACCATAAAGCTCACGCAGCTGTTGTAACAAGGCAGCAGTGGACGGTAGCATTGGGGTGGGAGCTAGGGTCATGCGTCTCGGCAACTCCTGTGGTAAAACTGCAACAGGCGGTAAGAAAGCATCAGCCACCCATTGCCATCCCCATTGCCAGAAATTGGCAGAAAACAAAAGCCAAATCGCCAAACCTGTCGATAACCCCCCTAAAGATTATAGTTCGGGATAGTAACCTTTTATTTATTGTTTAGCACTAGTATCGAACTTAGAAGTGCGCTAGTGGCTGCGCACCGAATTTTAGTTTAGGAAGAGATTGTATGATCGCTTTTGTGTCGAAGAAACTGCTCCCGGCCGCAGCCATGCTGCTGTTGGTTACCGCCTGCAGTACCAAAAACTCGGCGGACCCGCTTGAGACATATAACCGCGGCATGTTCGCGGTGAACGAAGCGGTCGATACCGTTCTCATCCGCCCGGTAGCCAAAGGCTATCGCTACGTGACGCCAGACGCCGTACGCTGGCGCATCGGCAACGTGTCGGACAACCTTTACGAACCCATCAGCATGGTGAATTCCTTTCTGCAAGGGGACTTCAATCAAGGGATGACGAATTTCTGGCGCTTCCTCATTAACTCGACCGTGGGTCTTGGTGGGATGCATGATGTCGCCGCTACCGCTGGGCTGATGCCACGCAAGGAAGATTTCGGTCAGACGCTCGCTGTCTGGGGTGTCGGTTCCGGCCCGTACATCGTATTGCCGATCTTCGGCCCATCGAACCTGCGCGACACAAGTGGTATGGTTGCGGATTGGTTCATGGATCCGGTCAATTACGCCTTGCGCCAGGACGGTACGGACTGGACATTGTATGGCGTGCGCGCCGGACAAGGGATTGTAGCACGTGAGCGCTACCTCGATCCGATTGACGACATCTATTCCTCGTCACTCGATCCCTATGCCAGCTTCAAGAGCATCTACGAGCAACATCGCGCTGCACAGATCAAGAACGTGCATAGCGATAAGCCTGAGCTTTAGGAGTTCTCCGAATGAAACGTTTCCTTCTGTCCGCAATGCTGGCAGCTAGCCTTGTTGTTAGCAGTGCCGCGTCTGCCGCCAACTCCGCTGCCGCCAAGAGCTTTATCGACACGGTAGCGACGCAAGTATTAGCCCTCGTTAAGGATACGAACCTCAGCAAGGGTGACAAGCAGGAAAAGATCGAGGCCCTGTTCAGTGACAAGGTGGACATCGATTTCGTGGCGAAATTTGTACTAGGCAAGCACTGGCGTACCGCAACCCCGCAGCAGCAGCAGGATTATGTAGCGGCTTACAAGCCCTTCATCCTCAAAAACTACGCAGGCAAACTGACCAAATATTCCGGCCAGACCTACACGCTCAAGAATGCCCGCGCCGAAGGCGAGCAGACCGTCGTAACCATGGAGATCAATGATCCCAACGGGCAATCAGTGAATGTTGATTATCACCTGAAGGGCGAAGGCAGCTTCAAGATCGTCGACATCGCGGTCGAGGGTGTCAGCCTGCTCACCACCCAGCGTTCGGAATTCAACGGCATCGTTGAAAACAAAGGTGTCGATGGCCTCATCACCGCGCTGAAGAACCAGGTCGCTGGCAAGAAGTAGTTTTAACTGCCACAAAGAATGACAACGCAACGCGCCTAGCCTTCAGCTCAATGCGCAAAGCAGTTATTGCGATGACGGCAATTTAAAAAACACGGTGCAGACATTGCCGACGGTGGTAGTATATGCTGCATCGCTCGTTGTTACCGCACCGATAAACCGCAGGCCGCCATCAAGTTTTTTATCGGTACCCCAGACCTCATCGGCCCTGAACCCACCATTCGCCATCCAGTAATGACCTGAGAATGGACCACCCCCAGCAAGCCGCGTAACGCGACCATTGCCATCGCCATTCACTGCTGAGGCCCAGAAGCTGCTAGCATACCACTGTGAATCGGTGATGACCGAGCGTATCTCGGACGCGCGGATAAGCTGACGACCCATCAAGATGCCACCGACCAATAGGCCGATAATGACCAGGACGATGCAAGTTCCACAAGGCTGAATGCGTGCGTGCAACGGGCCATGAACACTCCGTTGAAGAGGCCGACTATACCACGAACCGCAAGCAATAACAAGGACTATGCCGCCAGCAAGCTCTTGTATCGTATACGTTTTGGCTGCACCGCAGCCTCGCCGAGACGCTTTTTCTTATCCTCTTCGTAATCGGCGTAGTTGCCCTCGAACCACTCAACATGGCTGTCGCCCTCGAAGGCAAGGATATGGGTCGCGATACGATCGAGGAAGAACCGGTCATGGCTGATGATGACCGCACAACCCGCGAACTCCTCGAGCGCCTCCTCCAGCGCGCGCAGCGTCTCGATATCGAGATCGTTGGTCGGCTCATCAAGTAGCAGCACATTCGCGCCGGACTTGAGCATTTTTGCCAGATGCACCCGGTTGCGCTCCCCACCCGAGAGGCTGCCGACTTTTTTCTGCTGGTCGGAACCCTTGAAGTTAAAGCTTGAACAATACGCGCGGGATTTCATGGTGATCTTACCAAGCTCGATGATGTCCGTGCCCCCCGAGATCTCCTCCCACACGGTCTTTTTATCATCCAGCGCATCGCGCGACTGATCGACATAACCGAGCTTCACCGTCTCACCCACTTTGAACGTGCCGGAGTCAGGTTGCTCGCTACCCGTAATCATGCGGAACAGCGTCGTCTTGCCCGCCCCGTTCGGGCCGATGATGCCAACGATGCCGCCGGGCGGCAGCGAGAAATTCAACCCGTCGATAAGTAGCTTGTCGCCAAAGCCTTTTTTGAGGCCTTCGACATCGATGACATTGGCACCCAACCGCGGCGGGGCGGGGATAATGATCTGCGCCGTATCCGTGCGCTTGTCCTGCTGTTTCGAGACCATTTCATCGTAGGCCTTGAGGCGTGCTTTCGATTTCGCCTGCCGCGCCTTGGGCGACGAACGCACCCATTCCAACTCACGGTCCATCGCCTTCTTGCGCGCGGATTCTTCATTCTCCTCATGCTTCATCGATTTGGCTTTCTGCTCGAGCCATGCGGAGTAATTGCCCTCGAACGGTTTGCCCTCGCCACGATCGAGCTCAAGTGTCCACTTCGTGATATTGTCGAGGAAGTAACGGTCATGGGTGACCATCACCACCGTACCCGGATAATGAGTGAGGAAATTCTCGAGCCACGCGACGGATTCGGCATCCAGATGGTTCGTCGGCTCATCGAGCAATAACATATCCGGCTTGCTTAAAAGCAGGCGCGCGAGCGCCACACGGCGCTTCTCGCCGCCGGAGAGTTTTTCGACACTCGACTCCCCCGCTGGGCAGCGCAGTGCATCCATCGCCACTTCCGCCTCGCGCTCAAGGTCCCACAGGCCAAGCGTATCCATCTGGTCTTGCAGCTTTGCGGCTTCATCCGCAACATCGTCGTTATAATCCGCCATGACCGCGTTGTAGCGATCAACAATCGCCTGTTTTTCCTTCAGCCCATCCATCACATTGCCGAGCACGGTCTTAGAATTATCGAGCTTCGGCTCTTGTTCGAGGAACCCGACCTTAAGACCATCTGCCGCCCAGGCCTCACCGTTGAACTCCGTGTCCTGCCCCGCCATGATGCGCAAAAGCGTCGATTTCCCGGAGCCGTTATGCCCCACGATCCCGATCTTCGCCCCCGGGAAGAACGATAACCAAATGTCATTTAATACTTTTTTGCCACCCGGATAGGCCTTGCTCAGGCCTTTCATGACATAGACATACTGTACCGACATAGTGCGTTTCCTTCATAAAACTGTAATGATTGGCTGTTATAAGTAGCGCTTCCAGCAGTTTTGGCAAGCATACGAAAGGCCACCATGAAAAAAATCCGTAACCGCCGCACCCATGTTGAAGCCGCTCGCAAGGTACCAATGGAAGAAGTGCTGCTGAACACACCACAGATGAATGCTGCTACACAGGCCTTGAAGGAAATGCCCGAGATGTTGCGTGAGGAATTAAGCCGTTACCAAGAGGAAGGCTACTTGGATATGCACCAATCCATGTTTCTGCGGCTTTCATCCGAGTATTCTACATCCATGTCCTGCGCTTTAATGGATATAAAAAAAGAGGAACCTTTTCCGCGCACGCTGACGGATTTGCGCGAACGCTTTGCAATAGCGCAAAACCAATTCATCGAGCAGGTGAAAACCAATGGCATTGCGATTGGTGAAGAAGTTGTTCCTATGATAATTAACGCCTGTGGTCAGATAGCAAATCGCGTTGAGACAGCAGTTGTGCAAGGTTTTGAATCCAAAAAAATTTAAACCCATGATGCTGCAATGACGAAATACCATGTTGGCCAAGTGAGAAAAACACGTGAGTTGGCGACCAACGAACCACTGACGGGCAGCTTCTTCAATGTTATGCGCGAACATGCGATTACATGAGCGAGCTAATCGAAGGCTTCATCCGCAGTGACTTACCCGAGATCGACCGCAAGCGGATGTTGGGTTACCTTGAAGAGATCAACGACCTGTTCGGCGGCTGCCTGAAGGAATGCTGGATGGGTAGCTATTCCGGCAAGGGCTTCGCGGAAACATTAGGTGATTTCGATGCCCGCCTAAAAGACAGCAGGCAGCATTTGATAGAAGATAGGATGTTCTTCGAGTACCTTGAAGTATCTCCGCGGGGTGAGGAATTGCTGCAGATGCTTTATGATGATGTCAGCCAGCACGAACGGACCGAAGCGCTCAAGGCATTGTCGCCTCCTGTCCGCACACGAGGAAAATGATATGCGCCCGGAGCAGCCAAGCCACATCATGCCCGAATTGATTCGCTACCTTGCGAACTATCGCGATCAAAGCACCGATGCCGAAATACTCGGTGTGCTGAGCGATCACTATTTCACCATCCTCGATACCTTCTCGAATATTTTTGCCAAACCGTTCCAAGGGAAGGAAAACCTGCCGCTAACGCCGATACGGGTGGTGCATTATATCAACGAAGGCAAACGCGCTGCGGGACTCGAAATAAGCCTGATGCTGGCCAACGCAGACCGCGCCCACCCCGATAATGCGCTGCTCAAGGATTTCTACGACCAGTTCGCCGACCAAATGGCGCAGAGAATACTGGGCTCCGCCCTAGGCGGCGGAAAAAAACGCTAGCGTTTCCCCGCGAAGAATTCCCGCAGCAACGCGCCGCATTCGGCTTCCATCACCCCGCCGATGACTTCTGGCGCATGGTGACAAGTGGGGTGGCTGAACACCCGAGCCCCATGCTCCACCCCGCCGCCTTTGGCGTCATAGGCGCCGAAGATGATTTTGCCGATCTTCGCCAGCGACGCCGCCTGCGCACACATCGCGCAAGGCTCGAGCGTCACCACTAGCGTGCAACCCGTCAGGTATTTCTGTCCGAGTTTCTCGGATGCCGCGCGGATAGCGAGCAGCTCTGCATGCGCTGTCGCATCACCATGCAATTCCACCTCGTTATGCGCCGTTGCGAGGACCGCCCCATCCGGCCCGAGGATGGCAGCCGCAATCGGCACTTCGCCTTCGTCAGCAGCGGCTTTTGCAAAAGGTAGGAGAAAGGCCATCGTCATGGTAGGATGATACAGAATTACGCCATTCTGGCTACCCGAAACCCGCGTAAGAAAATTTCTTAATATTGTAATATAGAATTCCGGATAATTGGGCTATACTAAGAGTATGGATGAAGATTACATGCGTGTATTTGCAGACGAAAAGCGCGAGTTGCCCCGTGGGTTGCTGGCTGCCGCACGGTTTATCCAGAATTACCCTCCTGAGGTTATCCAGAAGGACCCTGGTAAAATCCGAGAAATAATGCGCGGCGCCCGCCTCGTTTTTTTTAAGGAAGCAGTTAAGGACCGTTTATACAAAGGCTTGCGCGAACAAAACCCTGGCAAGATCACAGTCATAATACGGGAGGAAGGCCCCTCGGCAGGCGCAACCGGCCCGATCAATCATTCAACGGATTTGAAATACTTCGACCGCAACTACAATGAACGTACAGTCCATATTGCCGCCATTGACCTTGAGGACATGGTAAAAAAGCTGAATGAAGAACTCATCACAGCACTTGGGCACACCAAGGAAAATGTTATAGATTATGAAAAAGGGCTGAGCGAGGTGGAGAACATTCGCTACACCATGACCAAAGACAAAAAAGGAAATACGGCAGGTCGTGGCCCTGCCGTCTAGCGCTTGCGGAACGCCTCGAGCGAAATGACCTTCTCGTCATTCGCGGCTTCAGTCTCTTCGGTCGGCAATTCTTCCTCGAACGCCGCCATTGGCGGCTTCTCGTTACCGGTACGACCCGTTGCAGGGCAAGCGACCGCTTCTTCAATGCCCGCAGCGGATTGCACTTGCTTGCCGTGGAACTGCAACCCGAACTTAATCGATGGATCCGCGAACGCCGTCAGCGCATCGAATGGCACCACGAGTTTTTCCGGGATGTTATTGAACGAAAGCATGATCGAGAATTGCTTGTCGGTGATTTTCAAATCCCAGAATTGATGCTGCACCACGATGGTGATTTCCTCAGGATAGCGCGCTTTCAGCTGCGGCGAGATGCTCACACCCGGGAAATTCGTCTGGAACGAAATGAAGAAATGATGTTCGCCCGGCAGCCCGAACTTGTCGATATGGACAAGGGCTTCCTTGACCACGTTGCGCATGGCCGAGTCGATCAAACCTGGATAGTCGATGGTATCAGTCATAAAGCACCTTATACATGGCCGCGCGCGCAGAGTCGAGTTAAATAACGGTACGGCAACGCGGCATTAGTGAGCGCTGGAGCGCCTGAAGGGGGCATCGTCCCCTACGCTTCGCTGAGCCCCTCCCTGCGGGCTCGCCATGGAAGGCTACGCACAGATAACAAGAGAACATTGAAAAAATGAATAACCACTACTTATCAGTGTGTAGCGCATAAGCGCGAGCCGCGAAGTGAGGGGGAGCGATAGCGGGGGCGGGAAGCCCTATGCGACGAAGTCGCCAATCAAAAAACCGCGTGGCCATACTTCGTGGCCGCGCTAGGTGGGGGGATTCTGTTGCCCGGCTCCCCCCGGGCCGCGTTTACGAGCTAGAGCTCGTCAAGCCACACTAAGCGGCGAGACGGGCTGCTACGACGTTGTTGTCGTTAGCTGCAACGAGTGCTACGTTGTCGTTTGCACTTAGAAATTGATCCGATCAGGGGAGATCACCCCCGGCAAAAGCAGCGCCTTTATTGCAGTTGTCGATGCTAATTCGGCCCCGTAGAAGTGCTTCAAATTCCAAAGAATCCGAAGCGCAGGCTGATGGCTTGTGAGGAATCCCACGGTTGTTACCATTTCACCAAATCTTGGTGGAGCCGCCGGGCTCTGCCCCCGGGTCCAATCTGACTATTCCGCGATACGTTTATCACCATAGCCGCCGAAGCGACGTTGCCAACATAGGCCAAATGATTGGGTTATGCAAGGCCGCTCACGCCTTTTTGGTGGCGCTTCGCGCGAGGGAGCGAGCCCCCCATCGCTCCGCTCCCTCCCCTCGTTCACTGCGCTCCGGCTCGCTCGGGCCATCCTCGCTACGCGCGGCCAAAAGGCGCGCCTTAAAAAAAATGAATAGGCAATGCGGCAGACTGCGTAGCGCGTAAGCGCGACGAGATGGAGCGTAGCGGGGGAATGCTAATTCCCCCTGCGGCGAAGCCGCCATTCAACAACTAGGTGCGCCCACCCACTTACGCACAATTGTCACAATTAAATCCGCGCGGTGTCATCAAACTGTCACGAAACTTTGTTAGGGTGAAGCCTAGGAGATTCATATGGCAGACCAACCGACCACCGCTGTCGCCCAGCCCGATGCAGCACAAAGCCTTGCACTGCGTTACGGTTACCGCGAACTCAACGCTCGTCACAAGGACATCGCGGACCGCGTTGCCGCACTGGTCATCGCCTATCCGGATATTCTCAAACTGAACGATCCTAAACTGCAACAGGACTTTATCGACCGCGTCGCCAAGTCGCAATCGGGCAAGGAGATCAGCGAAGCGCTCGATGGCATCGGCACGCAAGGCAAAGCCGCGCTCGCCTTCCTGCGCCGTAACGACCCGACGGGTATATTATCCGCCGCGAAATCCACGGCCGATACGGCGGGCGCTGTCGGTGGCTGGGTCGGTGCTGCCGGTAAAGGTGCCGATATTGCTCTCTCGCCGCTGACTATTACCAGTACCGCGCTAGGCGAATTCTACAACCAGGCCAAAGTGATCCTGAACGATATGACGCCTGAGAAGGCAAAAGAAATCGGCACTTCCTACGCCAGCGTCATGCAGGCGCGTGCAGTCGAGCGAAGCGATAAAGGCATCTTTGCCACCAGCATCAGCAGTTTCGGCAGCTTCTGGGCCGTCGCCAAAGCTGGCCTCTCGACCATTGGTGACTTGATCGCTCAGTATTTACCCTTCACCGCGAAATTCATGGCGGATGCGTTCGGCTCCAATCCGAACCGCAGCTTCGTCGAGAACGTGAATCGCCAATTCGCTGAAGCTGATGTGAAGACGGTGCGCGAGGAGATGACCAAACTTGGCCAGCGCAACGGCATCGATTACCCGGCGATGGGCAGCTACCTTACCGAACCGAGCACCGGCCAGAACCGTGCTGGGCAAGATATTGCCATCAAACCCCCAGGCGCGGACTCGCCAGTGCCAACGGTGCCAAGCGCCGCGAAGGATGATAAAGGTAACCCCATCGTCGCTGCTCCCGATAAGCTGGAAGCCCTGAAGGATGCCAAAGCCAAAGCAGGTACCGCCGCGACGGATGAAGCTAAGGGCATTTTCGGTGGCCTCGACACCAGCGGCAAAGTTGCCTCTGCGACGGTCGGTACGGGATTGGCTGGCCAGGTTATCCGTGGTGCGGCGGAAGGGTTTGTTGAAGGGTATGCCGCCGGCCCCGGAACGCGCGCCGCTGCCGCTGCCGGTAAAGAGAACGACCTCGCCAAGAAAATCGCGACAGCGGAAGAAGCGGGCCCGAAAACCTCGCGTTGGCAATTGACTCGTAAGACGCCCGAGCAACTCTCTGCCATGAAGAACGAACTCGCTGAGCTGAAAGAAGAAGCCGAGAAGCTTAAACAGAAGGCCGCTGCCCGCGCCGCCGATGCCAGCGAATTCGCTAAGAAAGCGCAAGCGGAAGTCAAAGGCGCCAACCTGATCGAGAAAGGATGGAACTTACCTCGCCAATTTGGCCGCTTGGTCGGCAGCATCCCGGGCGCTGCCGCAGAGAAATTCACGGAACTCATGAGCCGTGGTGCAGTCGCCGCTGTCGAAGTTGCCAAGGATGCACCATCCACCCTGTCCACATTGGGTAAGGCTGCCGGGGCTTCCGTTACAGCTCCTGCAGGCTTCGTTGCCCGTAGCATCCCATGGGTTGAACCGTTAATCATCGGCTTCGATACAGTGGCTGGTATTTCGACCGGGGATGCACACAAGGTCAAGACCAACAGCTGGGCCGCGACCATCATCGGTACCGGTGTCGCAGGCACAGCAGCGCTCGCGTATGTCGTGGGTGCGCCCGTCACTGTTCCGCTGACCATGGCCGCACTGACCGTGAGTGGTGCTGCCGCAGCAGGCTACAAATGGTTCGCCGACAGTGCACACGAAAAAGAACTCGCCGCCAAGGCAGGGAGTGCGAAGCCGGATGCCACACCAGTGCAGACACAACCACAACCAACGCCTTCGGCCCCGCAGAAATCGCCCGCCCGCGATGATTGGAAAGATAACTCGAACGTGAAGCCATTGACCAACGCTGAGACCATTGCCGGCCTCGAAGCCGTTAAGGAACAGGCGCGTATGGCTACGGCGCGCGGCCGCCTCGGTAGCAAACCGGAACTGACAGCCCTCAATCTGGGCAGCGGCTTTGCCAGTGTCAACCAGACCACCATCGGTGCGCTGCAGCGCCCAGAAGGTACGCTTCCGGCAAGCCTTACTAACGCTGGTATCCTGCAACCGGTTGGCGGTTAAGCTTTCCTGCTCGTGTTAATAATCCTTACGCCACACTTGCGCGATGACGTGAAATGGCTAGCATGCCCCTAATAAAACCGTGATGATTGTCCGTGTGTAGCCTTCCATGGCGAGCCCGAAGGGCAGGGGTCAGCGAAGCGTAGGGGGCAAGCCCCCTTCAATGAAGGAGCGAAGCGATGAGTAAGGTGACCGCGATGAAAGAGACCAAAATGGAAGCGATGGACGAAACCTTCCAGACGAAACGCGCGACATCCCCCGCCCTCGAAAAAATCCTCTATGACCCAATCCCCGTGCTCGACCACGGTTTCGTCCGCGTCATCGATTACATGGGGGACGACGCCGCCATTGTGCAGGCCGCCCGCGTCTCCTATGGCCGCGGCACCAAGCAGGTGAGCCAGGACAAGGGCCTCATCAACTACCTCATGCGTCACTGGCATTCGAGCCCGTTCGAGATGTGCGAACTGAAATTGCATGTGAAGCTTCCCATTTTCGTCGCCCGCCAATGGATCCGCCACCGCACCGCGAACGTGAACGAGTACTCCGCGCGCTACTCCATCCTAGACAAAGAGTTTTATGTGCCGGATGCGAGCCAGCTCAACCCGCAATCGAAGAAGAACCATCAGGGCCGTGGTACGGATGAACTCTCCGCCGCCGAGACCGCCCGCGTGCTCGAGATCATCAAGGGCGATTCCGAACAGACCTACGCCCATTACGAAGAACTGATGAACACCGACGCTACCGGCGCAGTGATTGACGAATCTAAATCCGGCATCGCCCGCGAACTGGCGCGCATGAACCTGACGGTGAACTACTACACCCAATGGTATTGGAAGATAGATCTGCATAACCTCATGCATTTCCTGATG
Source organism: Rickettsiales bacterium (assembly GCA_049317085.1). Taxonomy (GTDB): domain Bacteria; phylum Pseudomonadota; class Alphaproteobacteria; order Rickettsiales; family UBA3002; genus QFOX01. The sequence continues at coordinate 12,632 of JBMOIY010000014.1, read as the reverse complement.
CTACGCGCCGACCCCCACGCGCAATACGAGATCCGCGTCTATGCCGATGCTATCATCGATATCGTGAAACAATGGGTGCCTTTCGCGCACGAAGCGTTCGAGGAGCATCGCCTCCACGGCACGCGCCTCTCGCGCTCCGGCATGGGTGTCATCAAACGCATGATCGCGGGCGAGAAAGTCACGCAGGAGACCAGCGGTCTCACGAAGCGTGAATGGGATGAATTGACTGCAACGTTAGGTTAATCGTATGGAAAAACTAATTGAGCGCGGACTTTTCTGCAGTCGCTGGCTGCTGGCACCGTTCTATCTCGGCCTCATCGGGGCTTTGGCGACGCTGCTGGTCACCTTCGCGCAGGAACTGTTCCACCTCATCGAACATGTCACCACCATGCAGGCACAGGATGCGATTCTTGCCTGCCTGTCACTCATCGACATCTCGCTAGCAGGCAACCTGATGATCATCGTCATCTTCTCGGGCTATGAAAATTTCGTGAGCAAAATTGATGTCGGCGATCAGGAGGACCAGTTGAGCTGGAAGGGTAAGGTCGACTTTACCGGCCTCAAGATCAAGCTCATCGCCTCCATTGTCGCGATTTCAGGAATCCACCTCCTGAAAGTGTTCATGGATATCGGCAAATATGATGAGAACCATATCTTCTGGATGGTTATTATCCATGCCGTCTTCGTCGCTTCCGGCGTCATGCTGGCGCTGATGGACAACATGGTGGTAAAAAGTAAGGTGCTGAATTACAAGCATTAGCGTAATGCATTTCGCACCAAGATTGCCTATTTTCTAGGCAACTCGCCTATATTTGTGCACCGCAACAAAACGCTGGACATGTTGCACTGCACCATGCTATGCATTGCCCATGCGTCAGAGCCCCCTCATCGTCTTAATTCTTCTCGCCGCTTCCCCAGTGTTAGCACAGGAATATGCCGAGCAGGCTTACACACCGCCCCAAACCGCTCCCCAAGCGCAACAATTGAGCGGTAACTTTTACGCAGAACCAGTCTTTGTGCCGCAACAACCTGCCAACAGTGCACAATCACCACAGCCTTACCATCCGACGACACATGCCGCCACACCCAATGACTACGGCCAGACCGGTATGACCGACATCCGCCAGATGAATTTTTAGTTGAGTATGCTTTCAGCGATCTCGCGGTAAAGTTTCGCGGCCATAGAATCCACATATTCCGTAACAAAATTGCGCCCTTCATCCGCGCACACGCCAATGGTCGCGTCGAGTGGGACCTGGCCTAACAGCGGGCTGCCATACTTCTCAGCCAGCTTCTCACCACCACCTTTACCGAACAGATGATGCGGCGCACCAGCAGAGTCGAGGAAGTAACTCATGTTCTCCACGATACCCAGCAACGGCACATGAAGCTTATGGAATGCACTCGCGCATTTATCCGCATCAATGACCGCGATCTCCTGCGGCGTGGTGACGAGTATAAGTCCATGAAGCGGTGCGTTCTGGGCAAGGCTCAAGGTCACATCTCCCGTGCCCGGCGGCAGATCCACCAGCAGAATATCGAGCGGCTGCTCGGCATCACCCCATTTCGTCAGCCGCAGGAACTGCACCAGCGCCTTAGTGATCATCGGCGCGCGCAGCACTGCCGCCTCATCGCCGGTAATGAGCGCCATCGACATCGCGCGGATGTTGTGCGCTGTAGGTGGCACCATCTGGTTATCGATGATCTCCGGTTTGAGATAGGTCTCAAGCCCCAGCATGCGCGGAATGCTCGGCCCGTAAATATCCGCATCGAGAATGCCAACCCGCTTGCCAATCACAGTAAGCGCATGCGCAAGATTTACCGTCACCGTCGATTTGCCGACACCCCCCTTGCCCGAGGCAACCGCGATGATGCGTTCCACATGCGGAATCGGCGCATGGTTGATGGCCGCAGGGCGTTGAAGTTCGGGTGCAGGTTTCATGGGGCCGTTCTATAGCTTGAACTGTTCGTCCGCGCATCCTATATGTGGGGCAACGAAAAATTGCACGAGGAAATCATGGCCGACAATAACAGCCCGTGGGGCCGCAAGCCAAGCAGTGGTGGTGGGAACTCGGGGGGCGGCATGGGCAGTGGCGGCGGTGGCAACAAACCGCCGGGCAACAGCAACCCGTTCGAGAAGATCATCCGCGACAGCCAAAGCAAAATGCGCGATGCCCTGAACAAGAACAATGGCGGCAACGGGCGCGGCGAAAGCGAATACAGCCCCTACGCCATCGGCTTTGCCGTGTTAACCATGCTCTGGCTCGCCACCGGCATCTACCGCGTGAATTCCGATGAGCTCGGCGTCGTCCTGCGCTTCGGTGAATATAGCCGCACCACACCGCCGGGCCTGAATTACCGCCTGCCAATGCCGATTGAACAGGTCATCATTCCGTCCGTAACTACCGTCAATACCGTTGAAATTGGTAACCGCGCCGGTGCAGCAAGCAACCCTGGCGTGCGCGTTGCGAAATATTCGATGGCGGATAGCGCCGAAGCAACCCCGATGGCCCAGACCGAAGGCCTCATGCTTACCGGTGACCGCAACATTGTCGATATTGACTTCACCGTGCAGTGGAAAATAGATGCAGGCAGCCCCGAGAAATTCCTCTTCAACATGCGCAATCCGGCCGAAAACGTGAAGACCGTCGCTGAATCCGCCATGCGCGAAGTCATCGGCCGCAATAACCTTGATGACGTGCTCACCGGTGCACAGAGCCAGATCGCAGAAGATACAAAAACCTTGATGCAGCAGATGTTCGACGAATACGATGCCGGTATCGAAATCATCGCCGTGAACCTCAGCCGGCCCGATGTTCCCCAACCTGTCATCGGCGAATTCCAGGACGTGAAACGCGCCGAACAGGATAAACAGACCGCTGAATCCGTCGCGGAAGGCTATCGCAACGAAATCATCCCCCGCGCGAAAGGGGACGCCGCGAAAATGATTCAGGATGCCGAAGCCTACAAATCTAAAGTTATCGCTGATGCCGCCGGTAACGCCTCGCGCTTCAAACAGATCTACGCCGAATACGCGCAGGCGAAAGAAGTAACCAAGCGCCGCATGTATCTCGAAACGATGGAAGAGATTTTCAAAGGCATGCCGAAGATCGTCATGGATAGCAAAGCTGGCCCAGTCTCCGTGCTGCCACTGCAGATGCCGACGAAGCCCACACCAGCTGCCCCGGTGTCGGCCATTCCCGCTGAAACCACCGACGCCGCCCGCTAGGAGAGCACCATGCAAGCGACCTTGATTAAACTAGGATTGGCGACTTTCGTGGTAATGCTTTTCGTTACCTCCTGCCTGTTCGTAGTGCCGCAAACCGGGCAGGCCATTGTGCTGCAATTCGGCGAAATCAAACGCGTGGTGAAAACGCCGGGCCTGCACATGAAACTACCGTTTGTGCAAAACCTACTAATGTTTGATAAACGCATCCTCGAATTCGAAACCCGCCCTGCCGAATTCATCACCAAGAACCGCCAGACACTGGTGGATGAGCGCGTCGTCATCGATGCCTTTGTGCGCTACCGCATCACCGATCCCGTGCAATTCTATCAGGCCGTGAAGAACGAAGCGAACCTGAACCAGCGCCTTACCAGCGTCGTGCTGTCGAGTATGCGCCGCGTCCTCGCCGCCCACAGCTTGAGTGACCTGTTGAGCAAGGAACGCGTCGCCATCATGAAACAAATTAAATCCAACGTGAACCTGCAGGTCTCGGGCACCCCCGGTGTTGCCCAGCGCCAGAACAGTGCGGGCTCCGGAAAGAATGTTTCCGGCTTCGGTGTCGAAGTAGTCGATGTGCGCATCGTGCGTGCCGACCTGCCGAACGATATTTCGCAATCGACCTACGAGCGCATGCGCAAGAACTTCACCAAGGAAGCCCAGCGCTTCCGCGCCGAAGGGGATGAGCAGGCCACCGAGATCCGTGCCACCGCCGAACGCGAACGCACCGAATTGCTGGCGAACGCTCGCAAGAAAGCCGAAATGACCCGCGGCGAAGGGGATGCTATCGCTACCAAGACCTACGCTGAAGCTTTCAACCGCGACCCCGAGTTCTTCAAATTCTACCGCAGCATGCAAGCCTACCGTGCGACCCTTAATAAGGACGACACCAGCATTGTTATGTCGCCGGATGACGGTTTCCTGGGGCAGTTGAAACAATAAAAACCGACCCCATATAACGGCCCGCGCCATCATTTTCGCATCAGGATGCGTTGATAAAAAGCGCGAATCATTTTGGAGGAACTATGCATCCGCTTCGTCAATTGATTTCAGCTTTTGCCTTTTGCTCAGTGCTGCTCGGCGCCAGCATGGTGAATGCAGCGCCAATGCCCGAATCCTTTGCTCCTATCGTCGAGCCGCTCATGCCCGCGGTAGTCAACATCTCCACCACGCAGAAAGTGCACCAGCAAGCACAGATTAACCCCATGTTCGATTTCGACGGCATGCCCGACAATCCCCAGACGCAGCAATTTAAACAGCTATTCCGTCAGTTCGGGGTGCCACAGGGTATGCAACAAATGCCAGATAAAGAAGTCACGTCGCTCGGCTCCGGCTTCGTCATCGATCCCACGGGCTATGTCGTCACCAACAACCATGTTGTCGGCGAAGCGGATGAGATCACGGTCATCTTCGCTGACAACACGCGCCTGCCCGCTACCATCATCGGCCGCGACGCAAAAACGGATCTGGCATTGCTGAAAGTCAAACCCGCCAAACCTCTCGTCGCCGTTAGCTTCGGTGATTCGGATGCGCTGCGCGTGGGGGACTGGGTCATTGCTGTCGGTAACCCGTTCGGCCTTGGCGGCACAGTCACGGCTGGTATCGTTAGTGCGCGAGGGCGCAACATCAACGCTGGACCGTTCGATGATTTCATCCAGACCGATGCTGCCATTAACCGTGGTAATTCCGGCGGCCCCGTGTTCAACTCGAAGGGTGAAGTGATTGGCATCTCAACCGCCATTTTCTCGCCCAATGGCGGTAGCATAGGCATCGGCTTCGCCGTGCCAAGCGCCCTCGCAAAATCCATTATCGAACCGCTCAAGAAAGACGGCGTCATCCATCGCGGCTGGCTTGGCGTGAAAATACAACAGGTGAGCGACGAGATTGCCAACTCGCTCGGCATGCCCAAAGCTAAAGGTGCCTTGGTGCTCGATGTTGGCAAGGATAGCCCGGCGGTCGGCACTGGCCTCATGGCGGGCGACGTCATCACCAAATTCGACGGCCGCGACATCGACGAGATGCGCAAACTTCCCCGCTTCGTCGCCGATACCAAGGTCGGCAAAAAGGTCGACATGACCATTTGGCGAAAGGGCAAGGAGATTATTATCCCTGTGAAAGTTGGCGAGCAGCCCGACGATAAAGCTGGCAAGACCGCCGGTGACAAAGGCAAGGGCGATGGCGACAATGACGCCACACTCACCGCGAAGGATCAGGTGCTCGGCCTCCAGCTCGTGCCGGTAAGCCCGGCATTGCGCCAGCGCTTCTCGCTCAAACCCACCGTGCGTGGCCTCATTGTGGATGCGATTGACCCAGGCGGTGAAGGTGCCAAGCGTGGCATCCGCCCGGCGGACATCATCGTCGAGGCGAATCAGGTCGTTGTCGAAACTACCAATGCATTGCGCAACGCCTTGAAGGAGGCCAAGAAGTCCGGGCACGATTTTGCCCTGCTACGCGTACAGCGCGGCGAGGATGTTGTATTCGTAACCGTGAGCGTCAAATAAGGATCATTCCTTTACACATGTCGTGATAATCAGCATGTTTCAACTAAGGAGGACTCCATGCAAACATTAATGACAGCCCATGCCAAATCCGTCGGCGGCCGCGCCGGCCATGTCGAATCCGATGATGGCATCATCGCGCTCGACCTCGCCGCCGTTGGTTCGGGCAAACAAGGCAGCAATCCCGAACAACTCTTCGCCGCAGGTTATTCCGCCTGCTTCGGCAGCGCGCTCGACCATGTAGCGAAATCGAAGAAACTCGACACCGGTGAAATCACAGTCGCCGCCGATGTTAGTTTGAATCAGGACGAAAGCGGCTTCTCGATTGGCGTCACGCTGAATGTTGGCCTGCCGAACCTTTCAGGCGACCAGGCAAACGAACTGGTGAAGGCAGCCCATCATGTATGCCCGTATAGCAAAGCCACGCGCGGCAATGTCGATGTGCAATTCACTGTCAATAGCGCCCCTCTGAAGCAGGCTGCCTAAATCCACTGCGCTTTGGTGAAACCTTGCAAATAAAGTAACGCTGATAAATCATTGTAGCGAATGCTGGCCTTCGCCTGTGCTTCGACCATTGGTTTGGCATGATACGCGATACCAAGCCCCGACGCTAGCAGCATCGGTAAATCATTGGCTCCATCACCAATGGCTAAAGTGGCCGAAAGCGGTAACCCACGTTGGGCAGCATGCGCGATCAGGCTTTTGCGCTTGCTTTCTTTGTCAAGAATCGGTTCGCGCACGGTACCGGTAAGTTTGCCATCAGCCACTTCGAGGATATTCGCCTCATGCGTGTCAAACCCAAGCGCCTCCGCCACGCGGTGCGTGAAGTAGGTAAAACCGCCCGACACCAGATGTGCTGACGCGCCATGTGCCTTCATCGTCATCACCAGCGTCAATGCGCCGTGCATGAGTGTGATATGCTGGCTGAACACTTCCTGTAATGTTGTTTCTGGTAGGTCCTTAAGCAAGGCAACACGCTCACGCAGTGCCGTCTTGAAATCCAGTTCCCCGTTCATCGCACGCTCGGTGATAGCCGCCACATGCGCCTTGAGGCCTGCTTTATCAGCGAGTTCGTCGATGCATTCCTGATGGATCATGGTCGAATCCATATCGGAAATGAGCAACTGCTTCTGCCGCCCTTCCGCCCGCTGTAGTACTGCATCCGTTCGCGCTTTCACACAACGTTGCCGGATGCTTGCCCACGCTGCATCTGCAGGCAACGCATCAAGATACAGGTCGCACGCAATACCCTCCGCCAGCCATGCAGTGCGAGTGATGCCCGCTACATCGGCAGGGCTGACAAGCGCCTCGGGCTGCAGTAATGTGCCGGGCGAGGCAATCAGGGTCAGGACAAATTCTTCGTGCATAAGAACCGTATCATCGTACTCATGGGGCCAACCGGCGCGGGCAAATCCGCGCTCGCGCTTGAGATAGCAGCATCGCGCCCCTCTGTCATCATCAATGCCGATGCCATGCAGATGGTGAGCAGCGTACGCGTCATCACGGCACGGCCCACGGTGGAAGAGGAGGGCAGGGCGGAACACGCGCTCTACGGGGTGCTGCAGCCGCAGGAGCCTACCTCGGTCGCCGTCTGGCTCAAACTGGTTGAGCCTACCATCCGCACCGCATGGGAAGAAGGTAAACTACCCCTGCTGATTGGCGGCACCGGCATGTACATCAAGGCCTTGATGGATGGTCTCGCGGTGATTCCACCTATTCCCGATGATATTCGCACCACCCTGCGCGCGCTTGATGCGGCAGAGATTCGCATCCGGCTCGAAGTTGCCGATCCCACCATGGCCGCCCAACTCAAACCCGGGGACAGCCAGCGCAATCTACGCGCGCTCGAAGTGTGGGAAGCGACGGGCACCAGCTTAAGCGCATGGCAGGAACAGGCTGTGACGCCGCTCTTTCCGGAAATACAATTCCAATGCTTCGCCGCCATGCATCCGCGCGAGGAAATTTACCGCCGCATTGATGCTAGGTTCGAGACCATGATGAACCAAGGTGCCCTCGACGAAGTAAGTGCCCTTATGAACATGAATCTCTCCCCCGAACTCCCGATCCTGCGCGCCCATGGTGTGCCGGAGCTGATGGCCCATCTACGCGGTGAAATGGCGCTGGATGAAGCCATAGCCAAGGCCCAGAAGATCACCCGCAATTACGCCAAACGGCAGATGACGTGGCTGCGTAATCAACTGTCCGAAGCGCTGGAAGTGCAGGCCGTAGCGCCTATAATGGCCAGCCTAAACTGAAAACCAACTTGCAAGAACCGTTTAGTTTAGCTAAACAGAAGGTATGGAAACGAAGGACAAGATCATTGCCAAATTCGGTGGCACCAACGCAGTGGCGGATATTTGTGGCGTCACCCCCGGTGCTGTCTCCCAATGGGAATTGATTCCAGCGAAGCACCAACTCACCTTATTGAAAGAAGCCCAGTCGCGAAAAATGCGCCTCGGCGCGGAGGATTTTATGGCCACCCCAACACGCGCCAGCACTCGAGAATTGAAAACCCGCGAAGCCGCCCGCGACAGTGACGCCCGCGAGATGACCGGTGCCGAGATCATTATCCAGTCCATGCTCGACTGCGAAACGGAAGTTGTTTTCGGCTACCCCGGCGGCGCGGTGTTGCCCGTCTATGACGCCCTCTTCAAACAGAACAAGCTCCGCCATATCCTCGTACGCCACGAACAGGGCGCGGGCCACGCTGCCGAAGGCTACGCACGGTCCACCGGCAAAGTCGGCGTGTTGATGGTCACCAGCGGTCCGGGCGCTACGAACACGGTGACTGCCCTCTGCGATGCGCTGATGGATTCCATCCCGCTCGTTTGTGTGACGGGTCAGGTCCCCACCCACCTCATCGGCACCGATGCCTTCCAGGAAGCGGACGTCGTCGGCATCACCCGCAGCGCCACCAAACATAATTACCTGGTAAAAGACGTAAACGATCTCGGCCGCATCATGCATGAGGCCTTCCATGTTGCGACCAGCGGTCGCCCCGGCCCCGTGCTGGTGGATGTGCCAAAAGATGTATTGAACGCCACCGGCCTCTACCATGGTGCCGAAGGCGCCCGCCGTCAGAGTTACAATCCCGTGAAAAAGGCCGACCCACGCCTCGTCGAACGCGCGGTCGATTTGATGTCGCGCGCCAAGAAACCGCTCTTCTATATCGGCGGCGGCCTCGTCAATGCGGGCCCAGAGGCTTGCGACGTCCTCATCAAGCTCGCGCACATGACGGGCTTCCCGGTCACCACCACCCTCATGGGCCTCGGTGCTTTCCCGGGCAACGACAAGCAATTCCTCGGCATGCCCGGAATGCATGGTTCGCTCGAAGCCAATATGTGCATGAGCGAATGCGACGTGATGATCAATCTCGGCGCGCGCTTCGATGACCGCGTCACCGGGCGTCTAGACGCCTTTTCTGTGAAGAGCAAAAAGATCCATGTCGATGTCGATGCCTCGAGTATCAACAAAATCGTAAAGGTCGATATCCCCGTCGTCGGCGATGCGGGCGAAGTCGTCGCCATGATGATTGCGCTGTGGAAAAAGAAAAAACTAACTTCTCAACGTGATGCGTTGGCAAAATGGTGGAAACAGATCGAGGTATGGCGCACGCGCGATTCGTTCGGCTACGCGCAAAAAGGCAAACACATCAAACCACAACATGCCCTGCGCCGCCTGAACCACTACCTCGCCAAAAAAGATTTCTACGTGACGACCGATGTCGGCCAGCATCAGATGTGGGCGGCGCAGCATATCCTCTATGACAAGCCAAACCGCTGGCTCACTTCGGGTGGATTGGGAACCATGGGTTACGGCCTACCCGCCGCCATCGGTGTGCAGATCGCACATCCGAAACAGCAGGTGGTGTGCGTGACGGGCGAAGCCAGCTTCATGATGAACATCCAAGAACTGTCGACTGCCGTGCAATACCGCCTGCCGGTGAAAATCATTATCCTCAACAACCAGTACATGGGCATGGTACGCCAGTGGCAGGAGATGTTCTATTCCAGCCGCTACAGCGAAAGCTACATGGATGCGCTGCCTGATTTCGTGAAGATGGCCGAAGCCTTCGGCCTGCGCGGCATGCGTGTGAAGGACCCGACGAAACTGGAAGCGACGCTCAAGGATTTCATCGACCATAAAGGCCCAGTCCTGCTCGATTGCTGGGTAGACCCCGGCGAGAATGTCTACCCGATGATCCCAGCTGGCGCCGCGCACCATGAGCTGGTGCTTGGGCCTACAGAAGCGGCGCCGGTGCTGGATAAGAATCGGGTGTAACCATGACACCATTTTATCAATTCACCATCGATACAGTGCGCGACGACTTGTTGCCGCTGATGACGAAAATCGTTCATGATGCGCCGGGTGCCGCTGCGGAATTTTCGCTGACCTACGATTATATCTATGACAAAATCGGGCAATGGTTGAAGCAGCAACCAAAACATTTTGATCTGAAAAAGATGCTGCCGCGGCAAATACATTCCCAGCCACCCGAAGAAGCATTGTTGAGCTACATGATGAACCTAGCTGTACTCGCTTGTGCGAATGGTGATTCGTTAGTGCGAACAGATCTTCGCAGGAAGATTGATGCGTTGGTTATAGCGGGCAATAAAAAAGACCTTTCAGAAGCGAAAACAGCGCGTTACGTCATAGCGAATCGTAGTATAGGACGCTAGCACATGAGCACCAAACGCGAACTCGTTATCAAGGCCGTCGCCATGCCGAGCGACCTGAACCCGCATGGCGACATGTTCGGTGGCTGGATCATGAGCCAGATGGATCTGGCCGCCTACCTCCACGCGCGTAAACTCACCCGCGCCCCGCATCTTCACCGTTGCGGTCGACAAGCTTGTCTTCCACAAACCCGTCTATAGCGGCGACGCCGTTATCTCTTACGCCACCACCCCCGCATGGGCCGCACCAGCATCAGCGTGCATATCGAGGTCATCGTCGAGCGCCTCGAGGCCAACAGGGAAGAACGTAGTAACCGAAGGAGACTTCGTCTTCGTCGCCATCGGCCATGATCGCCTGCCGATCCCATTGGTGGGGGACGCATCTGCTAGTGTCGCAGAATCCACGGATTAACCCCGTTTTTATGTATTATTTAGATTTGTCCACACCGCCCCACATCGCGAATTGAATACGGGGTAGCTAGTTTCCCTCCCGACAGTGAAGCGATTTCGCGAAACTGGCAATGAGCAAACCTAAAGGAGATGACAATGAAACGTAACAGAACAATGATCGCACCGGCAGCGCTCGCTCTGACGATACTCATGTCCACCGCCGCTATGGCGTATGACAATGACCGTTACAACCATAATCGCGGTATGAAATACCGCGGCTGTGCGCGCATGATCGATAACTCGGCAAGCAGCAACACCGCCCACAAAGGTGGCGTCAACACCGGCACCGGCTGGAACGACGTAACGTTCGACAATTGCTCGCCCCTGAGCGACGGGCATGCGTACAATGAGCGCCGCAGCGACCGTGACTGGAACCGTGACCGTCAGGCCCGCCATTACGATGGCAAGACCAAGGCGCGCCGTGGCAACATGGCCACCAAGGATAGTTACGACTACGAGCGTAACGACGATATGGACCGCGGCAACAACTACCGCGGTTACTAACGAGAAGCGGATGCAGGCTTGAAGGAGCCTGCATCCGTGCCCCTTTATCCTTTTGAGGAGATTCCAATGGAATTCCGCGCCCCCTTGATCGCAAGCCTGTTGATGCTTGGCGCACTCACCGCCTGCGGTGGCACCGATAAAGAGACCACGGTCGTTTATGAACAACCCGTCGTCATCGAGCATGTGCACCCAAGCGGCACCACCACCAACGATGTCGAAGCACGTTGCAAGAACGGCTACGATAACCGCTCGCATAGCTGCTACTGATAGACCGGGCTTTGCCACTGGCAACTAATGTCCTCCCGCCCGCACACACCGGCGGGAGGACTTCTTTTTCAGGTCAAGTTACGCTTGTTTTGCGGTGCATAACCCGCTAATAACGGGCGCATGAACGAATCACTCGATATTGTCTACGATATCCCGGATGAAGTAGTCCTCGAGGACCGCCACATCCTGTCCATCCTCGCCGATAACGAATTCGGTGTGCTGAACCGCGTTGCTGGTCTGTTCGCCGCGCGGGGCTACAACATCGAATCCCTCTCGGTGGCGGAAGTGGAAGCCAAAAAGAACCTCTCGCGCTTTACCGTTGTCACCCGTGGTTCTGCCGCCAAAATCAAGCATATCATCGCCCTGTTGGAGCGTATGGTGCCCGTACACAAAGTGCATGACCTCACCGTCGAATCCCCCTTCGTCGAGCGTGAGCTGGCGCTGGTGAAAGTGGCGGGAGTAGGCGAGGACCGCAACGAAGCCCTGCGCATCGCCGATATTTTCCGCGCCAAACCGGTGGATACCACCATCGAAAGCTTTGTCTTCGAAATCACGGGGACGACCGAGAAGGTCAGCAACTTCATTGCCCTGATGAAACCGCTGGGATTGGTCGAAGTCTGCCGTACTGGGGTGGCGAGCGTGGCGCGCGGCAAGAAGGGTATTTAGTTCTTTTCGAGCGCCTTCTTACCGAGGATGGTGCCAATGGCGCTGGCGGTAACCGCCGCAACGGTTTTCCTAGGAATTTCACCCGCTTTTTCCAGATCGATGGCGCTCTGTTTCGCACGTTCGATCGCAGCTAGGGCTTTCACGCCGATCGTTTCGCAGAGTTTATCATGTGCGTCAACCTGTAGCCCGCGCAGTTCGTCCTCTTCTGCTTTTCCCACATCGTACCGGTGGTCGGCAAAAAATCCGCGCATCATAAATAATCTCCTTTGGGTAGGGGAATGGATGGTTAACCCCACTTATACCAAAGCAACTAAATAGCATGACATATATGTAGCGTTATGCTATGGC
>JBMOIY010000013.1:0-29522 GCA_049317085.1 Rickettsiales bacterium | reverse complement strand
CCCTCACCAATTTCCCATACTTACATTGTAATGTTACTTAGTTGCTTTGGTATAAAAGCCTATTCGGGGCATTCATGGCGCCTACTGCCGATGCGAGAACGGTCAACAAGGCACGATTGGTGCGCCTGGGCTCTGATTCGGGGCCGAACAAAGGCGCGCGCCGCTAGGGCTCAGGCCTTTGGTTTCGCCCATGGGGTCGAGGCTTCCTTGCTAACACCGCGGTTCTGGCGGATGGTGTCGAAGACGCTCATGGCTTGTGCGACCATGGCGCCGGTGTCGTTCGCGTTCGCGGGCAGGAGCATGGTGGTGCTGGTGCGGGCGAGCTTGTCGAAGGCGCCGACATATTGTTCGGCAACGCGCAGGGCGATAGCGTCCTCGCCGCCTTCGCGGCTGATGGCGGCGGCGATAAGCTCGATGCCTTTGGCGGTCGCGGCGGAGACGGCGAGAATGGCTTCGGCCTCTCCTTTCGCGCGGTTCACCTGATCGGTGAGGGAGGCTTCGGAGTTGAGGACGACTTCCTGTTTATGCCCCTCGGCCATGTTGATCTTCGACTGGCGCAGGCCTTCGGATTGCAGGATCTCGGCGCGTTTCTGGCGTTCGGCAGCGACCTGCAATTCCATCGCTTTCAGCACGGTGCTGGGCGGGGTAATGTTCTTGATTTCATACCGCATGCACTGGATGCCCCAGCTTTGCGCGGCGTGATTGATGGCGGTGACGATGTTGGCGTTGAGTTGCTCGCGCTCCTCGAAGCACTGGTCGAGGCTGAGTTTGCCGATCTCGGAACGCATGGTGGTTTGCGCCAGCTGGCTGACGGCGTAGATGGGGTCATTCACGCCGTAAGAGGCTTGTTTGGCGTCGACGATCTTCAAATAGAGCACGACATCCATCATCATGGTGACGTTGTCGCGGGTGATGGCGGGTTGTTCCTGCACCTCGTGGGCGAATTCCTTCAAGGAGTGCCTGTAGGCGACTTTCTGGGTGAGAGGGTTGAGGAGGTTGAGGCCCGGCTCCAGAATCATCATGAAGCTGCCGAAACGCTGGACGACCCAGGCCTGTTGCTGCGGCACGATCTTGATACCTTTGAACAGCATGAAGATGCCGATGAAGCTAAGCGTAATCAACAGGAACAGACCCATAAGGAACTCCTAGTGTTTGGGGGTGACGTAAAGCAGGGTGCCTTCGATGCGGCGGACGGTGACGTGCGCGCCGGCGGGGACGACATCCATCGGGCTCGCGCCGTCGAGCCGTGCGCGCATGATGGTGCCGGACCATTTGACCTGGCCCTCCTGTGTGCCGAGCAGCCCGCCGCCGATGACGGTGGCTTCGGTACCGACGATATCGTCGTAGCTTGGCGTGGCTGGCCGGCGCTTAAGCTTTTTCCAGAGCAGGGCGGCGGTGAAGATGGTGATGACGCCGAAGATGGCGAATTGGATAATCAGGTTTTCAGGGTCGAGTACGCCAAGCTCGAGGCCGCCGCCGACCATGAGGGCCGCGATGCCCGCAAAGAGGAACCCGATGCCCGGGATGACGAGCATTTCAATACCGATAAGGACTGCGCCTGCGAGGAGCCAGAGAACCGTGGGTGACATGACGTGCCTATCCTTTCGCGGTTAACATAAAACTTAGTGGGCGGCGGGTTTTGCTTCCTTGGCATCGGCGGCGGGTGCAGCTACTTTTGCATCTTTCGCAGGAGCGGCTTCCGCAGGTTTGGCGGTAACGGCCGGGAATTTTGCCGGGCTGTCGCTGTTATGGTTCATGAAGGCGATGAGGTTCGCGCGGTCCTGATCTTTTTGCACGCCAGCGAAGGACATCATGGTGCCTTTGACCCATTTGGCGGGGCCCCAGAGGAAATGGTTCAGCTCGTCGAAGTTCCAGTTCTTGTCACCGTGGGACTTCATGCTAGCGGAGTAGTTGAAATCGCCGATGCTGGCGATCTTACGGTTGACGACCCCATAGAGATGCGGGCCAATTTTATTGGCGCCGCCTTTGCTGCCGTCATGGCAGGTGGTGCATTTTTTGTTGAAGAGGTCCTCACCGGCTTTCACATCTGCGGTTGCATAAAGGGCGGAAAGGTCGGCAGCGCCGGTCGGGGCGGCGGAACCATTGGCCGGGGCTTCAACCACTTCGATGGCGTAGCCGCGCTTCTCGCCTTCGGCATGTTGCGTTTCGTGCTCGATGCTGCCGTAATAGAGGAAATCCGTCACTTTGCCGGTGACCATGCCGATGAGGCCCGCAAGCACGATGGCGGCGGCGGCTTTGTTCAGGTTCAGGTTCGACGACATGGCGGCCTCATACTATGTTGTAATTCCGTACGTGCGGGGCTAACGATTAGCGCCACGCACTTGCGCGGTAGCATACGGTACGCCACCCCGCAACTTTTTTAGAATAGGTGAATCCATGTCGACCTTGATTGTCATCCCTGCACGCATGAAAGCCACGCGGCTGCCTAACAAACCAATGGCGGATATCGGCGGAGCGCCGATGATCGTGCAGGTGTGGCAGCGGGCGATAGAGTCCAAGGTCGGCGATGTGGTGGTGGCCTGTGATGGCGAGGAAATTGCGGCGGCGGTAAGGAGTGCAGGCGGTGAAGCAGTCATTACCGACCCTAACCATCCGAGTGGTTCGGATAGAATTTGGGAAGTGGTTTCAAAATTTGGTAGCGCTGACGCGCGAGGGGGCAAGTCCCCCATCGCTGCGCTCCCCCCTCGTTCGCATGACGGCTCCGGCTCGCGCGGGCCATCCGCGCTACGCACGGCTCAATCATACGATATCATTATTAATTTACAGGGTGATGTGCCGACATTGGAGCCGCGATTGTTGAAGGAATTACTGGTGCCGCTGGTAAACCCTGAAGTGGATATTGCGACGTTGGCGGCACCTATTACGTGCGCAGAGGAACAGGAAAACCCGTCAGTCGTGAAAGCCATATTGGCGTTGAAAAATGGGGAAAAATCGGGCCGGGCGCTGTATTTCACGCGCTGTGTGGCACCGTATGGCGAGGGTGTGCGGTATCACCATATCGGGGTGTATGCGTATCGGCGTGCGGCGCTGGAACGGTTCGTGTCGCTACCACCGAGCCCGCTGGAACTCAGGGAAAAGCTGGAGCAGCTTCGGGCGCTTGAGGCTGGAATGAGGATTGACGCGGTGGTGGTCGATACTGTACCCCTCGGCGTCGATACGCCCGAGGACTTAGAGCGGGCGCGGGAATTATTGCAGGCGTGATACGCCGATGTGGGGGAATGATGGGCAAGAAAACTTACGATGTGGTCGCGATCGGCAATGCCATCGTCGATGTGCTCTCGTTCTGCGAGGATGATTTCATCGCCAGGCAGGAAATGCGCAAAGGGACGATGCAGCTGATCAACGCAACCCAGGCGGAATCACTGTATGGCGCGATGGGGCAATCCACCGAAGTGTCGGGTGGCTCAGCCGCAAACACGCTTGCTGGCATGGCCGATCTTGGCAGCAAAACGGCGTTCATCGGCAAGGTGAATACGGATGAACTTGGGCGCATTTTCCGCCATGATATGAATGCAATCGGGGTGGAGTTCACGACGCCCGATGCTAGCAATGGCGTGCCGACGGCGCGATGCCTAATTATGGTGACGCCGGATGGTCAGCGCACGATGAATACGTATCTGGGCGCTGCCGGAGAAATCCATATCGATGATGTGGATGGCAACCTGATACAACAGGCGCAGATCTTCTATGGCGAGGGCTATATGTGGGATCTCGATGTGACCAAGGATGCGCTGCGGCATGCGTTCCGTCTGGCGCGAGATGCGGGGACGAAGATCGCATTCACGCTGTCGGATGTGTTCTGCGTCGAGCGAAGCCGAGAAGATTACCTGAACATGATTCGCGATGATTTCGATATTCTCTTCTGCAACCATGAAGAGGCGAAGGCGCTGTATCCCGAGAAATCGTTCGAGGAAATCCTCGATGTGATGCAGGGGCAGTGTGAAGTGATTGCGATCACCTGTGGGTCGAAAGGTTCCATCATCCTCACCAAGGATGAGCGCATTCCCGTGGATGCCATCTGGGTGAAAGAGGTCGTCGATACGACCGGTGCGGGTGATTTGTATGCGGCCGGGTTCCTGTATGGGTTTACCAAGGGCATGGCACTCGCCGATTGTGGGCGGCTTGGGTCGGCCTGTGCGTCGGATATTATTACGCATATTGGGGCGCGGGCGCAGAAGCCGCTGAAACGCTTGCTCGCGGCTTAAGGATCGATCCGCATAGCTGACCATCTACGGGGTCGCGCCCCTTACCGTGAATCCTCACGTAGCGCTGCTACGCTGCGGTTCCCGCCAAAGGCCGCTCCTAGCATCTGGCCCACTCTACGAATTGATTAGGAAGAGAAAAAGAGAAAGAAAGTTTTTGGAAAGGTTGGAGTTATGAATCTGGAACGTATTTTGACTATTCCTTCTTCGCGTGATGGGAAAATGGCGTATGGGATTTTTGCGGCGCTGGTGTCGCGCAGTGCGCTGAATGAAGGGCTCGCACAAATTGGTCACAATAATGATGGCGCGTTCGCGGCATTTTTGATGACGGGTGTGTTGCTTTACACCGTTGGGCTTGCGATGGCGCGGTTCAATACGGGGCGACCGTTGTTTGAGAGTGTCAAACGCTAGTAGTTATTCGCGCTTCGCGCGTGAAGGGGGCCTTGCCCCCTATGCTTCGCTGACCCCTGCCGCAAGCGGCTCGCCCGGAGTGCTCGCGTCGATACAAACTTAGTTTGGTAGAAGCCGATTCCCAAGCCTCGTTCGATGCGTTACAACTTTCGCATGAAGATGCGATTTGATCTACGATTTTTGTTGATCGGGCTGCTGGGGTTTTTCAGCGGTTTGCCGTTGGCGTTGACGGCGAGTACGTTGACGGCGTGGTTGTCGGATGCGCAAGTGACGCGGGCGAGTATCGGGTTGTTCGCGGCGATCGCGACGCCGTATGCGCTCAAGTTTTTGTGGGCGCCGTTACTGGATGGGGTGCGTGTGCCGCTGCTCACGCAGCACTTCGGGCGTCGTCGTGGCTGGTTGCTGCTGGTGCAGCTGTTGCTGGCCATTGCGATTGCGGCGATGGGGTTCACGGACCCGTCAGTCGATGCGTGGATGACGGCGCTCGTGGGCGTGGTGATCGCAACCTTATCGGCGACGCAGGATACGGTGATCGATGCGTACCGGGTAGAATATTTGCCGAAAGAAGAACAAGGGACGGGCGCAGCATGGGCAACGTTCGGCTATCGCATCGGCATGCTGGTCTCGGGCGCGGGCGCGCTGTGGCTTGCCGACCATGTGGGGTGGCAGAGCACGTATCTCATCATGGGTGCGGTGATGGGTTCGGCGCTGGTTGTGACGTTGCTGATGCGTGAGCCGGAAGTGATGGTAGTGGCGCGGCTGGCGGCTAGCGGCGTGAAATCGTTCCTCAAGGATTATGTGGTAGCGCCGTTCCGGGACTTCATGACGCGGCCGTTATGGCTGGCGGTGCTGGCGTTCGTGATTCTCTATAAGCTGGGCGATGCGTTCATGGGGGTGATGTTCAACCCGTTCCTGCTAGACCTTGGGTTCACGAAATCTCAGATTGCGCAGGTGGTGAAATTTTATGGGCTGATTGCGACCATCCTTGGTACGTTCGCAGGGGGCTGGGTGGTGAGTCATCTGGGCATGTTCCGCTCGCTGCTGCTGTGCGGGTTCACGCATATGCTGACCAACCTGCTCCTCGTGGTGCAGGCGCGGATGGGGGCGGATGTACATTTCTTAATATTCACCATCAGCCTCGAGAATTTTACGGGTGGCATGTCGACGGCGGCATTCATTGCTTATTTAAGTGCACTTTGCCGTGTAAATTATACGGCGACGCAATATGCCTTATTGTCCTCGCTGGCGGCGTTCGGGAGGACATGGTTGTCGACCCCGTCGGGTAAGCTGGCGGAGACGATTGGGTGGGAAATGTTCTTCACAATTGCCTCCTTCATGGCCGTTCCGGGGCTGTTGCTTTTGTGGTGGATCGAGCGGAAGAGGCCTGCTGTTTGATGTGGATTTCGTATTCACAGCTATTTACAGTGAACCGAAATTTTGCTTATATCCGTGCATAGTTAGGGAGATATCTATGACAAAAACTATTCTGGCAGCGCTTGCTGTGCTCGCACTTCTTACCGCGTGCGAAACGATGGAAGGCTTGGGGCGTGACACCCAAAAGCTGGGTAACAATATCAGCAACGCGGCCGAGCGAAACGATTAGCCATTTATTTGTTACGAATTGGTCTGCTGACCAACTCTTCACGCCGCTCCGCGGGCTCATGGCTGGCTCGCCCGGCTCGCTTTCTTTTTTAATGACTTAGAATTGCGAGTTGTAGTCGTTCGGTGCGTTCGCGTGGCGCGTAAAATTTTCCATAAACACCACATACCCACAGGATTACGCACAAAATGGTGTTTTTTACTCCCAAATGGCGACTGGGGGGAGCGACATCAGGATGGCTTCAGGGTTGCCGCCGGTCATTAAACCGAACCGTGTGCCGCGATCGTAGAGCAAATTATATTCGGCGTAGCGGCCGCGCTTGACGAGTTGATGATGACGCTGCTCGTCGGTCCATTTCTCGAACATATGGCGGCGGATAATGACGGGGTAGATGCTGGCGAAGGCCTCGCCGACCTGTCGGGTGAAGTCGAAGCCTTGCTGCCAGTCCAGGTTGGCGTTGGCGGCGAGTTCGAACCCGGCGGCGGTCGCTTCTTTGCCGAGACCACCTTTGCCAAACTGGCCGGAGGTCGCAATGCTAGTATCGGTGCCGAGTTTGTTCAGGCCGAGATAGTCGTAGAAAATGCCGCCGACGCCGCGGGCCACGTTGCGATGGGGGATGAAGAAATACTCATCGCACCAGTTTTTAAAGGCTTCATAGACGCCTTTGTTGGATTGCTCCGCGTTGGTCTGCTGACCAATGCTGCGCGCAGCTCCACTGGCTGATGGCTCGCTTGCCCGGCTCGCCATATCTAATTGGTCGCATACGGTTTTGAATGCAGCATGAAAATCGGCGGTGTCGGCGTGGTCCTCAAACATCGGATTGAGATCACCACCGCCGCCGAACCAGAGGCGGGCTGGCTGGTCGCCAATGCAGATCATGCGCGTATTGAAATGGGCGGCGGGGACCAGGGGGGATTGCATATGGGCGACCAGAGAAATCCCCGATGCCCAGAATTTGGGGTTTTCCGATGCACCGGGGATCTCTTTGCGGAATTGTTCTGAAAATTCGCCATGGACGGTCGAGATATTGACGCCCACTTTTTCAAAGACGCGGCCCTTCATGATACTTATTTCACCGGTGCCGCCATCGTCGCGCGACCAGGCTGTTCGCGTGAATTTTTGGGTGGCGGTTTTGCCGCTTGGGCCCGGGCCATCCGCGCCAGGCACAGCGTTATGGAGAGGATTGGTGTTGGTGTATTCGGTCTCGATTTTCTCGAATTCGGCGCAGATCTGGTCGCGAAGGGTGCGGAACCAAGCGGTGGCAACGGCCTTCTTTTCATCTAATGAGGTGTGCCGCATCATGGGTTCCGGATTTATTTCGACCTTAGTAGTATTACGTTGCATTACCATCTCCATTGCAATTGGCGACAGGCTTCGGCAGCCAGCATCCCGGCACTCATGGCGATGTTGAGGGAGCGCATGCCCTCACGCATCGGTATGGTGAGGGTCGCATCCATCTGCTCGTAGAGTGCACGGGGCGTGCCTGCCGATTCGCTCCCGAGCACGATATAGTCCGTTCGTTCATAGACCATATCGGTGTAGCGGGCGGCGCCGTCCGTTTCGAGTAGCATGAGGCGACCGGGGTGGATTTGACGATAATCAAGCAACGCCTGCCAATTCGTGTGGCGGTGGTAGGCGGCTTTGTGGATATAATCCATACCGGTGCGGCGGAGCTTGACGTCATCGAGCGGGAAGCCGCAAGGCTCCACGATATGGATAGTGACGCCGAGACAGGCCGAGAGGCGCAAGGCTGCGCCGAGGTTCTGTGCGATGTCGGGCTGGTAGAGGACGAGGTTGAGCATGGGTGATTCTCCGCCGCAGGATTAGCGCCGACCGCGCTTGGCCGCAAGCATGATGGTAGCTAAAATGCACCGTTTGCGTATTGCTGATGGCTCGACGGTTCGTTGCGCGTTTCTCTCACCTTGACAGGGCGTAATGCAGCTAGTAGCTGGCGAGCATGGAGTATTTTTAGGTTAGAGGATGTATGAGCGCTGAACCCGCACACGCCACCCCAGACAGCGCCCCGCGCCGCGACTTCCTGCTGCTTACGGCACAGGCGGTGGGAGGGCTTGGGGCTGCGGCACTGATCTGGCCATTTATTGATAGCATGAACCCGAGCGCGGATGTTCTTGCGTTGTCGAGCACGGAAGTGGATCTTGGTGCGATCGCCGAGGGGCAGGAAATCAAGGTGATGTGGCGCGGCAAGCCGGTGTTCATCCGTCACCGCACGCCGAAAAATATCGAGGAAGCGAAGGCCGTGAATATCGCCGAGTTGCGCGACCCGGAGACGGATGCTGTTCGTGTGAAAAAAGGCAAGGAACAATGGCTCATCATGGTCGGCGTATGTACGCATCTGGGTTGTGTTCCGATTGGTTCGGGCGGTGGCGAATATGATGGCTGGTTCTGCCCGTGCCATGGTTCGCATTATGATTCGGCAGGCCGCATCCGCAAGGGCCCGGCGCCGAAGAATCTCGTGATCCCACCCTACACGTTCATGTCGGACACTAAAGTGAAGATCGGTTAAGGAGCAGCCATGGCCCACGCACCACAGGAAGAAAAACCCGGCGTCATCGGTTGGATCGAATACCGGTTGCCCATTTTCTCGATGCTCAACAATGCGCTAGTGTCGTATCCGACACCGCGCAACCTGAACTATTTCTGGAATTTCGGCTCCCTCGCCGGCATCATGCTGGTCAGCCAGATCCTGACCGGGCTGTTCCTTGCGATGCATTATGCAGCGAACACGGCGGTGGCGTTCGATTCGGTCGAGCACATCATGCGCAACGTGAATTACGGGTGGTTGATCCACTATATGCATGCGGTCGGGGCGTCGATGTTCTTCATCGTGGTCTATATCCACCTGGCGCGCGGGCTTTACTATGGCTCGTATAAACGCCCGCGGGAGCTGCTCTGGTTCCTTGGCGTGGCCATCCTGCTGCTGATGATGGCGACGGCGTTCATGGGTTACGTGTTGCCGTGGGGCCAGATGAGCTTCTGGGGCGCGACGGTGATCACCAACCTGTTCTCGGCATTCCCGCTAGTTGGCGAGTCGATTGTCAGCTGGCTGTGGGGCGGCTTCTCGGTCGATAACCCGACGCTGAACCGCTTCTTCGCGCTGCACTTCCTGCTGCCGTTCGTGCTGGTGGGTGTGGTGATGCTGCACTTGATGGCGCTGCACCAGCACGGCTCGAACAACCCGACGGGTATCGAAGTGAAGGGCCCGCAGGACCAGATACCGTTCCACCCATATTACACGGCGAAAGATTTTTTTGGTTTTGGGGTATTTTTCCTTCTGTTTGCTGCCTTCGTCTTCTTCGCGCCGAATTATCTGGGGCACCCGGATAACTACATTCCGGCCGATGCGATGGTGACGCCGAAGCATATCGTGCCGGAATGGTATTTCCTGCCCTATTACGCGATCCTGCGCGCGATCACGTTCGATATTCCGCTATGGATCCCGGGCCTTGGTCTGCTGGCGTTTGTTGGCATGCTGCGCAAGCCTGACATGACACGTAGCTGCAGCAAGCTCTGCCCACTCGGTGTCATGCCGGTGTTCGCGGGCTTCCTACCCAAGAAGCAATGGGGATGGGCGTGCCTTGCGCCGCTGCTTGCGGTCGGCATCATCATGACCGTCGCCGGGTTCGGTGGGGCGTTCATTGCCTCGAAGCTCGCGGGCGTGCTGGCGATGTTCGGTTCGATCCTCATCCTGCTGGCGTTGCCATGGCTGGATACGAGCCCGGTAAAGTCGAGCAATTACCGCCCGATCTATCGCTGGTTCTTCTGGCTGTTCGCGGTGAATGCGGTGATCCTCGGTTATTGCGGCAGCCAGCCGCCGGAAGGGATTTTCCCTATCCTGTCGCTGGTCTGCACGGTCTATTACTTCGCGCATTTCCTCGTGGTGCTACCGTTTCTCGGCAAAGTTGAGAAGCCTCGGAAATTGCCCGAATCCATTACCGCGTCGGTGATGGCGAACCAGAAAACCGCCCATCACTAGGAGCATGGTCATGAATCTTCGCTTACGTTTCCTGATGGTGTTGGCGCTAGTCGCAAGCCCGGTGCTTGCGAGCACGAATGCTGAACATCCGAAACAGATGGACTGGGCGTTCGATGGGGTGTTCGGCAAAATGGACAAGAATTCAGTCCAGCGCGGGTTCCAGGTGTATAAGGAAGTGTGCTCGGCGTGCCATTCGCTCAAGCGCGTCTCGTTTCGCCAGCTTGAGGGCATTGGTTTCTCGGAAGCGGAAGTGAAGTCACTGGCGCAGGGTTACACAGTGAAGGATGGCCCGAACGATATGGGCGAGATGTTTGAGCGGCCGGGTAAACCGTCGGACGCGATCCCGGGACCGTATGCCAACGATAATGCGGCGAAGGCGGCTAATGGCGGCGGGTTGCCGCCGGACTTAAGCCTGATCATCAAGGCGCGCGAGGATGGGGCGAACTATGTTTATTCGATCCTCACTGGCTATGGGCATGAAGTGCCGGAGGGTGTGAGCGTGCCGGAGGGGACGCATTACAACCCCTATATGGATGGCGGTGTCATAAAGATGGCGCAACCGCTGAAGGATGAACAGGTGACGTATCAGGATGGCACGGCAGCGACGCTCGATCAGGAGGCGCGGGATGTGGTGAATTTCCTGCAATGGGCGGCGGAGCCGGAGATGGAGGCGCGCAAGAGCATGGGCATTCATGTGATGCTGTTTTTGGCAGTCATGACTACGTTCTTCTACCTCATCAAAAAACGTGTCTGGTCGAATCTTCACTAGCAGAGCGGACCGGCTGCGTCGTCGTGTCCCTCACCGTGAATCCTCACGTGGCGATGCTGCGCAGCGGTTCCCGACAAGTGCGCACTCCTACTTGCGGCCCACTCTGCTAGTGACCGGCGTTCGCCGGTTAAGGAAGTAAGTTTTTATGGAACTTTTGAATGCCGCGTTTTTGGGAATCGTCGAAGGGTTGACGGAGTTTTTGCCGGTGTCTTCGACCGGGCATTTGATTTTATTTGTCGATCTTTTGAAGTTTCAGGGGCCGCCGGGGCATGTGTTTGAGGTGGTGATCCAGCTGGGGGCGATCCTTGCGATACTTGTCGTGTATTGGCAGAAGCTGTTGATGGTAGCGATAGAATTACCATCGGCGAAACCGGCACAGCATTTTGTGCGCAATATATTGCTGGCGTTTTTGCCGGCGGCGGTGATCGGGCTCATCGCGCATGATGCGATCAAGGCGTATCTTTTCAACCCGGTGACGGTGGCATGGGCGCTGATTGTTGGTGGGATTGCGATTCTGCTCATCGAGAAATACAAACCCGAACCGACCATTGCCAGCACCGAGGCGATGGGGTGGAAAACGGCGCTGACTATCGGGCTCATTCAATGCGTGTCGATGATCCCGGGCACGTCGCGTTCGGGCGCGACGATTATGGGTGCGCTGATGTGCCGCGTGGACCGTAAGACAGCGGCGGAGTTCTCGTTCTTCCTTGCGATCCCGACCATGCTGGCGGCGACGGTACTTGATCTCTACAAGGCGCGCGATGAGCTCAGTGCACAGGGGATGGGTGAGATCGCGGTCGGGTTTGTGGTGTCGTTCGTGGTGGCGCTTATGGTGGTGCGGTGGCTGGTGAAGTTTGTGCAGACGCATGGGTTCAGTGTCTTCGCGTGGTATCGTATCCTCGTCGGTGCCGTCATCCTAGCCTTGGCATAGCGGACCATCTGCGTCGTTGCGTCTACTTTTGCAAATCCTCATGTAGCGCTGCTAGACTCTGGTTTACAAAAGAAGCCGCGCCTAGCATCTGGCCCACTCTGCCAACGCTTATAAGCAAGTGAAGTTAGGCCTTCTTGCGGCGCATTAGTTTCGTGATCATGCTGGTGTCGTAAGCTTTTAGGGCTAGCACGGCTGCGGCGTAAGCGGTGCCGCCGATGGCGATGGTAGCGGTGAGGGCGAAGACTTCTTCGACGGGGCCTTCAGCGTACATATTCTTGAATTGCCCTTCGACTAGCAGCAAGGCGATGGCCATGGCGAGGCTTGCGGCTAGCATTTTGATCAGGCGGTTGATGAGGGTTTTATCTTCGGCGAAGATGCCGCGCTTTCTCAGGATGATGACCATGGCGGCGACGTTGACCCAACCGGCGATGGTGGTGGCGGCGGCCATGCCGACCTGCGCATACGGCCCGCTGAGCGTGAGATTGAAGAAGAGATTCACGATGACGCACGCAATGGCGATCTTGAAAGGGGTTTTGGTATCGTGGTTGGCGTAGAAGCCGGGGGCGAAGACCTTAACGGCCAAGAAGGCGGGCAGGCCGAGGGTGAAGGCGATCAGGGTCGGCGTGGCTTCGGCCATGTCATGTGCGGTGAAGGCGCCGTGCTGGTAGAGAACGCGGATGACGGGTTCGGCAATGACCATGAGGGCGGCGGTCGCGGGCAGGCCGAAGAGGAGCACGAGTTCGAGCGCACGGTTCATGCTGGTGCGGGCTTCGGCGATATTACCGGAGCGGATCTGTTTGCTGAGCATGGGCAGCAGGACGGTGCCGACGGCGACGCCGATCATGCCGATGGGGAGTTCGGTGATACGGTCGGCGTAATAGAGGTACGATACGGCGCCCGGAATGTGGCTGGCAATGATAACGTCGATCAGCAGGTTGAGTTGCTGGACGCCGGAGCCCAGCGCGGCTGGTGCCATGAGCAGCAGCATGGTTTTCACCTGTTTGGTGAGTTTGGGGGAGTGAATGGCGGGCATGACGTCGAGCCGCATGCAGATGAAAACGAGCCAGGCGAGCTGTACCATGCCGGCGATGAAGACGCCGTAACTGAGGGCGTGAGCGGGTGTGCTGCTTATGCCGTTGAGCCAGAGCATGGCGGCGATCATGCAGAGATTGAGGAGGATGGGGCTTGCGGCAGGTGCAGCGAATTTGCCCATGGAGTTGAGGATGCCGCCGAGCAGCGAGACCAGCGAGATGAAGAGGATGTAGGGGAAGGTGATCTGGCTCAGGGTGACGGTGAGGTCGAATTTTTCAGGTGAATCGGTAAAGCCTGGTGCGAAGATAGGGGTGATCCACGGCATGAAAATGATGAAAATAGCGTTGAGGACGAGCAGGACGAGGAGCAGGACGCTCATCACTTCGCCGGCGAATTTGATGGCGGCATCGCGCCCGTCGGTGGTCAGGATGCTGCTGAAGCTTGGTATGAAGGCGGCGTTGAAGGCACCTTCAGCGAAGAGTCTACGGAAGAAATTGGGGAGTTTGAAGGCGACGAAGAAGGCGTCGCTCAGCCAACTGGCGCCGATGAGGTTCGCCATCAGCACATCGCGCACGAAGCCGCTGATGCGTGATAAAAACGTGAATGAGCCGATCGTAAGTGTCGATTTTACTAGAGACATGGGCGTGCGCTAACCTTATAGATGTGGCCGCACCATGCCACTGAATGGGACCTGACGCAACATGCACCTAATCCGCCATTTGCCTGCGATTGCCGAATGCCCGAGTGCGGTCGCGATTGGCAATTTCGATGGGCTGCATCTGGGCCATGCGGCGGTCATCCGCGCGATGCGGGGAGTGGCGCTGGCGCAGGGGCTGGTGCCTAGCGTGCTGACGTTCGAACCACACCCGCGGCGGTTCTTTGCCAAAGCGACGCCGTCGTTCCGCCTCGCGCGGTTAAGCGAGAAACTGGCGGGATTACGGGCGATGGAGGTGGAGCAGGTGGCGATGCCGCGGTTCGATGCTGGATTTGCGGCGATGAAGGCGGAGGATTTCCTCAATGTCGTGCTTGCCAAGCAGCTGGGTGCTAAAGCAGTGGTGACGGGGGAAAATTTCGCGTTCGGCCATCAACGTCAGGGTGACAGCGCGATGCTGAAGCGCTGGGGTTCGTTACATGGGGTCGAGATCATCACGGTGCCGCCGGTGATGGTGGGGGATGAAATCTGTTCTTCGAGCGCTATCCGCGCCTTGGTGTCTGCGGGTAAGGTGGCGGAAGCCACGGCGTTGCTCGGGCATGATTATACGCTCAGTGGCCGGGTGGTGCATGGAGAAGGGCGCGGTAAGCTGCTCGGCTTCCCGACGGCGAATATCGCCCTGACGCCGGACCTGTTATTGCCGGCGCATGGGGTGTATGCGGTGCGTGTGGCCGTGAATAACGAGGTTTTTGACGGGGTGGCGAATCTTGGTATCCGCCCGACGGTGGCTGTGGACAAATACGTGAGCTTTGAGGTGTATATATTTGATACTCTGCAGGATTTCTATGGCAAGAAGCTGACGGTAACGCTTGTTCATAACTTGCGAAGTGAGATGAAGTTCAATGGGGTCGAGGCACTGAAGGCACAGATTGGCAAAGATTGCGATGCGGCACGGAACATTTTAAGGGAACGGGCATGATGTCACCGATGCGCATTCAGAATTTAGTTCGTTTTGCACCTGTTGCATTGTTGGTGTTCATGCTCGACCAGGTGAGTAAGTATTGGCTAGTGACTATCTATAAGATCGGCGCGAAGTCGCCAGTTATCATCAGCGAGAATTTTTCACTGGTAATGGCGTGGAACCGCGGGGTCAGCTTCAGTATGCTGACACATGATTCGGGCTGGATGCCGCTGTTGCTGGTGGCGATGGCGGTGATCATCTCTGGCGTGTTGCTGTGGCTCGCGCTGAACAGTGCGCACCGGCTTGAGCGCGTGGGGTATGCGATGGTGGTCGGCGGGGCGCTTGGCAATGCGTGCGACCGCGTTCGTTTCGGGGCGGTGGCGGATTTTTTCTATGCGCATGTCGGCGATCTGGGCTGGCCGGCATTCAATGTAGCGGATATGGCCATTTGTGCGGGGGTCGCCCTATTGCTTTTTTCTATGGTGAAACATCCAGCGCGCCCTTGAATTTTGTGGGAATCAGTGTAGGTTCAGCCGCATGAAACGATTTATTGCTCCCTGTCTTCTTGCCTTGCCATTGTTGCTTACGGCCTGCGAAAGCGGCACGATGCGTGATACGCTCGGACTGACGCGCGATGCGCCGGATGAGTTCACGGTGGTGTCGCGGCCGCCCTTATCGCTGCCGCCTGAATTCTCGCTGCGCCCGCCACGACCGGGTGAGGCACCGCGCGGCACGAGCGCCAACGAACAGGCGCGCAGCTTGCTGACCGGCAAGGCGCCAGGGGCATCGAGCGAGCCGGACAAATTGGAGCAACCGACAGTGGAAACCGCGGTAACGCCGGTGACGAGCAATGAGGTGCTGGGTACGGGGGCGGCGAACCTGCTTAAACGTGCGGGAGCGGATTCGGCGGATGATTTGATCCGCGATAAATTGACGACGGATGCGGTGACGCCGATGGATACCAGTAATGCGAAAACGCTGATGGACCAGTTGACCGGTGACGAGAAGAACGAACCCGTAGTGGATGCGAAGAAAGAAGCTGAGCGCTTGCGTGACAACAAGGATAATGGCAAGCCGGTAACCGAAGGCGCGGTGCCGGAAGCAGAAACCAAACCCCGTTCGCTCATCGACCGAATATTCTAGATGCTCACACGCTATTTCATCCCGCTGACCTTGGTGCTTGCAGCGTTGGCACTAGGAGTGTTTTTCTTTAGCGGGCATAGTAGCAAAACGCGGGATGTGCGGGCCTCGGTGCCGGTGGAGCGCTTTACGTTAAGTAACGGATTGACCGTCGTCGTCATGCCGAATGACCGGATTCCGCTGGTCAGCCACCTGCTGGTGGTGAAGGCGGGGAGTGCGGATGATCCACAGGGAAAATCAGGCCTCGCCCATTATCTCGAGCATCTCATGTTCACGGGTACAAAGAATTTCCCGGAAGGGACGTATGACCGCTCGGTGAACCGAGTCGGTGGCGCGCAGAATGCGAGCACGAGCAGTGATCGTACCATGTATTACGCAACGGTGCCCAAAGACCAGTTGCCGATGGTGATGACGATGGAGGCGGACCGGCTTGCCAACCTATCATTCGATACGGAACGGGCGGCGCGGGAGCTGAAGATCATCACCGAAGAGCGCAATATGCGGGTGGATTCGAGCGCAGCATCGCAATGGCGTGAGCAAATGGATGCGATCACATTTTTAAACCACCCGTATCACCAGCCGGTGATCGGCTGGGCGGAGGATATGGCGACGTTCACGGCGGAGGATGCGCGGGCGTTCTTTGAGCGGTATTACCGACCGAGCAATATGGTCCTCATCGTTGCGGGGGATGTGACTGGGCGAGATGTGCGGCGTTTCGCGCAGCGTTATTATGGCGGGTTGATGGCCGCCGCTGCGCCTTCGCGCAACTGGCCGAAAGAGCCGCCGGTGCGGATGGCGCGGCGCGGGGAGATGCGCGATGCGCGGGTGAACGAGCCGCGGTTGCTGCGGCAGTATGTGGCGCCGAGCGTGAAGGAAGGGGTGAGCACGAATGCGCTGCCGCTCGAGGTGTTCGCGCAGTATCTTGGTGGTGGTGACAGCAGCGTACTGTATAATGCGCTGGTGCGTGAACAGAAGCTGGCAACCGGTGTCAGCGTCAATTATGACGCGATGATGATCGGGCCGGGGATGCTGCGTATCAGTGCGATTCCCGCGCAGGGTGTGACGCTCCAGCAATTGGAGGAGGCGCTCGACCGGGAGTTGACGCGTGTGCTCAGCAGCCCGCTCGATGTGGCGGCGATATTACGCGCGAAGACATTGCTCATAGCAGAAACGACTTTTGCGCAGGACGGAATGCAGCAGATGGCTGATATGATGGCGGAGCTATATGCGGTGGGGCTCGACGAACATTATTTCTATGACTGGTCGAAGAATATCGAAGCGGTGACGCCGGATGTTGCACTTGCGGCGGCGCAGGCAGTAATCGTGCCGAAAGGCGCGGTGACGGGATACCTGTTACCAGATGTGAAATCGGTGCCGATTGCTGCACCAGCTGCCGCAGCAATTCCACCTGCTCCCGTACCTATGCCGGAGGTTAGCGATGTTCGTTAGCTTTGGTTTATTGAAGAGGACTTTATCCCCTACGACCTACAGGCTGACCCCTGCCGCTTCGCCGCTCGCCATCGAAGGCTATGCGCGGCTAATCATAATGGTTTGTGCAGTATTCTTTTCTTCGGCGGCGCAGGCAGCGATCGAGGTCGAGACCACGAGTATCGGGCACGGGGTGAAGGCGTGGTATGCGCCCAATGACGCGGTACCTGTGGTGGATGTAGTGATGAGTTTCGAGGGGGCGGGTTCGGCGTCGGACCCAGAAGGCAAGTCAGGTCGCGCGGCGTTCGCGGCGTCGATGCTCACTGAAGGTGCGGGGACGATGGATAGCTCCGCGTTCCGCCGGGCGATGGAGGAGAAGGCCATCACCATCGAGATGAATACGGATGAGGACCGGCTGACGGTGCATGTGTATTGCCTGCGCGAGCATGCGAAGCGGGCGGGGGAATTGTTGGCGCTAGCGTTGTCGCAGCCGCCGCTGGCGGAAGCCGATCAGGCGCGGATGAAATCGGATTTATCCTCGATGCTGGCGCGGTTGAACGAGCGGCCGGCGTATCGGGCGTCGCGGTTGTTGACGGAGCGCGCGTTCAAGGGGCACCCCTATGCGAATTCGCCGTATGGCGATGCGGCGAGCCTGGCGTCGCTGAATGCGGAGGATGTGAAGGATTATTTGCGCACCTATGTGACGCGCGGGAATGTGCTGATTGCGGCGAGCGGGGATGTAGATGCGAGCTTGCTGGATGACATGCTCGACCCTGTCGTCGATGCGCTGGCGAGCAATGATTCGGGTGCGGTTGCAGTGACGCAAACGGCGCTGCAGGGGCAGGGCGAAACGCTGAAGGCTGCGATGGATGTGCCGCAGACGACGGTGCTGTTCGCGGCACCTGCGATTGCGCGGGATGACCCGCGGTTCTATGCACAATATCTGCTGAATCATGTCCTTGGCGGCAGTGCATTATTCTCGCGGTTAGGCAATGAAGTGCGGCAGAAAAAAGGGCTGGTCTACAGTATTGACAGTGACCTTGATATGAAGCGCGGGTCGGCGGTCATTGGCGGCTCGCTAGGTACGCGCAATGCAACGGCGGATGAAGCTGTTTCGGAAGTGAAGCAGGTGCTGTCGGACATACATCTCAAGGGCGTGACGACGCATGAATGCACGGATGCGAAAAGCTATGTGATCGGTGCGATCGCACGGCAGATGGATAGCAGCACGTCGGTCGCGCGGTTGTTGCTGACGATGCAGATCCATAAACTGGGTGAGGATTATATCGAGAAACGCGACAGTCTGTTCACCAAGGTGAGCTGTGCCGATATCAATGCGGTGGCGGCAGAAGTGCTGAACCCGGCGAATTTCGTGTTCGCGATAGTTGGGGGTAAGCCGGAAGTGGGTGGCACGGGGCCGATTCCGGTTGCAGCACCCGCGCATAATGATGTGAAATAGTTGTTTCTAGCGCTTCGCGCTCTGACGAGGGTATCACCCTCGAGTCCCTTAGCTACGCGGCTCGTGCAAAGCGCTATGCACGGCTTAACTTAGGCTATTCATTTTAGGTTAGGGCGACTAGATATTATACATGAACGCCACATCGATCATTCGTAGATTACCCACCACCCTCGTGAACCAGATTGCGGCGGGGGAGGTGATTGAGCGGCCTGCTTCTGTTGTTAAAGAGCTGGTGGAGAATGCCATTGATGCGGGCGCGAACGATATTGATATTGCGCTCGAGCAGGGTGGGGTGACGCTGATTCGTGTGCGCGATAACGGGCGGGGGATGTCGGCGACGGAGTTGCCGCTGGCGCTCGAGCGGCATGCAACGAGCAAGCTGCCGGACGATGATTTACTTGCCATCCATTTCATGGGGTTTCGGGGGGAGGCGTTGCCGTCCATTGGGTCGATTGCGCGGGTCAGCATTACCAGCCGGTCGCGGGGATCTACTGATGCGTTTTCTATCCGTGTCGATGGTGGTGATATTGGAGAGGTGCAGCCTGCGTCGCTGGGTGAGGGGACACTCATCGAAGTGCGCGATTTGTTCTATGCGATTCCGGCGCGGCTGAAATTCCTGAAGTCGTCGCGCTCGGAAATTACAGCGGTGGTGGATATCATCGAGCGCCTTGCCATGGCGCATCCGGATATCCGGTTCCGCATCAGCCATGATGGCAGAGTGACGCGGGATTTTGCGGCGCTGACGCAGGACTGGGTGAGCGCGGCACCGCAGCGGCTGGAGAAGATTTTAGGGCATGGTTTCGCAGCGAATACAGCGCTTGTGGATATGCAGCGCGAGGGGATCCGGGTGACGGGATTCGCGGGGTTACCTACCTATCACCGCAGTACCTCACAGGCGCAGTATCTGTTCGTGAATCGCAGGCCAGTGCGCGATAGATTGTTGCTGGGTGTGATCCGCGCGGCGTATCAGGATTACCTGGCACGTGACCGGCATCCTGTCGCTGTGCTGTTCGTTGAGGTGCCGAGCGAGCAGGTGGATGTGAATGTGCATCCGGCGAAATCGGAGGTGCGGTTCCGCGATAGCCAGCTGGTGCGGGGATTGATTTTAAGTGCCCTAAGAAGCGCGATCGGGACGACGGGGCAGCGTGCTAGCACGACGGTTGCTGATGAGGCGCTGGCGGCATTCCAGGTGGAAGGATTCAACATTCCACATACCGGGGTGCATGGGCATTACTTGCCTGTCGCGGCGTCGGGGTTCGCGGCGCTAAATACCCCGCTGTGGGGCAAAGATTATCTGCCGCCGCAGCATCGCAGCAGCGAGGGGTATGCAGATGCGGTAATGGTGCGGGCACCGGTGCGCGAGGTGGCGCAGGCGGATTATCCGCTCGGTGCGGCGGTGGCGCAGTTGCACCATACGTATATCGTGTCGCAGACGCGTGATGGGTTGGTCGTCGTCGACCAGCATGCGGCGCATGAGCGCATTATGTACGAAAAATTCAAGGCGGCGATGGCGAGTGACGGGGTGCCGCGGCAGATGTTGCTGATCCCGGAAGTGGTGGAGCTGACGGATGCGCAGGCGGCACGGGTGGCGAGCCGCGCGGAGGAATGGGCAAAGCTTGGGCTGGTGGTGGAGCTGTTCGGCGAGGCGACGATATTGGTGCGCGAAGTGCCGTCACTCCTGGGTGATGCGAATGTGATCGGCCTGGCGCAAGACCTTGCCGATGACCTCAGTTTGTATGAGGATGGGTTGGCGCTTGCCGATAAGCTGGAAGCGATTCTCAGCACGATGGCGTGCCATGGGAGTGTACGCGCGGGGCGGGCGTTGTCGTTGCATGAGATGAATGCTCTGCTGCGGTTGATGGAGCAGACGCCGTTTAGTGGGCAGTGTAATCATGGGCGGCCTACCTACGTGGCACTTGCAAAGTCTGATATCGAAAAGTTGTTTGGACGTAGGTGACCGTTTTCATAGCGGACCATCTGCGTCGTCGTGTCCCACGCTATCCTTACGTAGCGCTGCTACGCTGCGGTTCCCACCGCGGGCGCACTCCTGCATCCGCCCCACTCTGAAAACGGTTTTAAGGAAGGAAGATTCTCTTCGTTTATTACTTATTCACAGGGCTGTCACATAACGTTCATCAAATCTTTATAAGTTTTGTGGTAGGATGACTTCATCGTTCATGGAGAGTTTATGCAGACGCATTTCACCTACGATGAGGTGACACCGCTGGAACAATGTATTGTTGATTTCATGGCGGCGCAGGAATTATGCACTGAAAAGAAGCGCGGTGCGAAGACCAAGAAAAAGTCACGGCAGAATTCGTAGTTTCCCATCGGCAAGCTGCGTAACGGCGGTCGCCCCTTGTGTGCCAAAGAGCACACGGGGCCTGCCTTGGTTTTTCGCGATTGCGCGCCTGAAGGTTGCATCGCCCCCCTACGCTTCGCTGACCCTTTCCCTTCGGGCTCGCCATGAAAGGCTATGCGTGGATAATTTTTATATAGAGATCAATGCTTGAAATGCCGCGCGCCGGTGAAGAGCATGGCGATGCTGTGCTTGGTGGCGGCGTCGATGACTTCGTTGTCGCGCATGCTGCCGCCGGGTTGGATGATGAGGGCGATGCCTGCGGCGGCTGCGAGCTCCACATTGTCTGCGAAGGGGAAGAAGGCGTCAGAGGCGAGGACGGCTCCGCGTGGGTCATGGCCGTGGGCATGGGCTTTTTCGATGGCGATGCGGACGGAATCGACGCGGCTCATCTGTCCGGCACCGACGCCGATGGTGGCGCCGTTTTTCACCAATACTATCGCATTCGATTTGACGTATTTGACGACGTGCCATGCCAATCCGGCGTCGCGGGTGAGGGCGTCGTCGGGGCTGCCTGTGACAGTTTTCCAGTCGGCCTGGGGGGTGGTGGGCGCGTCCTGCGATTGGACTAAATAGCCGCCGCTGATGGCTTGGATCATCCAGCCTGCCAACGGGCTGGCATGGGTTTCTTTTTGCGCGATGAGTAGGCGGAGGTTCTTTTTCCCGGCGAGTGCCGTGCGGGCTTCGTCGGTGAATTCCGGGGCAATGATGACTTCGAGGAAAAGGCTACCAATAGCGGTGACGAGTGCGCTATCCACCCGGCGGTTGACGGCGAGGATGCCGCCAAAGGCGCTGACAGGGTCGCTGGCGAGGGCGGAGGTGAAGGCGGCGACAACATCTTTCGCGCTTGCGACGCCGCAGGGATTGGCGTGCTTAATGAGAACAGCGGATGAGTCGCTGAGGTTGGTGACAATTTGGAAGGCGGCTTCGGCGTCCGCGAGGTTGTTGTAGCTGAGCTCCTTACCTTGTAGCACTTGCGCGTTGGCGAGGCCGCCTTTGGCATCGAGGCGTTGATAGAGGGCGGCGGACTGGTGGGGGTTTTCGCCGTAGCGCAGGGTTTGTTTGAGTTGGGCGTCGAGGAGATATTCGGGCCATGGGGAATCGCTTAAGGCCCCGGTGAGCCAGCTGCTGATGAGGGTGTCGTAGCTGGCGCAGCGGGCAAAGGCTTTGGCGGCGTAGCGGCGACGCGCCTCTACGGGAATTTGGTTTGCGTTTTGCTGCATGGATTGCTGCACGTTTTCGTAATCTGCGACATCGACGATGACAGTGACAGATTCGTGGTTTTTTGCGGCGGCACGGATCATTGCTGGGCCGCCGATGTCGATGTTCTCGACGAGATGGTCGTAATCGGTGGTTTTGTTAAGGGTGGTCTCGAAAGGGTAGAGGTTGACCACCAGCAAGTCAATCATGCCGATATTGTGTTCTTTGGCAGAGGCCATGTGGGCGGCATCGGGCCTGCGGGCGAGCAGGCCGCCATGAACGCCGGGATGCAGGGTTTTGACACGCCCATCCATCATTTCGGGGAAGTGCGTGACTTCTGAAACATCCTTTACCGCAATGTTATTTTTGCGCAGCAATTCTGCGGTCCCGCCGGTGGAGAGGAGTTCGACGCCGCTGTCCACGAGGAATTGTGCGAAGGGTAGGAGGCCAGTCTTGTCCGAAACGGAAATGAGGGCGCGTTTGATGGGATTCTTCATGCGGCAAGTTTCTGTTCAGGTTGATAGTCGGGGACGATGCGCTGGAGGAGGGGGCGCACGGCGCGTTGATCGCCATTTTTTGCGGTATCGATGAGTTCGCGGATGGCGGCCAATAGCGCGAGGCGATCCAGTTCGCGGGCGTGGGCGAGCCGGATGGATTGGTGGTTGGTTGGCATTAGATTCTCGGCGTCGTGGAAGAGTTCCTCGAAGAGTTTTTCACCGGGGCGCAGGCCGGTGAAGGTGATGGGAATGTCTTCGTAAGGGCGTAATCCGGCGAGGCGGATCATCTGGCAGGCCAACTCTTCAATGCGGACTGGCTCACCCATATCGAGGACAAAAATTGGTGCGCGGTCAGCGCTTTCGCCGCCGAATACGGCTGCCTGCAGCACGAGTTGTACGGCCTCGCTGATGCTCATGAAATAGCGAACCATATCTTTATGGGTGACAGTAACAGGGCCGCCGCGGGCGATCTGTTTCTGGAAGAGGGGCACGACAGAACCGGCGGAATTCAGGACGTTTCCGAAGCGCACGGTGATGAAGCGCGTCGTTGCGCCGTCCTGCGCCAGCATCTGGCTGTAAATTTCGGCGGCGCGTTTGGTGGCGCCCATGACAGAAAGAGGGTTCACGGCCTTGTCGGTGGAGATCTGCACCATGGTCGCGACTTTATGGGCGACGCAGGCATCCGCCACTTGTTTGCTGCCCATGATGTTGGTGAGGACGGCCTGTTCGGGGTTGGATTCGGAGAGGGGCACATGCTTAATGGCGGCAGCGTGGAAGACGATTTCGGGTGTGAAGCGCGCGAAGATTTTTGCCAGATGGCCCGCGTCGCGCACGTCGCCGATGATGGCGTAGCGTCGCAGTTGCGGTGCCAGTTGTTCCAGCTCCTGGTCGATGAGGTAGAGCTGGTATTCACTGATATCGAAAAGGACCAGTTCGGCAGGGCCGAAGGCGGCGATCTGGCGCACCAACTCACTGCCGATGGAGCCGCCGGAGCCAGTGACGAGCACGCGCTTGCCAGCGACGAAGGCTCGCATGGCGGGACGGTCGAGCACGGCCTGTGGGCGGCCTAAAATATCCTCGACCGCGACGGGGCGGATATCGTGGAGTTCTTCGCCTGCTTTCAATTCACCAAGCGACGGCAGACGGGCGAGGGTCAAATGGTGGGCATCGGCGATGGCGAGCAGTTTCTTGAATTCTTCGGCGGCAAGACTCGGGTCGGTGACGATCAAACGCTGGGGGGCTTTGCCTTTGCGGGCAAGTTTGCGCAGGATGTAGGTAATCTCTCCCATGCTGCCATAGATGCGGACATTGTGGATCTCGCGGCCGTGTTGGCGGACATTATCATCGACCATGCCGACGGGCTGGTAGGGAAAATCGACGCGGCGGTCGGATTCGCGGATGAACATTTCGGCCTGCGAGGTGGCGCCGATGAGCAATACGGGCACGCGATTATTATTGCGGCCGATAAGGCGGCTGATCAGGGCGCGGTCATGGATGACGCGCCAGAGGAGACGGACCGACATCAGGCAGAGTAGCGTCGTCATCCAATGAATGAAGGGTAGGGAACGGGGGATGCCTTCGAGCCGGGTGAAGCTGAACATGCCAAAATAGAAAATGACGAGGGCGATGGTTGCGGCCTTGGCGATGAGGACGAGGTCGCTCAAGGCAGTGTAGCGCCAGACATGCCGGTAGGCGCGGAAATAGAGCATGGTCAGCAGCAAGATGGCGGTGAAGGCGAGGCAGCCCTCTTTCAGGAAATTATGGGCATAGGTGAAGGTGCGGTCGCCGAGGCGCAGGAAGAGGGCGAGCACAAAGCTCAGGACAGCCATGGCGCCATCATGCGTGATGGCGATGAGGTTCTGCGAGATCCTACGACGCATCGGGCGGCACGGTCGTGATGTCGGGTTTGCTTACACCATAGGCAATGGCGGCCAGGACGGTCGTGATGCTGATGGCAGCAGCGATCCATGCGCCGTGGGCGAAAGCTTCGACGATGAGCCAGCCGGTGATGAGCAGCATGGGCGCGCGGGCGGTGGCGTAGGAGGAATCGGCGAAGGCAACCATCGCGACGCCGAGCAGTGCGCTGGCGATGATGCCGATATCGAGCGCGAGATAGGACGGGGCACCTAGCAAAGGGGCAAGGAGCAGCGGCGCTAGGCAGGCCAGTAGGATGCAGGGGAATTTTTGCGCCGAGGATGGCAGATGTTGGGCGGCCATGACGAGGCCGAACACCACGCCGAGGGCGGCGAAACGCATACCGAAGGATGGCACGGGGCCGATGGCTGGAAGAGTAAGGGAGGAGACGGCAAGGGCAGCGGCAAGCAGAGGCACGCCCCAGACGGTCCATTGCGCCATGACATTCTGGCGGGTGAGGTATTGCGCAACGATGAGGGCGATGGCTGCGACCATGACGCTTGCGGGTGGAGCGACAACGACGAGGAAAGCGATGGAGACGGCGCTGAGGACGACACCGGCGGAAACCATGTCGCGGTTGCCGAGTACGCTTGCGACCTTGCCGCCGACGCGCAGCAATAGCAGTGCGACGAGCCATGAAGAGAGGCAGATGATGAAGGTGTATGTTACTACCATGGCACGAACCTAGCGGGGTTTCGGGCGATTGTCATCTGCTGCGTATAGCGGGTTCCTTTGATTCTGGCTCCAGTATCATGCAGGCTTTTCCACACTATGATAGCCCTCTCCCCTTGCGGGAGAGGGTAAGTACTGCGGATTTATAGCGAGGTTATGGCCTGCACCTGCCTCAACGCCACGATCAGCATCGGGTAATCCAGCGTGGCTTGGGTGCGCAGGTCGGTGATGAAGGTTTCGTAGCGGGCGAGCGCAGCGGTGTTGGCATCGCGCCATGCCAGGCCTGGGTCTTTCGACTTGCCGAATTTCTCGATGACGGCGAAGGTGAGGCGGCGCTGGGCCTGGTAGAATTCGACCACCAAGGATTTCACGGCGAGTTGTTGCCAGTAATTTTCGGCGGAGAGGTCTTCTGACACCTGACGCAGCCAGCTGAGTTTGAGCATGGCGCCGAGTTCAGAATAGGTGCGACCGACGATGAGGACGGGTAGTTTGCTAACGCGCGCGACATCGGCGACGTCGCAGGCGGAGACGGTCATCACTTCGAGCAAGGCAAGGCGGCGAGCGAGGGGTTCGGGTACATTCAGGGCCAGCAGGCGCTCGGCAGTGCGGTTGAGGCCGTTGCGCACGGATTCGCTCATCATGCCGTCGACGTCTTTAATAATCTGCTCGATGGCGGGGGAGTAGCGGTTGTGGGTCGCTTCCATATCCATCGGCTGCGGCACGTGCTGGAGGAACCAGCGACAGCTATGTTCGATAAACTGGTTAACCATGACGAAGAGCTGCGACTGCACGCTGGCGGTGACGATGCCGCAGGTGGCTTCGATCTCCTTCCAGAGGCTGCGTAGGTGGAAGATGTTGCGGGTGGCGATGTAGACCTGCGCGATGTTCTCGGCAGGCAGGCCGGTGCCGCGCATGAGGCTCGATGCCATGCTGAAGCCGGTGCGGTTAATGATGGAATTGGTGATCATCGTTGCAACAATTTCGCGGCGGAGGCGGTGGGATTTCATGTCGCGCGCGAAGTCCTTCGCCATGGCTTTAGGGAAGTAGCGCAGTAGGTCCTGCTCGAAATAGGGGGCGTCGAGGAGTTTGGAACTGGTGAGGTCGCGGAAGAAGGACATT
The DNA here is from genome assembly GCA_049317085.1 of Rickettsiales bacterium. Classification (GTDB taxonomy): domain Bacteria; phylum Pseudomonadota; class Alphaproteobacteria; order Rickettsiales; family UBA3002; genus QFOX01. The sequence goes on along the minus strand of JBMOIY010000013.1, from coordinate 3,161 downwards.
TTGGCATAGGCGAGCAGAACTGCGATCTCGGGTCGGGTGAGGCCTTGTTTGGTGCTGCGCAATTCGGCCAGTTGTTTGCTGTCGGGCAGGAACTCAACAGCGCGGTTAAGGAAGTTCTCACTTTCGAGCTGGGCCATTAACTGGCTTGCGGGTTCGAGTAGCGCGACGCCCTGCATCTGGGCGATAGAGATAGCCTGGGTCTGCAAGCGGTTATCGACCAGAACCAGCTCGGCAACGTCGTCGGTCATTTTTTTTAGCAGGTTGTCGCGGGCGTTGAGGGTGATGCGTTTTTCGGTGACGGCGCTGCCCAAGGAGATCTTAATATTCACTTCATGGTCGGAGCAATCGACGCCGCCCGAGTTATCGATGGCATCTGTGTTGATTCGGCCGCCTTTGCGGGCATATTCGATGCGGCCACGCTGGGTGAGGCCGAGATTGCCGCCTTCGCCGATAATGGAGCAGCGCAGGTCGAGAGCATCGATACGCAAGCTATTATTCGCTCGGTCGCCGACCTGTTCATGGCTTTCGGTGGTGGCTTTGACGTACGTGCCGATGCCACCGTTCCAGAGGAGGTCGACGGGTGCCTTCAGGATGATGCGGATCAGTTCGTCGGGTGTTGTGGATTTCACATCCGTACCGAGCGCTGCACGCATTTCAGGGGTGAGGGAAATAGATTTCGCGGTGCGTTCGTAGATGCCGCCGCCTTTGCTGATGAGGGCGGTGGTGTAATCGTTCCAGCCAGAGCGGGGGAGCTTGAACAGGCGGGCGCGTTCGACGTAGCTGGTCGCCGCATCCGGTGTCGGGTCGATGAAGATATGCTTGTGGTTGAAGGCGGCGACGAGGAGCATGTTCTTGCTCAGAATCGCGCCGTTGCCGAAGACGTCGCCTGACATATCGCCGATGCCGATGGCGGTGAAGGTTTCCTTGCTGATGTTCTTGCCCATCTCGCGGAAATGGCGCTCGACGGCGACCCAGCCGCCACGCGCCGTGATGGCCATGTGTTTGTGGTCGTAGCCCACCGAGCCTCCCGAGGCGAAGGCGTCGCCAAGCCAGAAATGATAGTCGGCGCTGATAGCGTTCGCGATGTCGGAAAAGCTCGCGGTGCCTTTGTCGGCGGCGACGACGAGGTAGGGATCATCACCATCATGGCGCACCGTCAGCGATGGTGGCACGAGTTTGCCGTTCACGATGTTGTCTGTAATATCCAAGAGCCCGCGCAAAAAAGTTCGGTAGCATTCGATGCCTTCGAGCATCAGCGCGTCGCGCTCCAAGGGTGCTTTGCGCAGGATGAAGCCGCCTTTTGCACCTTGCGGGACGATGACGGCGTTCTTGACCATCTGGGCTTTGACGAGGCCGAGTACTTCGGTGCGGAAATCCTCTGGGCGATCGGACCAGCGCAGGCCGCCGCGGGCGACGCGGCCTCCGCGCAGATGGATACCTTCGACGCGCATGCTGGTCACGAAAATTTCGGCGTAGGGCACGGGGAGCGGCATCTCCGGAATATCGGCGGAGCGAAATTTAATGGAGAGGTAGGGCTTGGGTGCGCCATTCTGCGTTTGATAAAAATTGGTGCGCAACGATGCAGCAATAAGCGCAGCGATGCGGCGAATGATGCGGTCTTCACCCAAATTGGTGACGGCTTCGAGAGTTTTTTCGAGATCGGCGACGAGTGCAGCAATTTTTGCATCGCGCGATTTTGCTGCGGGGTCAAACTTCGCATGAAACGTGGCGGCGAGGTTGCGCGCGAGGGGGGCGTGGGTGTTCAAGGCGCTCGCGATGAGTTGCTGGCTGTAGGGGAAATTGAGTTGCTGCAAATAGCGGCTGTAGGCGCGCAAAATCGTGACATCACGCGCGGCAAGATCGGCGCTGAAGACGAGGGCATTGAAGGCGTCGTTATCGACCAGCCCACGCCAGATATCGCCGATAGCGGCTTCGATACGGGCTTTGTGCTGGTCGAGATCGAGGGTCTCGGTGCCCGTGACGCGCAGGGTGAAATCACGCATTAATACAGGGGCGAGAGGTGCGAGCGGGGTGATGACGTAGGGCGTCGCGTCGATGACAGTGCAGCCCATATGTTCGAGCAGCGGGATGATGCTTGAAAGTTCCGAATTCAGGTCCTTGGTAAAGCATTTGAGGTGGAGATGGTTTGCGGGCTCGTTGGTGCCGCGGAATAGTTCGAGGGCGAGGCCGTCGCCACGCAGGGCGGCAAGGGCGTGGGCTATATCTTTCGCGCCCGCAGCGGCTGCGTGACTATTGATGTAAGCGAGCGGAAAGGCATCCGCGAAACTTTGGGCGATGGCTTCACCGTCTTCCTCGGTGAGGCGGGCGACGATGGCGTCACGCAAGCTATCGGCCCAGACATTGGTGCGGCTGATGATGAGTTCTTCGAGCTTCGCTTCATCGACCTCGATGCGGTTGTTCGGTGCGGTCTCGGTGAGGATATGCAGGCGTGCCAATGGCGAATCGGTAAGCTGGGTGTAGAAGTTGATGGTGCGCCCACCATAGGCCTGCTCAACGATGCGAATGATGGCGCTGCGCAAATCCGAGCTGAAGCGTTCGCGGGGGATGTAGATCATGGAGCTGACGAAGCGGCCAAACGTATCGGGGCGGATGAAGACCTTCACTTGCGGCTTGGCCTCGAGCGAAACAATGCCCATCGCCGTCTGGAACAGGCGCTCTTCATCCATCTGGAATAATTCGTCGCGCGGCATGAATTCGAGGATGGTCTTGAGGGTTTTGCCGGAATGGCCGTTGATATCGAACCCGGCTCTTGCGCTGACGCGTGCGGCTTTGCGGCGGATGAAGGGGATATTCTGGGTTTCGCGGTAATAGACAGTGCTGGTGAAGAGGCCTAGCATGCGGGTTTCGCCGATGAATTTGCCGGTGGTATCGAAACGTTTCAGCACGATCAGGTCCATCGGTACACGCCGGTGGACGTTGCTGGATTCGGTGGCCTTGAGGACGGTGAGTACGTCGGTCGCGATCGAAATGGGGGCATGCTCAATGGCGGTCGCGTGTTTGTTTTCGAAGCGGTAGATGCCTTGGGCGGAGGGTTTGTCTAGGGTGAGTGAATCCCCTTTGGCACGGTAATCGGCAAGGCCTAAGAAGACAAAATGGTTGTCGGCGAGCCATTGGAGGAGGTCACGAATTTCTTCGGCTTC
>JBMOIY010000012.1:0-30408 GCA_049317085.1 Rickettsiales bacterium | reverse complement strand
TTATGGACACATCCGGGCGTATTCAGTTGGGACAGGATTGATGTTGGAAGTGCGCTATTGCTGAAGCATTTGCCAGCGCTGAGTGGGCGCGGGGCGGACCTTGGTGCGGGAATTGGGGTGCTGGCATTGCAGGTGCTGAAGTCGCCAAAGGTCAGCGAATTAACACTAGTGGATATTGACCGGCGTGCCATCACTTCGGCGCAGAAAAATATCAGCGATGCGCGCGCGCAGTTTGTGTGGGCAGATGTGCGGACACTTGCGTTGCAGAAACTGGACTTCGTAGTAATGAATCCGCCGTTCCATGAGGTGGGGATAGAAGATAGGACTCTTGGACAAGCCTTCATCACCTGTGCTGCTGCAATGCTCAAAAAAGGTGGCCAATGCTGGCTGACGGCGAATACACATATGCCGTATGAGGCGCTGCTGGCGCAGCATTTCGTGCGTGTGGTGCTGGTGGATACGGCAGATGGGTTCAAAATTTATCGCGCGGAGACATAGATGGTTGAGACAGCGCGGCTGGATAAATTGGTGGCAGGTATGGGTTATGGCTCGCGCCGCGAGGTGGAGGGCATGGCCGATAGCGAGCGGATATTACTCGACGGTCAGCCGGTGGATAGCACGATGCGGGTAGAACTTTCGCACGATCTCTGCACGCGGCTGACCATCGATGGCGAAGCGCTTGACCCTATGCCGGGGATGGTGGTGATGCTGCATAAACCGCTTGGCGTCACCTGTTCGCACAAGGAATCAGGCAAGCTGATCTATGATATTTTACCCGGAAGGTGGAAGCGGCGCGACCCCCAGCTTTCCAGCATCGGACGATTGGATAAGGAAACATCGGGCCTGTTGCTGCTGACGGATAACGGTCTGCTGCTGCATAAAGTCATTTCGCCCAAACACCATGTGGCGAAGCGGTACCGTGCCACCCTCGCCCGTCCCTTACGCGAGGATGCGGTGACGCTGTTCGCAAGCGGAACACTGATGCTGGAGGGCGAGGACAAGCCGCTGCTCGCAGCGGACTTGGAAATTGTAAACCCAACCAGTGCCATCGTCACCGTGCATGAGGGGCGCTACCATCAGGTGCGGCGTATGTTCGCGGCGATTGGCAACCACGTGGAGGCGCTTCACCGCGAGTCTGTGGGTGGCCTCACGCTGCCGGAGGATGTGAAAGCGGGCGAGTATCGCGTGCTTAGCGAATCCGACATTGCACACATCTTTATCAAATAATTCATCATTCCTGCGCAGGCAGGAATCTCTGGTGAAGCGAATGGTGGTGGTGAAAGAGATTCCCTTTGCGCGGGAATGACGTGATTTTTAAATATCTAAAAACGCTAGCGCTGCTCGGCGGCGACGGCCTCGAGGTAGCTCCGATATTCACATTTCGGCAGCGTTGCGACCAGTGCTTCAAACTGTTTAAGCGTAAGGAACCCGCGGATCAGCGCAGCCTCTTCGGGGCAGCCGATCTTCAGCCCTTGCCGATTTTCGACGGTGGCAATGTAGGCAGAGGCTTCTTGCAATGCGGTCGAAGTCCCCGCATCCAGCCAGGCGAACCCACGGTTCAAGCGCTCGACGATAAGCGTGCCCTCTTGCATGTAGGCTTTATTGATGTCGGTAATTTCCAGTTCACCGCGGGGGGATGGTTTTAGGGATTTGGCGATAGCGACGACGTTGTTGTCATAGATATAGATGCCCGGCACTGCGTAATTACTGCGCGGATTCTTTGGTTTTTCCTCGATGGAAATGGCTTTGCGATTGCTGTCGAATTCGACGACGCCGTAGCGCTCGGGGTCACGCACATGGTAAGCAAAAATTATGGCGCCGGATCTGAATTCGTTCATCGCGCGCGGAAACGAATCGCCGCCGAAGAATATGTTGTCGCCCAGCATGAGCGTGACGGAATCGGTACCGATGAAACTTTCTGCGATGAGAAAGGCCTGCGCAATCCCTTCGGGTTTCGCCTGTTCGCGGTACTCGATCTCCAAGCCCCATTGGCTGCCGTCGCCGAGCAATTGTTTGTAGCGTGGTAAATCATCGGGTGTCGAGATCAAGCAGAATTCGCGGATGCCCGACGCGATGAGGACCGTCAGCGGATAATAGACCATCGGCTTGTCATACACGGCCTGCAGCTGTTTGCTGGCGACCAATGTCAGCGGGTAAAGGCGCGAACCGGCGCCGCCGGCGAGGATGATGGCTTTCATGGTTGACTCCGCTCGTTAGCTGCCACATCCGCACGCGGCAGGGTGATCTCGACCAGCAATCCATTGCCGCTGGCAGGGGTTTTCAACTTTATCGTGCCCGTGAGGCGCGCGGAGATCTCGGAGACAATGGCAAGGCCGAGGCCGGTGCCCTGCGCTTGCGGGGTGCCCACACGGTAGAAGCGCTGGAAGACATGGGCGCGCTCATCCTCCGGGATGCCTGGTCCCGAATCCGTGACGTTGCAGTGGATGCTGGTATCATCACCGCTCAGGGTCACATTCACATCACCATCTTCAGGTGTGTATTTCACGGCGTTCTCGATGATGTTGCCGATCATCAGCCGCAGCAATGTGTCGTCTGCCATCACGTAGAGGCCGGTAGGCGAATCGAACGACAGGGTGATGCGTTTCTGGGCGGCGATGGGGGCGAGTTCCTCGATCATGCCGATGACGCTATGCTTCAGGTCGATCGCCGTGCGTTTGATAGGCTGGTGGCTGACACGGGTCGAGGTTAGCAATTGACCGACGAGGCGCGAGGCGCGCTCGATAGAAATGCGCAAATCATTCATTAGCGAGTTGCGCTCGGTGGTGTTGCGGGCCTGCTCCAACATCTGCACTTGCAGTTTCAGCGCTGCGAGCGGCGTGCGCAGATGGTGGGCGGCATGCTCGGCGAAGCGTTTCTCCGCGTTGAAGGAATTTTCGAGTTTCTGCAGCAATTGGTTGATGGAGTTGCCGAGCGGCGAGAGATCGCGCGGGACATTGGAGAGGTTCAAGGGCGAAAGATCATCCGGCGAACGGCTGCGGATCTGGGCGATGAGCGCGCGCACGGTGCCAAGGCCCGAGCTGATACCCGCCCAGAGTAGCCAGCCGACGAGCGGGACGAGCAGCATAAGCGGCGTCGCCAAGGTTAGCAAAATATTGACGACCAGCGACCCGCGCAGGCTCGTTTTTTCACCTGCTTCCACAGTGATATCGGTCTTTGGGATTTCAAGGCTGTAAACGCGCCAGCGGTTGCCGTCGTCGTCTTTCACGTCGGAAAGTCCGCTCGCTTGCTGGGGAATATCGACGAAGGGCGCCTTGTCTGAGATCATGGCCAGTTTGTCGCCGCGCCAGACGCGGAACATGCGGCTGTCCGCATAGGCATCAGCGAATTCGTTGAGTTGTTTCTGGTTGCTGACCTCGAGGTCGATTTTGCGGATGCGGCGGAAGGGGCCGGACCCGGTCATGCGCATTTCATCCTCCACCACCAGCCACAGCATATTGGCGCTACTGATGAGCTGGGCGTCATACACGTGGTTGATCTGCTTGGTGGCACCTTTGAACGCGATGACACCGATCAGACAGATAGTGATGAGGATAGTGGGCGCAATGCGCAGGAAGAGTGAGCGTGTGATAGTATTGCTGCGCATGTCAGCTCGCATTGACCCGGTAGCCCACGCCCCGTACGGTCTGGATGAAGTCACTGCCCAGTTTTTTACGCAGGTTGTAGATGGTCACCTCGACGGTGTTGCTTTCGGCCGCGTCATCCGCACTGTAGAGGGAATATTCGATATCTGCCTTGGTCACGAATTTTCCGGCGCGCTCCATCAGTTGCTTCAGTGTCTTGAATTCTTTGGCCGTGAGGATGATCTGGTTGCCGCCGCGCTGAACCAATGACGCGGCGGGGTCTAGTTCGATATTGCCACATTTCAGCGTTGTTTCCGCCCTGCCCGCTGAACGTCGGATGAGGGCACGCAGGCGGGCGAGCAGTTCGTCGAGGTCAAAGGGTTTGATGAGATAGTCATCTGCACCGGCATCCAAGCCTTCGACTTTTTGCTGGGGCAGGTCGCGGGCGGTGAACAGCAGTACAGGCGTCATGTTCTTGCGTTTGCGCATGTCCTGCAATACTTCAAGGCCGCTTTTCTTCGGCAGGTTGATGTCGAGGACCACCGCCTCGAACGGGGAATCGGCGAGGGCAAAGATGGCGGATTCACCGTCCTGGATCCAGTCCACCCCATAGGCGTGACGCTCCAGCGCTTTCTTCAGCGATTCGCCCAGCATGTCATCGTCTTCGACCAGTAAGATGCGCATGGCTCTCGTTTACCTCAACTTCTTCGATAAAAAAAGCCCGCTCTTGCGAGCGGGCTTTCTAAAATCACTCACGAGCATTACCCGTGGGCATTTTTGTTCACTAAGACTAGTGAGCAGCTGGAGCGGCAGGAGCGGCTTTAGCAGCTTCTTTTGCTTCTTTGCTTGCTTCTTTAGCTTCTTTCGAAGCGTCTTTAGCAGCTTCTTCTTTCTTAGCAGCTTCTTTTGCAGCTTCTTTAGCAGCTGGAGCAGCGGCTGGAGCAGCAGCTTGTTCAGCAGCGAAAGCCGAGCCAGCAGCGAGAGCAGCAACGAGAGCGAGGGTGGTGGTGAGTTTCATTAGTAGTCTCCTTAAGTGGTTAAAATTAATCAGCACGGCAACCTATATCGTAGAAAGATGATGTGAAACTGAAGTTTTTATAAAAACAAAGTTATCCACAGAAAATGTCGCGCTAAACAGGTTGGTAGAATAAAGACCCGCCCGATGCATGGGCGGGTCTTTATGGCAGGTTGAACTACTGAGCGGTCGTGGTGTCAGCGACTGGAACGTCTTTGGTTGGTTTGGCTTCAGCAGCTTTTGCTTTGTGTGCATGCTTGCTGTCCATTTTATGCACTTTCTTCTCGGCTTTCGCATCGGCAGCCGGGGCTTCTTTGGCAACTTCTTTTGCTGCTTCGTGGCTTGTTGCTTTGTGCGTTTCTTTGGTGGTGGTCATGTCGGTTGCGAATGCCGAAGTAGCGGTCAGAGCAGCAACGAGTGCGAGGGTGGTGGTAAGTTTCATGGAAAGTCTCCTGATGTTGTTTGTGCGAGCAAGGTATTTGCGGGCACGCGATAGCACATAATCCTCGAAGCTGATGCCAAACTGAGATGCAAAAAAGTTGGCGCGAATGTGCACAAGCACATAGCGCATGGCAGAAATAACGCATGTTGAAATTAGCGGGCGTACCGCGATGCAGGCAGCAGGCCTGGCGTACGGGCGAGTGGCGAAGAAAGGCCCATATCGGTCACGACACCACAACGCAGGGCGTTGTTGCCGGTCTTGGGTTTCTCCGGATCATGCGGCGCGAGGCTGCTGCAGAGGTTCTTCACGAACGCCACTTGCGAGACCGGCCCGATGCGTAAGTACGCTTCATTCATGCCGCGCTGTTGCTTCGCCATTGGCGAGGTAACGCGCACGCGCACGACCGGGAAGTCCGGGTTGTTCTGGCGGTAATTGCTCCAGTAGGCAAGCGCGGCATCGTTGCTCTCGAATGGGCCAACTTGCGCCCAGACCGTTTTGCGGCCATCAGTCGCGCTTGGTTGCAGGGCAACGGACGCTTGCTGGAACGGCACGGCAGTCGGCACGGCAGCGGGTGTGGTACTGCTGCTTGGGGCTGGCATGGTGTTGGTTGAGGTCACCGGAACGCGCTTGGCTTCTTCCACCTGTACGGTGCCTGCGGTTGGGGCGATGGTACCGGTGGTCACTGGCTCAGGGCGTGGTGCTTTTGCAGCATTGGCGAGGAGTTCACGATCCGCTGCTTTTAATGGTGCTGGTGGCGGCGGCAAGCGTAGAGGCTCAGCTTCCGTAATCACCGGGCGCGTATCCATCAGGGTTGGTGCGTGAGCCATGGTGCTCGCAGGCACTTGCTGAGTAGCGACCGGGGCTTCGACGACGGACGTCACGGTTTTCGGGGTTTCAATTTTCGGCGTTTCTACTTTTTCAGTTTCCACTTTCAGGGCTTCCGCTTTGGCAGCTTCCGGCGGAACTTCAAGTGCAGACGTCTGCACACTCTCTACCGGCGCGGCTTTCGGGTCAACTGCTGCTACGGTTGGCTTGGGTGCCGGTATCGGCTCGCTGCTGAATGGATTCAGGCGTGACCAGAAACCACGTTTCGATTGCTTGCGCGCTTCTGCTGCCGCGAGGATTTCCATATCCGACTGTTCGGTCGGCTGGTTAGCGACGGCCTTGTCGAGCGCCGCTTGTATTTGGGGGGATGGGGTTGTCTCAATTGCAGCAACCGGGGCGTTGCCATTTGTTGCAACCGTCGCCGCCGAGGCTTTGACGCTGGCGAGGGCTTCGCGGTTCATCGGGTCACGCGCGGAAACATCGGGCGCCACACTGGTGACGGTTCTTGCCGTATCGTTCGCAGCGGTAGCGACCGTGCTCACGGCGCTGGTTGCAGCGGCAGCGGCTGGTGCCGTAACAGGTTTCGCCGCTTCGGCAACCGCAGTCGCCGGGGTCGGGGTCGGGGTGGTAATCATCGCGGTCTGCACGATAAAGCACTCATCCCCGGCGCTTGCGAGTTGCGAGCAGACGGCTTGCGCCGCCGCGCGGTCAGCCAGCGGTCCTGCCTGAGTGCGGTAGACGGTTAGGTTATCCGGTGGGAGTTTGATTTCACGGATGGTGGACGTGAGTTTGCCGACGATGGTGGTATGTTTGGTAGCAATTTCGCTGAGGCGTTTCTCTGCTTCGGCGCGGGTCTCGAAGGAACCGAACTGCACCATCGTCACGGACGCGGCGAGAGCTGGGGTGGCGGTGAGCATCGTGGTGGCTAAAACAAGCGCAAGACGGGTATGTTTCACAAAAATCCTCAGCTGAACGGCGTATGTTGTGCTTTTACAACGATGTGTCTAAGGGAATCACTCCGCCCACGCAAGCGGTTTTTGCCCAAGCCCAGCCTTGTGCCTGCATGATTTAGCTTTTCATGGTGTAGAAGCTTCGCTAAAGCCTTTATCAATCGCGTTAACCCACTCATTTCAGGTATGTATGACCATCAACCCTGCCCTGACCGCCAAAGGATGGCCTTTCGAGGAAGCACGTAGCCTGCTCACCCGCATCGAGCAGATGAAGGTGAAAAAGGACGTGGTGCTGTTCGAGACCGGCTATGGGCCGTCCGGCCTGCCGCATATCGGCACATTCGGTGAGGTGGCACGCACGGCGATGGTGCGACATGCATTTACGCAACTCTCTGATATTCGAACCAAACTCATCTGCTTCTCGGATGACATGGACGGGTTGCGCAAGGTGCCGGATAACCTGCCCAACGGCGAGATGATCGCGGCCAATCTTGGCAAGCCACTTACCTCCATCCCGGACCCGTTCGGCACGCATGAGAGTTTCGGACATCACATGAACGCACGCTTGCGCGCGTTCCTTGATAATTTCGGGTTCGACTACGAGTTCAAATCCTCGACCGCCACCTATAAGAGTGGTGAGTTTGATAACGCACTGCTCAATATCCTCAAAAACTATGATGCGGTGATGAATGTGATGCTCCCAACTCTTGGCGAAGAACGTCAGGAAACCTATTCGCCTTTCCTTCCAGTGTCCCCGGTGTCGGGCAAGGTGTTGCTGGCCAAAGTGGTGAAAACGGATGTCGCCAAGGGTACCATCACCTATATCGAAGAGGATGGTTCAGAATGCGAGACGCCGGTGACGGGCGGACATTGCAAGTTGCAATGGAAACCGGATATGGGCATGCGCTGGGCGGCGCTGGGTGTTGATTATGAAATGTATGGCAAAGACCATCTCGCGAGCGCACCGCTCTATGACAGTATCTGCAAAATCGCGGGTGGTATACCACCGCAGCAGATGATGTTCGAGCTGTTCCTCGATGCGAATGGGCAGAAGATCTCGAAATCCAAGGGCAACGGTATCACGATCGACGAATGGCTGACCTATGCGCCGGAGGAATCGCTGGCGCTCTATATGTTCGTTAACCCACGCCGGGCAAAGAAGCTGCATTTCGATGTGATTCCCCAGCAGGTAGATGATTATCTCAGCTATCTCGAGAAGTACATGGTCGAGGCCGATGCGGTGGGCAAGAACAGCATCGAAGGCAAGCCGATTAACTCGCCGCTGGATAATCCGGTCTGGCATATCCATAACGGCAATCCACCCAAGCCCGAGAGCAACGTGAAGTTCAGCATGCTGCTGCAGCTGGTGTCGGCCTGTAATGCGCAAGATAAAAGCGTGCTGTGGAGCTTCCTCAACCGCGAACTGCCGAATGCGACGCCGGCGAACGCGCCGATGCTCGACAAGCTCTGCGGCTATGCGGTGCGGTATTACCATGATTTCGTGAAGCCGACGAAGCAGTTCCGCGCGCCGACCGAAACGGAACGCGCCGCACTCAGCGAGCTGCGCCAATTCCTCAGCACCATCCCTGACGGGATGAAGGGCGAGGACATCCAGACCTATATCTACACGCTCGGCGTCAAATATTACAGCAAGGAGACCATGCGCGAATGGTTCAAGGCGATGTACGAAACCATGCTCGGCAGCCAGCAAGGCCCGCGCATGGGCAGTTTCATTGCCCTGTTCGGCGCACAAGGGTCGATCAAGCTTATTGATGCCGCACTCAAGCAAGAGGTCGCCGCATGATTCGCACAATGACATTGATGGCATTGCTCATCGCCACCCCTGCCCTTGCCGAGGAAGCGCCTTGTAGTGGCGATATGAACATGAAGGCGCAATGCCAATCCGAGCGCGCGCAGGCGGCGATACAGGCGGCGTATGAAGCAAAGCTCGCAAGGCTCGACCCCGACCAGCAGACGATGCTGAAGCTGGAGCAAAGCATGTGGAAGCCACAGGCATTGCAGGACTGCATGCATGAAGCCGGTGACAAACAGCTCCCGCACGGGCTGATCCAGAAAGCCGTGCATGAATGCATGACGGCCCGCGCCGAGAAGCGCCGCGCGCAGTTGGTGAAATAACTTCTACTTCCCGAAAGATTCCATGAAACTCGAAGATATCATTTCCAATTACGACGCCTTCATCGTCGACCTGTGGGGCGTGGTGCATGATGGCGATAAGCTGTATCCGAATGTCGCGGATACGCTGGAATTACTGCATCAACTTCATAAGCCGGTGCTGTTCCTCAGCAACGCCCCGCGCGTCAGTGCGAAGGCGCAGGTGAATCTCGACCGGCTGAAAATCCCCCGCGCGCATTACCTCGATATCGTCACCAGCGGGCAAGTGGCGCATGATTTGCTGGCGCGGGATGCGAACCCAAAGAAATATTATTACTTGGGACCGGGCAAGGACGAGGACATCCTCGCCGATCTGCCGCATTATACCCGCACGGATGAGCCGGCGCATGCCAACCTCATCCTCTGCACCGGCTATGAGTTCGACGGGCAGCCGCATGAGGAGATCGTGCCGCTGCTGCTGCAATTGCTGCATCTGCCGATGCTGTGCGTAAACCCCGATATGGATGTGGTGAAGCAGGACGGCACGCACTGGCTCTGCGCCGGGGCGGTTGCCACGGAATTCACCCAGCTCGGCGGCAAGGTGGCGTATGTCGGCAAGCCGTTCCCGGAGGTGTATCAGGTGTGCAAGCTACTGCTCGGCAATTTCCGCACCTTGTGTGTGGGCGATAACCCGGCGACCGACATCAAGGGCGCGAACGATGCGGGGATGGACAGTTTGCTCATCACCGGCGGCGTCATGAAAACGCGCTACGGCGAGAGCATCACCGAAGCAGATGCCCGCGAAATCTGTAATATCGCCAAGGTGAACCCGACCTATGTTCTGCCCGGGTTTGCGCTTTAATTGTCATGCCAGCGCAGGCTGGCATCCATCTGTTTTTCCTGTGCTACGCACGCTGGATGCCAACCTGCGCTGGCATGACAAGAACTACGACAACCGCTTGCACCCCTCCCCCAATCCGCTATAACCCCCTCATGAGCGAGAAAAAATCAGCAAACAGCATGTGGGGCGGTCATTACGCGATGGGCCCTGCGGATGCGTTCGCGGCGATCAATCCCAGCATCGATATCGACCAGCGGCTGTATGCCGAGGATATCGAAGGGTCGCTGGCGCATGCGGCGATGCTGGCGAAGGTCGGCATTTTGACGGCCGACGAGTTGAAAGCGATTCAGGATGGCCTCGCGCAGGTGAGATCGGAGATCGAATCCGGCACGCTGAAATTCACGGCGGCGCTCGAGGATATTCACATGAATATCGAATCGCGCCTGAAGGAAATCATCGGTGCGCCTGCGGGCAAGCTACACACGGCGCGCTCGCGCAATGACCAGGTGGCGACGGATTTGCGCCTCTACGCGCGTAAGTTCTGCGTGCATCTGGATGCGGCGCTGAGGTCGCTACAAGCTGCGCTGCTGATTCAGTCGCATAAGAATATCGAAACGGTGATGCCGGGCCTCACCCATCTGCAACCGGCACAGCCCATCAGTTTTGCGCATCATTTGCTGGCGTACGGCGAGATGTTCGCACGTGACCGCGGGCGGATTGCAGATGCGGCGAAGCGTTTGAATGAATCACCGCTAGGTGCGGCAGCACTCGCGGGCACCACCTACCCGATCGACCGGGCGATGACGGCGGCGAGCCTTGGCTTTGATAACGCAATGCGCAATTCGCTCGATGCAGTCTCGGCGCGGGATTATGTGGTGGAATTGCTTTCCGCCTTCGCCATTATCTCGACCCATCTGTCGCGGTTGGCGGAGGAACTGGTGTTCTGGACATCGCCGCTCATCGGCTTCGTGAAGCTCAGCGATTCCTTCACCAGCGGTTCCTCCATCATGCCGCAGAAGCGCAACCCGGATGCGGCGGAACTGGTGCGCGGGAAAACGGGCGGTGTCATCGGTGCGCTCGTCACCATGCTGACGACGCTGAAGGCGTTGCCGCTCGCCTACAACAAGGATATGCAGGAAGATAAACGCCCTTTCTTTTTCGCGGGCGATGAGGTACTGCTGTCGTTGAAGGCGATGACCGGCATGATCGCCGATATGCAGGCGCAGCCGGAGGCGATGCGTGCTGCATGCAGCCGCGGCTTCCTGAATGCGACGGATTTGGCCGACTGGCTGGTGCAGCACGCAGGCGTCGCGTTCCGCGATGCTCATCACCTCACCGGGCAACTGGTGAAGCTGGCGGAGGCAAAAAAATGCGGGCTCGAGCATCTGTCGCTTACCGAGATGCAGGAAATCCATCCCGGCATTACGCAGAAAATTTTTGATGTCATCGCCATTGATGCCTGCGTGGCGCGACGGACGAGCTTTGGCGGCACGGCACCAGCACGGGTGCGCGAGGCGCTGGTCGAGGCGGAAACGGCATGGGCATGATGCGTGCGGCACTGGTTACACTGATTGTTCTTAGCGTTGCGTCCTGCGGTGTGCCACGCCCGCTGATCCGCCCGAAGGAGGTGCCTGCCTATGAGGAGCAACAACGCAAAAAACGTGAGCGGATCGAACAGGAGCAGCGTGAGATGGAGCAGGAGCAGTTGCTGCTCCAGCAGCAGCGTACTGCGGAACAACCTGCGACCGAGGCGCAGTAATGGATCATTTTTCCTATCGCAATGATGCACTCTATGCCGAGAATGTACCCCTTGCCGAGATCGCTCTGCGCGTGGGCACGCCGTTCTATTGCTATTCACATGCAACGCTGACGCGCCATGCGCAGGTGTTTACGCAATCCTTGAAACTCGTCAACCCACTGGTGTGTTTTGCAGTGAAGGCGAACAGCAATGTGGCGGTGCTGAAGACGCTCGCGGCCCAAGGCTTGGGTGCGGATGTGGTGTCGGAAGGTGAGTTGCGACGGGCGTTGGCAGCGGGAATCTCGCCATCCAAAATCGTATTCTCTGGGGTCGGCAAGACTAAAGGGGAAATGAAATTTGCTCTCGAGGCGGGTATCCTTCAATTCAATGTCGAATCTGACCGCGAGCTCGAAGTGCTCAATGCAGTTGCAGGCAAACTCGGCAAGAAAGCGCCCATTGCGCTCAGGGTTAACCCGGATGTCGACGCAAAAACGCATGCCAAAATCTCGACGGGTAAGAAGGAAAATAAATTCGGTATCGATATCGACGATGCGCCGCGCATTTATGCGGTGGCACAGGGGTTACCGAACTTACTGGTGCAGGGCGTATCGGTGCATATCGGCTCGCAACTTACCGAACTGGCGCCGTTCGAAGCGGCCTATGCGCGTGTGCGCGCATTGGTCGAAAGTTTGCGGGCAAGCGGTATCGCTATCCGCACCATCGACCTTGGCGGTGGGCTCGGTGTGCCGTACTCAACGGAAGATACCCCTCCCCCGCCCGCGGAATATGGTGCGCTGGTGAGCGAGATGTTCGGCGATTTCAACGCGCAATTCATTTTCGAGCCGGGCCGCCTTATCTGTGGCAATGCAGGCATTCTCGTGACTGAGGTGCTGTATGTGAAGCAGGCCTCGCATACCTACGTTATCGTTGATGCAGGCATGAATGACCTGATGCGCCCGGCGCTCTATGATGCGGTGCATGCGATTGTGCCGGTCAAGAAATCGGCGGCGAAGGAGACGATTGTTTCCGTGGTCGGGCCGGTATGTGAATCGACCGATGTGTTTGTGAAGAATGTCGCAATGTCGTTGCCTCAGGAAGGCGATTTGCTAGCGTTCCGCACGGCGGGCGCCTATGGGTCAACGCTCAGCAATGCCTATAATTCGCGGCTGATGGTTCCGGAGGTGATGGTGCGCGGCGACCAGTTCAGCGTCGTCCGCCCTCGTCCGGGTTATGATGCGATGCTAGCGGCAGAGATGGTGCCGGACTGGGTTTAATTTATTGTCATGCCCTCTTCATGACGGCATCCATCTTTTGAAAGAAGTAAGGTGGACCCCGTCATGAAGACGGGGTGACAATCAATGCACGTCCAAATACCCAATGAACGGCAACTCCCGATAGTGGTTGGCGTAATCCAGCCCATAGCCCACCACGAATTTATCCGGGATGCTGAAGCCGACGAAATCGGACTTGGCGGCGACCTGGAGTTTGCCGGGTTTTTCGAGGAGTACGGCGACTTTGACGTCGGCGGCGCCGCGTTCGATCATGAGGTCATGGGCGAAGCGCAGGGTGCGACCGGTCTCCAGAATATCATCAACGATTAGGATCTGGAGACCGCTCACATCATCGCCAATATCGCGACCGATGGCGACGTTGCCGCTGCTGGTGGCGCCGCCGCCGTAACTGCTGAGCGTCATGAAATCGATCTGCGGGTGGACGCTGATGGCGCAGAGTTCGCGCACGAGGTCGGCGGTGAACATGAAGGAGCCGCGTAGCAGCGAGACGATCAGGAAATCCGGCGGCATCTTGGCGGCGATTTCGCCAGCGAGCGCTTCGACGCGGTCGGCGATCTCAGCGGCGGTGAAGAGGACGGGGATGGAGCGTTTATCGGCCATCAGCGCACTAGCAACTGCAGAGAGTTGCCCATATCCACCACGATGGAGCTGACGGAGCTGGCGAAGGCCGTTTCCACATTGGTGATGCGGAACGGATAGACCTCGCCCGCCTTCAGTTCCGTATTCACCGGGTATTCGCGGCCCCAGATGGCTTTATCCTGCTTGTTACGCAAGCTAACGCGCACGGTGGGAACCGCGCGGGTGGCGTTGCTGTGATTGCTGATGCTACCGGAGAGGATGAAGCGGGCCTTGTTGCCTTCCTGTTCACGTTCCATGGTCACGTCCGAAAACACCAGCCCATCCACCGTCTTCGCGCCGATGGCGTGGTAGATGCCGGAGAGAATGGGAAGTTCCGCCCAGCTTGGGAAATAGGTGATAAAGGCGGTGACGAGCCAGAGCGCGGCGAGTGCGGGCACGGCGATCTTGTACGGTTTCATGCTGTGTGGTGGACGCTTCAATGCTGGCAGGTTGCTGCCGAAAGGTATCGGTTTATGGGGGCCGGGTGTGGTGTTGCCCAGCGCTGCTTCGAGCTGCTGGAGGAACGCCTCATCCACCGGTTTGCCTAAGTTGCCGTCGGCGTCACGTCTTGTATCTACAGAAATGACGGGTGATAGTGTGTGCCATTCGTTGGCGCAGCGACCACAGCGCACCACGCGTCCGCCCTCGGGAATCTGGGCGTCCGCGACCATGAAGCGTGCTTGGCATGCGGGGCATTCGAGAATCATAGGAACCGACAATAAACTATTTGGCGCAAAGCTTCCAGACGTTTATAGCTGTTAGCAGTTGGCTGTTAGCGGTTAGCGCATCCGTGTGCTTCTGCTATCGTTAACTGCTAACAGCCAACCGCTAACGGCTACCCATGATTCGTTGCAACAACATTTCGCTGGAATATATCGCAGGCAAACCGGTGCTGCGGCATGTGAATCTGCATCTCGAAGCTGGCTCCTTCACGTTCGTTTCCGGCGCGAGCGGGGCTGGCAAATCCTCGCTGCTTAGCATGATGGCGTTGTCGCTAAAGCCCACGGCGGGCAAACTCAGTTTATTCGGAACGGATGTGACCGATTTACCGCGCGAGGAATTGCCGGATATGCGCCGAAAAATCGGCACGGTGTTCCAGGATTTCCAATTATTAAACCACCTCACGGTTGCCGAAAATGTAGCGCTGCCGCTCAAGATTATCGGCGAATCGCGTGAAATGATCCATACCAAAGTGAAGGAATTGATCGGCTGGATCGGCCTTGATGGGTTCGCGGATGTGCGCCCGCCCCTGTTGTCCGGCGGGCAGAAGCAGCGTGTTGCTATTGCTCGCGCGGTGATTAACAAGCCGTTGCTGATTTTGGCCGATGAGCCGACGGGGAACCTTGACCACGAGTTAAGCATGAAGCTGATGTACCTGTTCCGCTCGCTGAACAAGGTGGGGACGACCATCGTATTCGCGACGCATGATGCATCGCTGATGGAGGCGTTCGAGTATCCGACGATTTATCTCAGGGATGGCCAGCTGACGCGGGCGCGGCACTAACTTTTATTCGTCATTCCTGCGCAGGCAGAAATCTCTGGTGAAGCGAGTGCCGATGTCGAGAGAGCATCCCGCCTGCGCGGGAATGACCGATTCTTATTTAGTTATCCGACTTCACCGAGTCGCGCAACAGCACCAGGAAATACTTATAAAACTCGCTAAACACCAGGCGCCGAGTGTTCTCGTGGGCCCACCATTCGTCGCGGCGGAAACCTGATGGAAAAACTGGGTCCGCCACGATCTCGATGCCAGGGATGGCAGTGTGGAATTCCTGCATGCTGCGCTTCATGTGGTAGCTCGCGGTGATAAGGCGGATGGATTTAATGTTACGTTTCTTGATGAATTCGGCGGCCTGGTCGGCGTTGCTGACGGTGCTGCGGGCCACATGGTCGAGTACGATCTCGCCGTTATGCTGGTAGATGGACTCGCGCGTTTCAGCACTGGCATGGGTGCTGAGCATTTCCTCTTCCGTCGCATGGGCGCCCACACCGCTAATGAACAGCACGGGGGCAGCACCCTTGGCCAGCATCTCGAATCCATGCTCCACCCGGTCCGCTCCTCCGGTGAGGACGACGAGTGCCTCCGTCTTCGCGGCGGCAGCGATGTTCTGCTCGGGCATGGTGTTGACGAACCAGGCAAGCGCACCGGACCACAGGATGGCAGCCAGCATGATCAGTGTCAGGAGAAAGCGCATGGGGAAATTGTATCGTTTGCGTTGTGGTAGCGCCAGAAGATTTAGTGAGCCCTCTCCCCTTGCGGGAGAGGGTTGGGTGAGGGGGCGTTTCAGTTAGAATCATAGAAGCAGAAGACTCGTGGCACAGCCCCCGTCAGCCTCCCGCGAGGGGAGAGGGGTTTTTAGCGATACGCCGCGATAATCAGCTCTGCCGCCGTCAGCAAATTATCGGTGACGGTGAGCGGTTGCAGGTGGGCGGGGATGCCCTTGGCTTCGATGCTCGCGCCCTTCCCAGTTCGGGTGAGGATGCGCGGGCAACCAGCTGTAAGTGCTGCCTCCATGTCACGCAACATGTCGCCGACGAAGGGGGTGCGCGCAGGATCGGCGTTGAATTTTTTGATACCGGCAAGCAGCATGCCGGGGGCGGGTTTGCGCCAGCGGCTGAACTCGTTTGGTGCTTCCGAAGCGTAGTAGATCTCGTCGATTTTCCCCCCCGCTTTCTCGACTTCTGCCGACATATGGTCATGTACTTGATGAACTATCGCATGGGTCGTTTTTCCCATGCCGATGGCGGACTGATTGGTGCAGACGGCGATGTTGAACCCGGCCTTGGTGAGTTTCACAATGCCTTCGATGGCGTGCGGCAGCAGCACGAACTCCTCGAACCTGAGCACCCCTTCCGGGCCATCTTTGTTGATGACGCCATCACGATCGAGCAGGACCAGCATCAGTGCATATGCTCCAGCATGGATTGCACGGTGAGGCGCGTGGCGACGAGGGCAATCATCGCGGTGAAGATGGGGAGGATGATGAACATCACCACATGCATGGGGCTGATAGTGATATGGGGAATAACAGGGCTGTCCCAACGCGCGGAGAGGATGACGGCGGTGACGAAGATGAAGGCGGCGAAGGTGACCCCGGCCAGCGCGCCACGCGCAGTGAGCCAGGCATTATTCCACTGGAACTGGCGGAGGATGTAATCATCCGTTGCACCGAACATGTGCAGCAGGCTCACGGTCTTGAAATGCAGGCGCAGATTGGTGCGGGCCACCAGAATAATCATGCCCAGCACGCAGAGGATGAGAAGGACGGCAACGATCAGCACCACGCCCTGCAGCAGCGCCATGGCCTTCACCATGTTGCCGACCCAGGGGCCGCGGTCTTCCAAGCGAATATTCGTATCAAGTTTAGAAAGCAGGCTGCGCAGCGCGCCGAGATTTACAATGGTGGCGTTGTCCTTCACGGCGGTCTTTACGTCGATGATAACGGGCACAGGCAAGTCTGCCAGCGAGAAATCATCGCCGAGCCAGGGCTTGAGTAAGCTCTCCATCTGCGACTGATTGATGATGGTAACGGCCTCGACGCCCGAGGTGCCTTTTAGCGTGTCGGTCACGTTGCGCATATAACCCTCATCTGCCGCCTTGACGCGGGGGACCTCAACCTGCAGCACGCCGATGACTTCGCGGGAGCGGTCGCTCAGCGCGCTGGTGAGGCACATGGCGACGGCAAGCAGGAGTGCGGCAAAGCCCGTCAAACACGCGATCATCGCGGGCAACAGGCGGTGCGCGTCGTCCCGCGCGAAGGGAATGTCAGAGGAAATGAGTTGGCGGAAACGTTCCATAGAACCAGCATACGCAAAGTAATGCGGAAGTAAACAGGCGTGCATAACTTAACCTATCCCGGTGGGATAGGTTAAGGGTTACGCGCTGGTGCTCACTTGCTTCGCCGTGCCGCTCGCGACGCCGACCATGGCCGGGCGCAGCAGGCGATCATGGATGATATAGCCCGCCTGCAGCACCTGCACCACCGTGCCGGCTTCGGCGTCGGGCGTGTCGATCTGGGCGATGGCCTGATGGAAGTTATGGTCGAATTTCTTGCCCATCGGGTCGATGCGCTGGATGCCCTGCCGGTTAAATATGCCGAGCAATTCTTTCAGCGTCATCTCCACGCCCACAGCGAGGTTGGCGACGGCGGGCTGGGATTCTTTCAGATCGGCCGGGATGTTGTCGATGGTACGCTGCAAATTCTCGAGTACGTTGACGAGGTCCTTCGCGAAGCCCGTGACAGCGTATTTACTCATGTCCTGCAGCTCACGTTCAGCGCGCCGGCGGGTGTTCTCCATCTCAGCAAGGGCGCGTAAAGATTGGTCCTTCAGCGCTGCGATCTCAGCCTCCTTCTCCTCGATCACGGCCTGGAGGGCGCGGGCGATGGCCTCGGGCGTCGCTTCGGGGGTTTCGTTTTCAGAGGTCTCGGGTTGCTCGTGCTCGTCCATTTGATTCTCCATGTGAGGAGGTATATGTAGGTAGTTGCAAAATTTTTCAAGTACGGATGCAGATTGAAGTGTTGCCGTGTGCACTGGGAAGGCCTAGATTGTCAATCCTTGTCACCCCGGCACACGGCCGGGATGGGAACCACTTTATTACAAAACTTTCACGCATTACCTCAGGATTTCTATGACCCGCTCCTTCAACCGTGCCGCAGCCGACCTTCGCCCCGTGACCCTCACCCCCGATATTTCGCGCCATGCGGAGGGGTCGTGCCTTGTCGAGTTCGGCCACACCAAGGTGCTGTGCACAGCATCCATCGAAGTCGGCGTGCCGTATTTCCTGCGCAACACCGGCACTGGCTGGGTCACGGCGGAATATGGCATGCTGCCGCGCGCCACCAACAGTCGTAACCCGCGCGAGGCGGCGAAGGGTAAACAGAGTGGCCGCACGCAGGAAATCCAGCGGTTGATTGGCCGCTCCTTACGCACCGCCATCGATTTAGAGAAACTGGGCGAGCGCCAGATCATTATCGATTGCGACGTCATCGAGGCTGATGGGGGCACACGCACGGCGTCCATCACCGGTGGGTTCGTCGCTCTCGCCCGCGCGATCCAGAGCCTGCAGAAAAAAGGGGAATTGAAAGCCAATCCTTTGCTCGACCCCGTCGCGGCTATTTCCTGCGGCATCGTGAAAGGTGCGGCACTACTAGATTTGGATTATGTCGAAGATTCGGGCGCGGAGGTCGATGCCAATATCATCATGACCGCGAAGGGTGAAATCGTGGAATTGCAAATGTCGGGCGAGGAGAGTACCTTCACCGAGGCGGAGCTTGCGTCACTGCTGATGCTTGGCAAATCCGGCATCAAGGCGCTGGTCGAAAAGCAGCGTCAGGCATTGGGGTTATAGATGACAATGCCCCTCATCGTCGCCAGCCATAACGAAGGCAAGGTGCGCGAGTTCCGCGAGTTGCTGGCGCCGTTCAGGTTCGAGGTGAACTCTGCTGCGCAACTGAATCTTGCTGAGCCGGAAGAAACAGGTTCGAGCTTCGAAGCAAACGCAGAACTCAAGGCGCGTGCAGCAATGCAGGCGTCGGGCATGCTGTGCCTTGCGGATGATTCGGGGCTGGTGGTGCCAGCACTCGACGATGCGCCGGGAATCTATTCGGCACGCTGGGCCGGGCCAACCAAGGATTTTGCGCAGGCCATGGGCCGTGTTGCGCGTGAGTTGCATCAGGCGGGTCTTGAGCCAACGGGTGCTGCAGCGTATTTCGTCTGTGTGCTGGCACTGGCCTACCCGAACGGCAACATGCGCACCATCCGTGGTGAGATCCTCGGCACGTTACGTTTCCCGCCAACAGGCGCACGCGGGTTCGGGTATGACCCGATCTTCGTTGCGAGCGGCTACACGGAAAGCTTCGGAGAGATGGAGCCGGAGGCGAAGAACCGAATCAGCCACCGCGCCAAAGCTTTCAGGGCGCTCACCGATTACCTCAAACAGGAGATGGCCGCATGAGCATCAACCTACTCGCACTCGCCGCTTCCACACGGCCTAATTCATTGAACAAGCGCCTGCTGAAGATTGCCATTAGTCATGCGAAAGCAGCAGGCGCAAACGTCACGGAATTCGATTATGCGCAAAGCCATGCGCCGCTCTATCATGGCGAGCCAGCGCCTGCGATTCCGGCAGGGATCACACGCCTTGGCGATGCGCTTAAAACCCATGATGGGCTGCTACTGGCAAGCCCGGAATATAACTGGTCCATTTCTGGCGCGCTGAAGAATATCATCGACTGGCTGTCGATCGACCCCCGCAAACCCCTAAAGGGTCGCGGGGCCTTACTGATGTGCGCCAGCCCGTCGTTGCGCGGGGGTATACTGGGCCTTAACCAGCTCAGCCTGCCGCTTGCGCATTTGGGCATGTATGTCTATCCCCATCTCATTGCGATTGGTGATGCAGAATTGCAGATCACGACAAACGGCATTGCCAGTGCGAAAGATGACCAGTTCCTCACCCAGTGCGTGACCGATTTCGTGCGCGTCACCACGAGTACTGCCAAAGGTTAACTATGCGCTGTTGCTTCTATCTCATTGCTACCTTGCTGCTCGCCGCACCTGTGTGGGCGATGGATCCAAGTGATATACCGCCCTCGCCCATCGTGAAGACGCAGCTGGTGGTGGACATGTCGCAAGCATCGCGAACGGGTGCGGCGGCGGTGGTGTTCACCATGCCACCAGAATGGCATATTTACTGGAAGAACCCGGGTGATTCCGGCCTACCGACGAAGTTGGAATGGACGTTGCCGCAGGGTGTCACGGCGGGCGATATCGAGTGGCCTGCGCCGAAGCGCATCGTGACGGATACGCTGGTGAATTATGGCTATGGCGATCAGGTCGCGCTGCCCGTGGCATTGAATGGGGTTCGCCCCGGGACGGTCGGTGAAATCAAGGTGAAAGCCAGCTGGCTGGTGTGCAAGGATATCTGTATCCCCGAAAAGGCAGAGCTGACCGCGATGCTGAATGGCAATGAAGAGGCGGGCAAGATCATTGCCGACGCACGGGCGCTGGTGCCGCAGAAGTTCGATGGCAGTGCGAGTTTTGACGGGTTGAATAATCAGGTAACGCTGGTCATCAGGCGCGCGAATCCGTGGGGTATGGGAAGCGACATGCGCTTCTCGCCGTTGGAGGATGGCATTTTGGCCAATTATCCCGCAGGTGAAGTGAAGCAGGTGGGCAACGAACTCCATTTCACCATGCCGCGCGGCACGGGGGATATGATTAATACCCTACATGGCGTGCTACAGGTTACACAGGATGGCAAGCAACTGGCGTGGAATATTGCGGCGGTGAATCGCCTGCCGGTGGCCACGAAGCCGGGTGCAAACGATGCTGCTCAGCCTGCGACAACAACGCCCGCACCTGCGCCTGCGCCGATTCCGAGTTCGCTGATAACTGCGCTGGCGCTGGCGTTCCTTGGCGGTCTTATCCTGAACATCATGCCGTGCGTGTTGCCGATACTCGCGCTCAAAGCGCTGGCCTTGTCGAAAAAAGCCGCGGTGTCGCAGCGTGCGGCGATTCGGCAAGGGGTGAGTTACACCGGCGGCGTCATCGCCAGCTTCCTATTGATTGCAGGGGTGATGCTCGCGCTGAAAGCGACGGGCTCTGCCATCGGCTGGGGCTTCCAATTACAGAACCCGGCCTTCGTCGCGTTCCTCGTCATCGTGATGCTCGGTGTC
This sequence comes from Rickettsiales bacterium, assembly GCA_049317085.1. GTDB lineage: Bacteria > Pseudomonadota > Alphaproteobacteria > Rickettsiales > UBA3002 > QFOX01. Next base: position 9,318 of record JBMOIY010000012.1, on the reverse strand, counting down.
ACCGCAAATCTGCTCGGGCTGTTCGAGTTACCGGTGTTGTTCGGTGAGAAGGCAACGGGCGTGGATGATTCCAACCTGCGCGGGTCGTTCCTCACCGGTGTGCTAGCGGTGTTGGTCGCAACGCCCTGCACCGCTCCCTTCATGGCGACGGCTATCGGCGCAACGCTCGCCTTCCCTACCGTGCAAGCGCTCGCGGTGTTCGCAGCACTTGGGCTTGGCATGGCGGCGCCGTTCCTGCTCATCAGTTTTTGGCCTGCGGCGCGGCGGTTGTTGCCGCGGCCCGGCGCGTGGATGCACAAGTTCAAACTGTTCCTCGCCATTCCAATGCTGGCGACGGCACTGTGGTTGATGTGGGTACTGGTGCAGCTCATCCACCCGACGCCACTGGTGCTGGAGGACGGACATGTGGCCTACAGCGCGCCTCGCCTCGCGCAATTGCGTGCAGAGGGAAAACCCGTGCTGGTGGATGCGACGGCGGCATGGTGCCTGAGTTGCAAAGTGAATGAGCGCGTGGCGTTGCAGCCTGAAGGAATGCAGCAATTCTTCAAGGAGAAGAACGTCACCATTATGGTCGCGGACTGGACGAACAGCGACCCGGCCATCACCAAATACCTCGCCGAGTTCGGGCGCAACGGCGTGCCACTTTATGTGTATTATGCGCCGCATGCCGAGCCGAATGTACTGCCGCAGGTGCTGACGCCTTCCATCGTGCGCGGGGCCATTGATCCCGGCCGCGATTAATATCCCTCATCTTTCACAGGAGTTTTTTATGTTACGCAATCTCTCGATACTGGCTGCCGCTACCATGCTTTCCACTGCGGCGCTCGCCGCCAATGTGGGCGAATCCGCACCGGCGTTCAAAGGGCTCGATGCCATCAGCGGCAAGACCATCAGCAACGCCGATGTGAAAGGCAAAACGGTGGTGATGGAGTGGAATAATTTCGGCTGCCCGTTCGTGCAGAAATATTATAATTCCGAGGCGATGCAGAAACTGCAGGCCGCCGCCGTGAAGGATGGCGTAGTGTGGGTAAGCGTCAATTCCTCGGCGCCCGGCAAGGAAGGTCACCTGAAAGATGCAGCGGAAGCGAAGGCGTCGGTGAAGGAGCATCACAGCAATGCGAGCCATTACCTGCTCGACCATGACGGTGCCATCGGCCATGCATTTGGCGCGAAGGCGACGCCGCATATGTTCGTGATCGATAAGGACGGTAAGCTGGTCTATCAGGGCGCTATCGACAGCGTTCCTTCGCCGGATGCCAAGGATATTGCGGGCGCGACGAATTACGTGAGCGAAGCGCTGGCGGCCATGAAAGCCGGGAAGCCGATTGCAACCGCCTCTACGCGTCCGTACGGTTGCTCCGTTAAATACTAGTTATCGCGCGGTGAGCTCATCGCGGTCGCATTCGCTGCCCACGCGGTCTGCGACTTCGCGGGCTGGAGTGGTTCGCGAATGCCGGCATAAATCTGCTTCTCAGCCTCGATGAGAAGGACGCCGCCGATGCGCGGGAAGAAGGCCATGCCCAGCCATTCGACAGCGGCGAAGCACGCAATACAGAATGGGTGCGTAGAAGGTGGTGCGAACAATGCGGAGCGCATGTCGCGCACAGTGAAGCCTGCTTCGTTTAGCAAACTGCGAAGACTGGTGAATCTGTAGGCGTTGCCGCGCGCGAATGGGGTGCTACCGAAGCGGGACCAGAGTCCGTGGCGGTTTGGTACAATGAGCATCAATCGCCCGCCTGGGGTGAGCAATTGCCACCAGACGCGCAGGCATTCATCCGGCGCATCCACATGCTCGAACCCATGCACGAACAATACGCGGTGCAGCGAGGATGGCATGAAGGGCGGGCGCATGTCGTCGGCGAGGATGCTGTGGTTGCTGTCGTCGATGGGCCAGTAGATGGCGCCTTGCACGGTCGGCATCAGCGCTAGGGTACGGGCGTTGCTATCAGCTTTGTTCGGTAGCGGCAGCAGATGCGTAGTGTAGCCAACACCCACACTGTGCAGCCCATCCTCATGTGGCCAGTAATGGCGTACGAGGCGGCGCAGTCGGCGGCGCACTTTGCGGCCGAGGCGCGAGGAGTAGAACTGACGCAGATTGACGATGTCGGGACGCATGGGGTAAGTATAGGCAACTCATGCGAAGGAATAAAGCACCATGGATAGCCCGATCAGCAAATTCAACGAATGGTTCGACGAAGCGCGCGCGCATCCTGGCATCAAGGATGCGACGGCGATGACGCTCGCGACTGCGGCTGTCGACGGCACACCGGCGGCGCGAATCGTGCTGCTGAAGGGGCATTGCGCCGAAAGCTTCGTGTTCTACGGCAACATGGAAAGCCGCAAATTCCAGGAGCTGATGGTGAACCCCAAAGCGGCGCTGGTGTTCTATTGGGCGGCGCTCGACCGGCAGGTGCGTATCGAGGGCAGCGTGGTGCGCGTCACCGATACCGAGGCCAATGATTATTTCGCGACGCGTGAGCGCGGAAAGCAGATCGGGGCGTGGGCCTCGCAGCAGTCCCGCACGCTCACGAACCGCGAGGAACTGGTCGGCCGCATTGCCGATGTCACCATGAAATATGAGGGTAGCGATGTCCCTCGCCCGCCCTACTGGTCTGGCTGGCGGCTGGTTCCTACCGTCATCGAATTCTGGAGTCAGGGCGAATCGCGTTTGCATGAGCGGAATGTTTATTCGCGTGACCACAAAGATGCGCCGTGGCGGCATCGGCTGCTTTATCCGTAAGATCTAGAACTGGCGCGCGGCGCCTTTGCCGAACGGTGCATTTGGCACGGTCGATGGTCGACCCGGGTTGCTGTAATCCGCGCTGACCGATGGTAATGCAATACGTGAGGGTAATGCTGGCTGCGCTTGGGTGATGGGTGCCGTATGGGCCACCGAGGCGGCTGGTGCAATCGCAGCCTTACTCGCTGTTGCAGCAACCGGTGCAGCAGCAGCGATGGGTGCCGTGTTTGCTGCTGGTGCGGCCTGCGCGACCGGAGCCACTTGAGCCACTTGAGCCACTTGTGCTTGCGGTGCAACTTTCGCGGCAGCGGCGGTTGGGCCGGTGCTGGGTGCACCGCTGGGTGGTGTTTGTTGTTGTGCAGTCACCAGTGCCTGGCCTTGCTGCGGCGGGTTCTCTGCCGGGCGGACACGGGCGGAGGAAACCGATGCGGATGGGTTGGTGCTGGGTGCGCCGCTGGGTGGGTATTGTGCTACTTGCGTGCCCGGTTGAGCGGGTTTTGGGGTAGCGACACGCCAGCCGGCTTTGGTCATGCATTCGCCGAAGGCGCTGCCCGCCTGCGCCTGACCGTCGAGCGAATTGGCGAGGCTCTCGTTGCTGGCAAAGAGCTGCGCAGTCTGCACGCGGCAGATATTCTGACTATGGGCGTATTTCGCCTGCACCTGGCTTTGCGACAGGCAGCCCGTGAGCGCGAATACACATGAAATGATAAGGACGTTACGTAGCATCGCGGCGAACATAGCCTCTGATTCCGATTTCGTCCATCTCCTGTTGCAGGCGTTTGTCTTCGGCGTCTTTCTTGCGTTTTTTCCAGTTGGTCAGGGCGAGGTCGTACTTCTTCATTTCACTGAACATGTCGCGTAACTGATTGGCAAGCCTGTCTAATTCTACATCCACCCGGCGAAGGTGGCCATGCATCATCTCCTGCCGGTCTTTGATGGAGGCTGAATAATTGCCAAAGAAATGGGCCATCTCAGGCATGGATTCGGCTGCTTTCAGTTCGCTGACCAGCTGGTTGCTCAGTCCGTCGATAATAGATTGCACTTCCTCGCGCTGCTGTTCGAGGATGCCCTGCTGGCGCTTCAGCGCATCCATCTCGCGCTGCTTGATGCGGATGAGGGTGGTGAGGGATTTCATGCATTAGCCTTCGGCTCGTTCAACCCCAGCACTTTGGCGAGTTGTTCGTAGCCTTCCTCCAGCGTCGAGGATTCCTTTTCGCGCTGGGTGATGAAGGTCTCTAGTTGCGGGTAGAACAGCATCGCGCGGTCCACGTCCGGGTCCGTGCCGCGGCGGTAGGCGCCTAGGCGAATCAGTTCTGCCATGTTTTCATACGTCGCCATGAAGCGGCGCGCGACGGTGATGAGCTGGTTCTCGAATTCGTTGTTCGCATCCGGCAGCATCCGCGACACGGATTTCAAAATATTGATGGCCGGGTAGCGCCCGCGCTGGGCGATCTCGCGGTCGAGGACGATATGGCCATCGAGGATCCCACGCACCGCATCCGCAATCGGTTCGTTCGTGTCGTCGCCTTCCACCAGCACGGTGAACATACCGGTGATGGAGCCGCTGCCGACGAGGCCAGGGCCTGCGCGCTCGAGTAATCGCGGAAGTTCGGAGAATACCGTTGGCGGATACCCTTTGGAGGTCGGCGGCTCACCAGCGGAGAGGCCAATCTCGCGCTGGGCCATGGCGAAGCGGGTGACGGAATCCATCAGGCACAGCACGTTCTGGTTCTGGTCGCGGAAATACTCGGCGATGGCCATAGTGGTGTAGGCGGCTTGGCGGCGCATCAATGCAGAATCGGAAGACGTAGCGACGACGAGGATGGAGCGCTTGAGCCCCTCTTCTCCCAGATCATCTTCAATAAATTCCTGCACCTCGCGGCCGCGTTCGCCGACGAGGCCGATGACGTTGACGTCCGCCTGCGAATAGCGCGCGAGCATGGACATGAGGATGGATTTGCCGACGCCGGAGCCGGCGAAAATACCTAAGCGCTGTCCCCTGCAGGTGGTGAGGAAGGTGTTGATGGCGCGGATGCCCATATCCATTTTTCCATGCACCCGGGCGCGTTGCGAGGGGGCGAGCGGGTTGGCACGCAGGAGATACGGCACCCCGCCGCGCATCAGCGGGCCTTTGCCGTCGATGGGGTCGCCCATCGCATCCAAAATGCGGCCAAGCCAACTTGGTGAAGGTTCAACCGCGGAGGCGGAAGACACCACCGTCACTTTCGCGCCGAGGCCGACGCCTTCGACCGAGCCGAACGGCATTAGCAGCGCCACCTTCTCGCGGAAGCCAACAACTTCACATAATACCTGATGCTCAGCAGAAAGCACACCCTGCACCGCGCAACGCGCGCCAACGGAAAGCAGTTCCTCAATCCCCGCGCATTCGATGAGCAAGCCTTTGACGGCCACCACACGCCCCGTCGCCACCACCGCCGAAATGCGGTCGATCTCTTGCAGTAAATGCTGGCGGGTCAGGGTCATGGGGGTAAGGTAACAGATTTTCTCAATGCTGTCTAAAGGGTTGCGTAACTTACCAGCAGCTGCTTTCCCGTGCGCAACTGCAACATGGAAGCCACGGTCGACGATTTTGTGCGCAGCATTTTAGTAAATTTTCCCTTAATAGTTAAAATTCTAGTTGAGTTGCGGGGTGGTTAATAGTATGTTAACACTTAACGGATTAATGAATCGACGTGGGTTGCTTTGCTTCTTCACCTGACGCATTAACCAGTGACGGCTTAAGAACAATAACACTAGGTTACACCACGACCATCAGGGGGAAATATGCGCGTATTACTGGTTGAAGATGATCCATCCACGGCCAAAGCAATTGAGCTTTCGCTCGCCTCCGAAGGCATTATCTGCGACACGACCGAGCTCGGCGAGGAAGGCCTTGAGATCGGCAAGATGTATGATTACGACATCATCATCCTCGATCTGATGCTGCCGGATATCGACGGGTATGAAGTGCTGCGCCGCTTCCGCGCTGCGAAGATCAACACCCCCATCCTCATCCTCTCGGGCCTCTCGGGCCCGGACCAGAAGATCAAGGGCCTCGGTTATGGCGCGGATGATTACCTTACCAAGCCGTTCAACAAGGGCGAACTGATCGCACGCATCCAGGCCATCGTGCGCCGCAGCAAAGGTCACAGCGAGTCGATCATCCGCACCGGTAAGCTGATGGTGAACCTCGACACCCGTGCGGTGGAAGTGGATAGCAAGCCGCTGCACCTCACCTCGAAAGAATATGGCATCATCGAGTTGCTCTCCCTGCGTAAGGGTTCAACCCTGACCAAGGAGATGTTCCTCAACCATCTCTATGGTGGCATCGACGAGCCGGAACTCAAGATCATCGACGTGTTCGTGTGCAAACTGCGCAAGAAACTGCAGGATGCATCGGGCGGCGACAACTATATCGAAACCGTCTGGGGCCGTGGTTACGTGTTGAAGGAGCTGGATGCTCCACTGGAGGGCGCGAGCCCAAAGGACTCGAAGCGTCGTAAGGTGGAAGCCGAAGCCTAACGGCCGCCGCGACGCAGGAATATAAAAGGCCCGGTTATCACCGGGCCTTTTTTTATTGGCGCTTCGCGCGTGGGGGCGAGCCCCCCCATCGCTCCACTCCCCCCTCGTTCGCTTCGCTCCGGCTCGCGCCGTAAAGCGCTACGCGCGGCTAAAAGGAGACTGCTCATTTAATGTTTGCATGTGGGCACCCTCCCCTACTGTCATTCCCGCGCAGTCGAGAATCTAGGGTAACAACGAAACAGGCTGACATTTTCACGCGGCTCTGGATTCCCGCCTGCGCGGGAATAATGATAAATAGGATAGGCTATATGTCTTACGCCAGTGTGAACAGCCCGCGATGTTCTTCGATGACCTTGAACTTTTTGGTCAGGCCGTGGGTGGTTTCGGAGCCACCGAGATAGAGGTAGCCGGGGGCGTTCATGATGGCGCCCATGCGGTCGAGAACGTCGGACTTGGTCTTTTCATCGAAATAGATGAGCACGTTGCGGCAGAAGATGATGTCGAACTTGCCGAGCATATTGTAGGGCAGCAGCAGGTTGCCGGTGGTGAACTTGCACATGTTCTTGATCGTATCGTTGATTTCCCAATTGTTGTTTGGGCGTTGGGCGAAGTATTTCATCAGCAGGTTGATGGGTAGGCCGCGCTGGATCTCGAATTGGCTGTAGATGCCGGCGCGGGCGCGCTCGACGACTTTCTCGGCTAAGTCAGTGCAGTAGATCTCGACATTAAGGCCCGGATATTTCACCGCTTCTTCTTTCAATGTCATGGCGACAGAATAGGCTTCCTGCCCGGTCGAGCAGGCGGCGGACCAGATGCGGATGGAATTGCGGCCTTTGGCTTTGAGGTCCGGCAGGATGACTTTGGTAAGTTGATCGAATGGTTTAGTGTCGCGGAAGAACATCGACTCGTTGGTCGTCATGGATTCGACAACCTGGTACACGATCGGCGCGTTCGGGTTAGATTTCAGCTTGGCGATGAGTTCGCGCACGTCGGCCAGGCCGTTGGCCTTGGCGATGGGTCCCATGCGGGTTTCGATGAGGTAGCCTTTATCGGGCGTGAGCGCGAGGCCAGAGCGCTGCTTCAGCAGCCCTGATATAAAGTCGAACTCGTCGTTGGTCAGTGCTAGCGTCATATCAGGTTACCGCCCGCAGGAAAAAAGGCGCTATAGCGTTTAACGGAAAGACGGCGCTTGTCAACTTGGCGTCGGCCACGGCCTTGGGCATGCCATAGACCACGCAGGTTGCCTCGTCCTGCGCGATGACGGCACCGCCAGAGGCGACCACATCACTCGCGCCGCGCGCCCCATCGGCACCTAGGCCGGTAAGGACAGCGACGAGCAGTCTATCGCCATAGATTTTCGACAGGCTCTTAAGCATGGGGTCGGCCGAGGGGCGGCAGAAATTCACCGGCGGGCTCTGGTCAAGCTTCATGCGAATGGTGCCGTTGGCGGCTTTGGTGACGGTCATGTGGAAGTCACCGGGGGCGAGGTAGACGTTACCGGGCTTCACTTCCTCCTCGTCCACCGCTTCGTGGCAATCAAGGCCGCTGGCCTTGGTGATGTGGTCGGCGAGAATGGTGGTGAAGTTGGCGGGCATATGCTGGGTTATGAAGATGGGAATCTTGATTGCGTTGCCCTTCATCTCGCGGAAGATGTGCAGCAGCGCCTGCGGCCCGCCGGTCGAGCTCGCGATGGCGAGTGCCGTCATGCCGTGGATATGGTCCGAGCGGCGTAGCGGCGCGGTCGGGGTTGTGATGGGCTCGAACATCTGGCCGCCATTTTTGGATGCGGCGATAGCCTGGCTCATGGGGGTTTCTTTCTTCGGTGGGTCGACGCGGCTAATGGTCGCGACGTGCGGGGCAAGCGCTTTGATTTTGCTGATAAGGGTGCGGTAGAACTCGCCGACTTCGCTGACATCGCGAGTGGAAGGTTTGGCGATATAGTCCGACGCGCCAAGCTGCATGGCACGCACGCTCACCTCCGCATTGCGCTTGGTGAGGGAGGAAGACATGATGATGCGTGTCTTGGGTGCGATGGCCAGTAATTCCGGTAGCGCGGTCAGCCCGTCCATCACCGGCATTTCAATATCGAGGACAATGACATCCACCGGATTGCTCTTCAGCATGGCGATTGCGACCTCGCCATTGGCGGCGGTGCACACGATATTGATCGAGCTATCTTCGCGCAAGGCACGGTCGAACAGACCTCGGACTACCGCCGAATCATCGACCAGCATGACACGAATCTGTAATGCCATGTTATTTTGCCTCGTCTTCGATGATACCCAGTTGGCGCATCTTACCGGCGATGATGGCTTCGTCGAACGGCTTCATCACGTATTCGTCGGCGCCGTTCATAATAGCCATCTGGATCTTGCTGAACTCGTTCTCGGTGGTGCAGAAGATGATTTTGGGCTGCGACAGGCTAGCATCTGCGCGAATTTCCTTCATGCATTCCATGCCATCCATGACCGGCATGTTCCAGTCGAGGATGATGACATCCACCGTATTGGCGCGCACCTGGTCGATGGCTTCCTTACCGTTCTCGGCTTCCAGGATGTTAAATCCCAGCGCTTCGACTATGCGACGTACGACCTTGCGTACAATTTTTGAGTCATCCACGATCAGGCACGTCTTCATGCTGCATCCTTACCGGCAAAGTTGATTACGTTGGCTACGTCGAGAATGACGAGCAGTTCTTTATCGAGCTTGAATACGCCCGCAGCGACAGTGCGCCAGTTGGGGTCCATGTTGGCGGGCACTTTCTCGAAGCGGCTCATGGCAAGGGAGAGTACATCCCCCACCGCATCCACCATCAGGGCGAACAGTTCGTGGCGGTAATCCACCACCACCATCATAATCTTATCGGGTTGCGGATAAGTCTCAAGGCCGAGGCGGACGCGCATATCGTACGCGGTGACGATGCGGCCGCGCACGTTGAGTGAGCCGGCGATGACTTTCTGGGTTAACGGAATCGGCGCGATATGCTGGTGGCGCATCACATCCTGTACGGCGAGCACGGAGATACCGAAGAGTTGTGAACCCAGGCGCATAGTAAC
>JBMOIY010000011.1:0-31902 GCA_049317085.1 Rickettsiales bacterium | reverse complement strand
GCATTGCACAACACACGCATCTCGGCCGAGAGTTTCGCTATTGATCCTGCGATCATGTCAGATACCATGATATATAATCTTATCCGTGCACAGGTCGCGCCCCTCGCCGGCGCTTATGCCATAACGCCTGAGGGAAAGATCCGCTTCCCGAATCTGGTGCCCCGCGCAGATATTCCCGCCCTGCGCCAACGTCTGCAGGGGCCTCGCACATGACAAGGTTACAGCAACTGAAGCAGCGAATGCGCCGCCTGCGGGCCCCACTAACGCTTCTGCGCAAAACTGCCCTGTTACCCGAGACCCTGCTGCATCACTTGGAACGCAAACGTCGCACCTTGCTCAACACCGGCAAAGCCCGCAGCACGTTTTCAGCCATCAAGGGACGTATTTTACGTCAAGCAGAAATTCATGCGCTGCTACCCATAGCCGAGGCTGACCTGCTGGCCCGGGAACTTCGCCATGCTATCCACATGATGGCTGGGTTACCGAACACTAGCGAAACCGAACTCAGCCTACAGCAACTCCTAACGGAAATCCGTTATCTGCACGCCCATGCCACCGAGCTGAAACCCCTTTTCACTGCCCTGAAAAGTCGTCGTGTTCTTTATGCCGGGCAAGCCTATTACAACACCCGCTATCTTTCCTTTGCCATGCGCAATCATGCGTGGCGTGCTGACCTGCTAAACTGGGACCTGAACGAAAGCGCCCAGATCTATTACCATGGCGAGGATATTCGTTTTACCATGGAAACACCTTATCCGCTCGAACGTGATCTGCGTTTCTACGTAGCCTCCCTTTACCATTACGACGTTTTTCATTTCAGCAACACCCAAGGCATTTGCTTTGGCTTTCCACTGCAGGGCCTGTTCGAAAGTGAATGGGGAAAACATGCGGAGATCCATCTGCTCAAACAACTCGGAAAAAAAATTGCTTACAGCAATAACGGCTGCCAGGATGGCGTATCGCAAACGGCGTTTGCCCAATGGGGCACCGACTCAATCTGCGCTATATGCCCTTGGCTGCACCGCCCCGACATATGCAGCGACACCCGCAATCTGGAATGGGGAAAATTTCGCAACATGGTCGCGGATTACCAGTGCCTGCTTGGCGGCAACCGCGCCGATTACAACGTAGCGCCCACAGTACATGAATCGCCGGAATTCTACTGCCTCGATCCGGCGGTCTGGAACCCCCATCTGCCTATCCCGCCCGAGTTATTCCTGCCCAAAGCCACGCCCGATACGTTGCGTGTTTATCACGCCGTCGGTCATAAAAAAGAGCGCACCAGCGCGGAGGGCGTCAACATCAAATCAAGCCATATCTACCTGCCGCTCATTGAAAAACTGCAGGCCGAAGGGATCCCCCTTGAACTGATTGCCCCGACCGGCATACCGAACAAACAGGTCCGCTTCCTGCAGATGCAGGCCGATATTTTTCTCGAGATGCTTACCTTCGGCTGGTTCGGCGCTAATGCCCGCGAGGCCATGATGCTCGGCAAGCCCGTCATCTGCTACATCCGCCCCGAATGGCTTGAAAGTCTGCGCCGTGAGATCCCGGAATACGCCGATAAATTACCCATCATCAGCGCCACCCCGGATACAGTCGAGACCATACTGCGCGACCTGATCGCCCAGCCTGAGAAGCGCCGCGAGATCGGCGAGCGCTCCCACGCGTTCGCCCTCAAATGGCACGGCATGGATGCGGCCGGAAAACGCTTCGACGAGATCTATACCCAACTCCTGATGGGCGATCCGCTCTGGTTGCAGCATTATGCGTAAACACCTGGTTGCCATACATCAGCCCAATTTCTTTCCCTGGCTTGGCTATATCGATAAGCTCCGCCGTGCCGACACATTCATTTTTCTCGAGGATGTCCAGTTCCCAAAGACCGGCGGCAGCTGGACCAACCGCGTCAATATCCTGCAGCAGGAGAAAGCACATTGGCTTACCGCCCCCATCGATCGCAACTACACCGGCCTGCGTACCATCAACGAAATGAAATTCGCCGCAACTGCCTGGCGCGAAACAGCACTGCGACAGTTAAACGCTGCGTACCACAAAGCACCGTTCGCCACGGAAACCTTCGAGCTCATCACCCCGTTACTGATGAATCCTGAGAATAATATCGCCGACTACAATATCCACGCTATCTCAGCCCTCTGCGCCACACTTGGCCTCACACCTATCTTGCAGCGCAGTTCTTCACTTGCAGTTACGGGTACTGCCACCGCTCGCCTCATCGCACTTACAAATGCCGTGGGGGGCACGCAGTACCTATGTGGCGGCGGCGCCGAAACTTACCAGCAGGATGCGCTCTTCGACGAGGCCGGCATTAATCTGGTTTACCAGCAGTTCACGCCACAACCCTATCTCCAGAAAACCATGGAATTTGTCGGTGGCCTTTCTGTCATCGATGCATTAATGTTCTGCGGAATCGCAACCCTGCAAGGATCGCTCGCATGTCAAAAGCCCTGATGCTGAAAATGGCCAGACCCGTCTGGCATTCCTTGCCCACCCCCATGCAGCAGCAACTGAAACCACTGGCGCGCCGTGCGCTGGGTGCCCGCAGGTTCTCAGCCCCGGCCACCGCCGTCGCGACCGATAGCTCCTCCGTAGCCGCCTACTGGACCGACCACAACGTCACCCTTCACCAGCGTTTCGCCTCGCGCCAGGAATCGTTCGATTATTTCCACTGGCGCTGCGACCAGTATCCCGGCTACCTCGACCTCATGCCCGTCAGCGGGCTGGATGGAAAGGACATACTCGATTTCGGCTGCGGTCCTGGCAACGACCTGGTCGGGTTTGCCGAATACTCAAAACCCAATTCCATCACCGGCTGCGACGTATCGACCGCCTCCGTGGCCGAGGCCAAACGCCGGATGGAGCTGCACACCACCGCGCCTTGCACCATTCTCGCCCTTCCCCCCGAAGAAAAGACCCTACCCTTCGCCGAAGCCCAGTTCGACTACATTCACAGCTCCGGCGTGCTGCACCATGTTGTTGATCTTGCCGCAACCTTGGCCGAGCTACGACGCATCTTAAAACCTGGCGGCACCATGCGTATCATGGTCTACAATACCCATAGTATCTGGATGCATCTCTACGTAGCCTATATTCTTCGCCTGCGGGATGGTACGATTCCAAAAACGCTACCCATCAAGCAAGCCTTCACCCGCTCCACCGATGGTCCTGCCTGCCCCATTGCCAACTGCTACACCCATGATGAATTTGCGACGATTGCAGCGCAGGCCGGCCTCAACGCCACGTTCCGTGGGGTGGCCTGTTCCCTGTTTGAGCGCAAGCTTGTCCATCAATCCTTGAATGACGCTGCCATGGATATCCGCCTAGAGCCTGAACATCGCCAGTTCCTGCTGGAGCTGACATTCGATGATCGGATGAATCCCCGCTACCGCGGCAACATAGCAGGGATCGATCTCGTGATGGAATTGACCCGCACCTAGCGCAGCAGATACGGCTTTAACACGCGTTCGGTCAGGAACCTGCTTCCCGTAACCGAAAAATGGTCGTCATCGAAATACAGCAATGCCCCGTCCTGCATCACCCGGCATACACCGTCCGGGCAGAAGGCCGGTAGCGGATCGATCAGCGTCACACCCGCAATACGCCGCATAGCCGTGCGGTAATCGCCTTGCCGCGCCGTAACTGTATCGAGTGGTTGCGTGCAATCTTTCACTTGGTTCCGCAAGGGGCGAGTCAGGCATAAGGCAGGGTCAAGGCCCGTCTCCGGGTTTTCAAGCAGATAGAACACGCGCTTGCCCGCGTGCCGCAGTTGGGCCACCGTTGCCGCCAATCCGCGATCGAAGATGTCCGGTGCGGCCAACCCGTTCCACATAGCATTATTCGTATGGATCGGTTTATCGTGATAGTCCTTCTCCGCTTCACCAAACCCGTTGCCGGTGCGGTAAATCGTACCACGCGTCACGATAAGCACATCGGTTACATCCCGCGCATTCGATACAAGGTTCAGTATCGCGCGAATCTGTGCTGCGCATTGTTCGCGCGCAGCCGGCGTATCACCGGTCACTGCCCACAGCAACGGCGGGCAGCCACTATTGGCCAGCATGACGAGGTTAATATGCTGCGCCGCCAAGGCTTCACTCAACCCCACGAATGTGACCTGCGCATGCGAATCGCCGATCAGTGCAATAGTGCGCGTTCCACCCGCATCGCTGAAGCGGCAATAAGGGAAATCGATCTTCCTGCCGACATAGGCGAGGCACCCCGCATCCGTATTCGCCGGGCGAACCAGCTCTGCGGCATTATCGACAAAATGTTCAATACTGGACCGTTGTGGCAAACCGCGCTCATGCGCAATCCAGATGCCTGCAATACCAAGCCCGGCAACCATCGTCGCCAGCACCACCGCATTGCGCCGCTTCTGCAGCCCGAAGCGAATCGGCCGTTCCACCAGCCAGTAGGTTGCGGTCGCCAGCAGCACACTTACCACCACACAAGCGAGCCTCACCTCCATCGGCGGCGTGGCTGAATAAACAATCCGTGCGAACGATAACAACGGCCAATGCCACAGATACAGCGGATAGCTGATGAGACCCACCCCCACCATCACCGGGTTACTTAGCACGAACCGATTCATCTGCGCCGCCGCGCCCGCACCGATGATGCAGCACGCCCCCACCACCGGCAGCAGCGCCCATGCCCCCGGGAACGCATATTTACTGCGCAATATAACACAGGCCACAAGGATCAGGATGAGCCCCAGCCACGACAACCCATGCCGCCATTTCCATGGAATTTTCTGAGGGTGGTGGATATGGTGATACGCCAGCAGCGCCCCGGCCGATAATTCCCAGAACCGCGTCACGGGACTGAAGAACATGAAACTGCGGTCACCCCAAAGACACGCAAGACCTGCAGCAAAACTCAGCAGCGTCACCCCGCACAAAATGGGGAACATGTGCCGCTGCCAGCGCCAGCAAGCATACAGCAGACCGGGCCAGACAATATAGAATTGTTCTTCGACCCCAAGCGACCACAAATGCAACAATGGCTTGGTTTCCGATGAGTTGTCGAAATAGCCGGATTCCTGCCACAGCACAATATTCGAAAGGAACGCGGCCCCCGCCCCCACATGCTTGCCCAGCTGCTGGTATTCATCCGCCAGCAGTGCGAACCAGCCAAAGGCCAGTACGGCAAGCATAACCAGCGCCAACGCCGGGAAAATCCGCCGGATGCGCCGCCCATAAAATCCGGCAATACTGAACTGCCCTGCCGCCAGTTGCCGCAGCAGAATGCCCGAGATCAAATAGCCCGAAATGACAAAGAAAACATCGACCCCCACGAACCCGCCTTTGAGGCTGGACGGAAACGCATGGAACAGAACGACCGCCAGCACCGCCAGCGCCCGCAACCCATCGATATCGGGGCGGTAACGGGCTGCGCCGGGCTCACTCACGCAGCCTTCGCGCCCTGAGCCATCAGCATCTTGGTCTCATGCTGCGCCATGGCTTTTTCGATAATAGTGCGGTTCGCTTGGGTCCATTCCACCGTGCGTTTCAGTCCTTCGGCGATGTCCACTTGCGCTTCGAAGCCCAGCTTTTCACGCGCCTTATCGGTGCTCGCGAAACGCTTGCCCGAACGGTCCCAGTCACGTGCCGGTTTCAGGTCCGGTGCAGTCGGGTTTTTCGTGAATTGGTTGATCAACGTCGCCAGTTCCAAAATGGTCGTCTCTTTCCCCGTCGCGAGATTATAGACTTCGCCCGGCTCGCCTTTTAGCGCGCACGCCACCAACCCGCGCGCCATATCCTCGACGAAAATGAAATCGCGGCTGGTCTGCCCGCCATTATCGAGCGGCAGCGCCTCCTGATTCAGCGCGCGCCAGATAAAAGTCGGCGTCACATTGCGCCAGACGGTGTGCACCGTCCCCCGCCATTTGCCAGCACCGAGGATCTCACGCGGCCCATACACGTTCGAGAACCGCGCCTTCACGAACGGCAATTGATGCTGCGTGAAGTAATAATTCCCATAGAACTCACCGATGATCTTCGAAATCGAATACGGGCTGTCATGGTACATGCTCACCGGCGCTTCTTCGGTCGTGGCCGTTGCCTCGTCATAGGTCTTTTCCGCGACCGCGCAGGCCGCCGCCGCATACACCACTTTTTTCAGGCCCTGATACGACTTCAGATGCTCGAACAGTTTGAGCGAGGTGAACGTATTATTATCATGGTCCGCAATCGGGTCGGCCATCGAGGATTGGTTGCCGTGATAGCAGGCGAGGTGGAACACGTAATCGAGCTGCTTCGGCAGCTGCGCCAGCACCGCATCATCCGCAATGCTGCCCTCGATGAAAGTCACCCCTGGCGGAATGTTCGAACGCTCGGACGACAAGAGATTGTCGACAATAATCACCTCGCGCGGGATTTCTTTCAGCAACTGCAGCACAAGGTTACTGCCGACGAACCCTGCCCCGCCCACGACCAACACCACCTGATCCTTGAAACTAGCCATTACGCTGACTTTCCTGCTTGAAGGTGGGAGAACACATCGTTCACCCCATGCGCATCATACCATTGCAATTGCCGCGAGATCATTTCGCCGAAACTAATTTTCGGTTCCCAGTTGAAAGCTTTTTTCGCAGCACGCGCATCGAGCATCATCACTGCCACATCGTCCGCTGCAGGCGGCAACACCGGCACATCCTGTTTAGGCAATTTCAAATGCGCCACGACGAGGTCGAAAATCTCCTTGATCGTGTGGGCTTCGCCGCTTGCGAGATTGAACACACCCACAGGCGCATCGAACGCAATCGCCTTATCCATGAAGGATAGGAAATCGCTCATATCCATGAAGTCCCGCGCCGTGTCGGAACAGAAGCAATTCTGCCCGGCCTTGAGGCGCTTGTAGAAACTCGGGATCGGTCCGATCGCAAGCCGCGGCCCCGTGACATTCGCCAGGCGCAGCGATAGCACCGGCACACTCCCGAGCTGCAGCATCTGCTCGCCTGCCGTTTTTGAAATGCCGTAGCTGGTGAACGGCGCCACCGCATGGTCATTCGGCACCGGCAGCGCTGTCGGGCGCCCAAAGCATAGATTGGTCTGGAAATGCACGATGCGCTTCACCCCATGGGCCGCGGCAGATTTCGCGATATTCACCGCCCCCATCACGTTCGTTGCCACGTCTTCGGCCCAGTCATTCGGGTCTTTGTAAGCAGCTGCCGAATGCACGATGAGTTCTGGCTTGAATTGCGCGATCGCTGCGTCCACCAGCTCCGCATCCGCGATGCTGCCTTCGCACAAACTCAAACCCGGCATCGCTGGCACCAGCGCGCGTTTCCCCGTCACGAAATTATCGATCACGCAAATAATGTGGCCCATCGGCAGCCAGTGCTCGATGAGGTTCGAACCAAGGCAACCGGCACCACCGGTAATGAGGATCCGCATGACCTAGCTCGCCTTTTTCGTGTCATGCTTCAGGTGCGTGTAGCCCCCGACCACGCCGAATTCGCGGTAATAGGCTACGGCGGCCGCCACCGTTTTCTCAAGTGGGGTGAACTGGATCTTACCGAAATCCGCAACCGTGCGCGACGGGTCGAGCAGGATGGACGGCGCATCATCCGGCGACAATTCGCGCATATCCGGCTCGGGATATTCATTCAGCGCCATCGCCTTAACCACCGCATCGTACAATTCCTTGATCGCAATATCGGTACCCGACGAGAAATGATACGCGCCGTTACCCGTGCCGTCGCACGCCTTCACCACGTTCGCGGCAAGATCGCCCACGAACACGAAATCGCGGCGCGCCGGCGTCACGAAACATTTTTTTCCCTCACTCAAGCGCTGGAAGAAGATCGGCAGCGGACCACTGGTATTGCGTGGCCCCACCACGTTCGCTAAGCGGAATGAGACATAATCGAGACCCGAGATCGACAGATAATCCTCCGCCGCCGTCTTCGAGATCGCATAGCTCGAATTGGCTGGGAAAATCGGATGGTCGAGCGTGATCGGCTGCTGCAGCGGCTTCACGCCATAGCACAACGCCGTTTGGAAATAGATGAAGCGTTTGACAACATGCTTCTTCGCCGATTGCACGAGATTCGCCATCCCGCCCACATTGCTCATCGCATCGCCGACATAATTCTCGGGGTCCTTATACGACGCCGCCGTGTGCACGATGGTATCAGGCTGGAACCGCGCGATGGCCTCTTCGACCAGTGCCGTATCGGCAATGCTGCCCATCACCAGCTCAAGATTTTTCTGCGCCGGCAAATGCTCCGCCCGGCCCGTTTCAAGGTTATCGATACCGAGTACGGTATCGCCCCGCGCCAACAACAGCTCTGCAACATGCGAACCAACCTGCCCGCAGGCACCAGTAACGAGTATTTTCATGATATTCTCCGCCTCATTAACTATGTGATGAATGTGCAGCATGGCTTACCCCACAACCCCGCCCGGGAGCAAGCAGGATATAGGCAATAAACCTAAAAATTGCTTGCTTCTCGGGCCAAAAAAGGCTTAGTTTCGGCCAGCAATTTCACCGCGTGTACCAAGAAGGCACAACCTCACCATGCTCAGTTCGGCCCCCTCTATTGCCAAACCCCAGCAGGGTTTACCGCCATACAAATCCCGGCTCGAGCGTGTACTGCTGCTCTGCTATTATGATCCGAACGGCATCTCCACGATCCCCGAAACAGTCAGCAACATGCAGGCAATCTCCGGCTTTCAGATGACCGTGCTCAACCTGTTCGAGCACCGCATCGGCCTTGGCTACCTCACCCTAGGCGAGAACAGCGTCGATCTCAACGATTTCTCCGCCGTTGTCATCCACAACACCGTCTCCTACAATGTCGACAACATCCGCGCGCTCGATGGTCAGCTCGCCACCAAATTCCGGGATTATACCGGCCTTAAGGTCCTGATGAAGCAGGACGAGAACCACCGTTTCCGCGAACTCGCCGCCTACATTGGCGAAACCGGGTTCGACGTTATTTTCACCTGCCTCCCACCGGCCGCCGTGCCGCTGGTGTACCCACCTCACATCGTGGGCAACCCTCGGTTCGAGCGCATGCTCACAGGCTATGTCACCCCTACACTGCGCGCGCTACGGCCCGGCAGCGCCAGCCGTCCCATCGACATCGGCTACCGCGGCTCGTTGCAGCCGCTCAATTTCGGCCGCCTCGCCTACGAAAAGCGCAAGATCGGCGACGACATAAAAGAAAAACTGGCCGGCTCAGGCCTCAATCTCGATATCTCCAGCCGCTGGGAAGACCGGTTCGGCGGCGATGCCTGGTTCGATTTCCTTGGTTCCTGCAAAGCCACCCTGGGTGCCGAATCCGGGGCCAGCATCTTTGACCTGAACGGCGACCTGAAGGAACGCTGTAGCGCCATCAGCGCCCGGCTTGGACCCGACCGTGACGACGCGGCCTTTGCCGAAGCCTACCTCGCGGAACTGGCCGATCTGGAAGACAACATCCACTACCACCAGATTTCCCCGCGCCATTTAGAGGCCGCCGCCACCGGCACGATCCAGCTGCTCTACCCTGGTGATTATTCCGGCCTGCTCATTGCCGGTCGCCATTACTTCACGCTGGAGCGCGACTACAGCAATCTCGACGAAGCCGTCGCGCTTATCCGCGACGACCGGGCCCGCACCGTCATGGCCCAGGCAGCCTACGACGAAGTGGTGCACAACCCCATCAACTGGATCGAGACCTTCGTCGCCCGCTTCGACAACATCCTCGACGAAGAAATGGCCAGAAAAAATATCCGCGCTACCAGCAGCATCACGTGGGACGATAACAGCCACCATGTGTTGCTGATTGCAGCGCACGAGCCACGTGTCGACCCTCGCCTAGCCTGGATCACCCGCAATGCCCCGGCTGGTATGCGCATCCACCAGTTGGGCGTGCTGCCGCCGCTATCGCCACTCAGCGAGGTCGAGGAACGTCAGCCCCAGGGCCTATACCTCGCGATGCCACGCCAGGGCTGGCGCTGCGAGAAGATCAACGAATGGGCCAACATGGTCAGCCGCAACCCGTCCGGGATTGCTGCGCTCCATCAGCTCACCTTCATCCACCACGCCACCAAATTGCGTGACGAGGAATTCTGCGACCTCTTCGGCGCGCCGCAAAAGAATGAACGCATTATCCAGTTCCGCTGGTACCTGAACTACCTGCTCGACTCGACATACACACTGATCGAACAGGCCACACGTTTGCGCGGCATCCAGGCCCTCATCGCGACGGATCTGGAAACCCTCATGCCCGCCTTGCTCCTGAAAAGCATGTTCAACATCCCAGTATTCTACGATGCACACGAGTACTGGCCCGAATCGGATGTCGCTTCCCTCGAATTCGAGAAGCAATTCTGGGTCACGCTCGAAGCCCACCTCACCCCATATGCCGACTACCGCCAAACGGTCTCGCCTAACCTCGCACAGGTGATGAGCGATCTTTACCACGTACCATTCAACGCCACGCCCAATTGCGAACCGCTCTCAAGTCTGCGTCCCTTCACACCGCGCGCACCCGGTGCAACCTGCACCTTCCTCTTCCAGGGCAACTTCGCTCCCGGTCGAGGTATCGAACTGCTGATCGAGGCCTGGGCCGACACCGACCTGAGCGCCATCCTCTGGCTGCGTGGTCCGGATGGCGAAGAAAAAGAAAAAATGAAAGCGATTGCCACAGCGACCGGGCTTATGGGCACACGCATTTTCTTCCCGGATGCCGTGGCCGAAGAAGACCTCATCGCCGCCGCTGCGGAAGCGGATGTCGGTCTCATTCCCTACACCCCTGTAACCATGGGCTACAAATATTGCTGCCCCAATAAAACCTCGCAATACATGGCCGCCGGCATCCCCATTCTTGCCAATATCACCAAATATGTCGAAAAGGTCGTGAAAGAGTCTGGCGCAGGTAAAGTGGCGAACTTCGCCCATCGCGGCGCATTAGTCACCGCCGTGAACGAACTGGTACGCCATCCCGAAACCCGCCAGCAAATGGCAAAGGCCGGACATGACTACTTCCAATCCACCTTCAATTGGAATGCACAAAGCACAGGCTTTTACTCAGCCATTGAACAGAAGGTTGCACCGACGGCTGCTGCAGCCTTGCAACTATTCCCCTACCACGACAGCGCTGCGAAGAAAACTGCGAAGGTTTGCGTTCCACGCTCGGTCGCCCTACCATCGGCATCGACGTTGATCCCTACATTCCGTCTTTTCAGTTTTCGCGTACTACGCTACGGCTGGTCGCTGCTGCCCAATGCCGCAACCAAACGCCTTCTACCCTACGCACAGTATTTCTTCAGGAAATATTACCTCGGGTAAGCACTCCATTCACCAGCCGTGTAAAATGTTCGCCCTCATGCTGCCAGTTCACCGTCTCGCGCGCCGCCAGAACCTGCTTGCGCAATGAAGTGAGTGTCTCCGCTACGAACGCACGCTCAATCAACGCCGCCAACGCCTCCGGCCGCTCCGTATCGCCAGTAAATCCAAGCTTGTGATCATTCACCAGCCGTGTGATTTCTGGCAGATCCGTCGCCACCATCGGCAGCCCCGCCGCGATGAATTCGAACAATTTATTTGGCGTACAATAGCGATAATTCAGGCAGATATCACGGTACGGAATCACCCCCACATCCGCCGAGGCCGTGTAGGCCAGCAGTTCCGCCTGCGGCACTGCCTCGACCAGATGCACCCGTTTCGCTAATCCCAATTGCTGCGCCAGACACTGCAGCATTTTTTCTGCCGGGCCAGATCCTAGCAACACTAAACGAATATTCTCATCCCGCACGAATTGCATCGCCCGCACCAATCCATCCAGGTTACGGTGGTAGGAATACATCCCCTGATACAGCAGCACCTGCGCAGTTGCGGGCAGCCCCAGCCGTTCATGAAACAATCGCCCCTTCAATGGTGGTGTATCCGCCACCAGCTCCGCATTATGCACCACGCCTACCTTGCGCACGGCATAACGCTCTTCGAACAACCGTGCGATGGACGGATTCACCGTGATGATGCCATCTGCCGCGCCGATGATGTGTCCCTCGAGCCGCCGCCACATGCGGCGTTCCATCTGCGAAAATTCCTGCTCTGCGAACAACTCATGGCTGTCAAACAGCACCCTGCCGCCATAGCGCCGCTTCGCTTCCAGCGCCACCGGCAGCATCGGCAGATCATGCGCGATATAAAGATCCGCAGCCCCCACCGTTTCCAACGTTTCTTTGTAAAGCGCCAGATACAGCGAGGATGGGTCACTGCCCGTGAACGTCCAATACATCCACCTAAGCACTGGCAACGCACAGCGGAATAATCCGGGAAACCGCACCTGCAACGCATGCCGCACCCGCAGCGCCAATGGCATCACTTGCGAACCGCAAGATGCAATGCCGATGCGTTTTACATAGGCCAGGTCGCGCACCGAGGACGCATCCGTCAGCGCATAGAGCGTCACCGCATGTCCATTTGCGATCAGCGTATTGCATTGCAGGATCGCCCGCCGGTCGATGACACGGTCATAATTGAAAATGACGATGCGCGCCATAATGCTTACGCGCTGAGCGTTTCAGGCAGTGGCGCCTCATGCTGGATCAGCCCGCGATAGTCTGCCGCCCTATCATGGAACTGCTGGTGCCAGAGTTCGATATTCATCAGCCCCCAGCCCTTGCGCGAGAATTGGCCCGCCCCATCGAAATTCGCAAGGATCGCATCACTGTTGAAATAAGGCCGCTGCCGCTGCTTCTGAGTTGCGAAAATATCATGCACCATATCTTTCAACTCACCCGCGAACCATTCCTTCAGCGGCACCGGGAAGCCCATCTTGTCGCGGCGATTCAGCACCGGTTCGGGCAGGAGATCCCCGAACGATTTTTTTAGCATCTGCTTCATTTTCCCGCCCTCGAACTTGAAGATCGGCGGCACAGTCGCGAGCAACTCGACCAGCTGATGATCGAGAAACGGAACGCGGCTTTCGATGCCATGCGCCATCGCCATCCGGTCCTCCACATGCAGCAGCGCCGGCAGCAGGCATTTGAAATCGAAATGCATCATCGAATCGAGATACGCCTGCGGATGCACATTGCGCTCGGAATTGAAAATGCCGAGGAACCGATTCACCACCCCGTCGCGGTCAAGCGCCGACCAGTCCACCTCATTCTGCATATCCGCCGATTTATCGATGAGGCGCATATAGCGCCGGTCCATCGATTCGAAAAGGCCTTGGCTGAAGAACTGCTTGATCAGCGGTTTATACTCCTGCAGGACCGTCAGGTTGCCGAGAATCGATTCCGGCGTCACCACGAAATATTTATTCTTGTACGTCCCGTCGATGGCGGCTTTTAAACATTGCTCAAGATATGCAACAAGATACCGCGCATAACCTGCGAAAATTTCATCCCCGCCTTGCCCGCCCAGCACCACCTTCACATGTTCGGAGGCAAGCTTCGAGACCATATATTGCGGGAACGCCCCCGGCCCTGCGACCGGATGGTCGAGGTGATAGACCACCTTCGCGATATGCTCGCGGAAATCCGAAGCCGTGATGTCGATCTGCTTGAGGTCGATGCCGGCTCCGTCGCATGCCATCTGCGCGTAGTTGCTTTCGTCATAGCCGGGGAATTGCGTGAATTTGCCATGGAAACCGAGCTTTGCAGATTGCGGCAATTGCGTACCCAGTCGCGCCACCAGGCTGGAATCGATGCCGCCCGAAACATACGCCCCCACCGGCACATCCGACCGCGAATGCACCCCCATCGAATCATTCATCCGCGCGCGCAGTTCCTCGATGAAAGAGTCCTCCGAACGCGCGTAATCGATCTCATAATGCACATCCCAATAACGCGAGATATCTACCTCGCCCTTGCGGATGGTCAGCGCATTCCCTGGCATCAGCGTGTGCACATGCTTGAACATGCTGCGATCACCGATCGTATATTGGAATGTCAGATATTCCGCGAGCGCATCGGGGTCGGTCTCGACACTCGATAAGACAGGAAGCAGCGCTTTGATTTCCGAGGCAAAATAGAACACCCCATCCACGATCGCATAATAGAAGGGCTTGATGCCGAACCGGTCACGCGCCGCAAAAAGCTCCCCGTCCTTCCAGATGGCGAACGCGAACATCCCACGCAGATGCTGCACACAATCCTCCCCCCATTTCGCATGCGCTGCGAGGATGACCTCCGTGTCCGAATGCGAATGGAACTGCCATCCCGATTCCAGCTGTTTACGCAATTCCACATGGTTATAGATCTCGCCGTTATAGGTGATGATGGCACCATCGCGTCCCTTCATCGGCTGGTGCCCGGCTTCCGTTAGTTCGATGATGGCAAGGCGCCGGTGGCCGAATCCCACGCGCTGCTCCTCCTGCACCCAGAGCCCGTGACCGTCGGGCCCGCGATGCACTATCAGTGAACTCATCGCCGAAAGGCGCGCAGCTAAGCTATCGATGGGCCGCGAGGTAAGGGCTACAGCTCCAACGATGCCACACATATTCTACCCGATCGCGCGACGCGTCGCATCGATGATGTAATCGATCGTCGCATCGTCGAGATAGGGATGCATCGGCAGGCTGAACACACAATCCGCCGCTTTTTCGCACACGGGCAACGCCCTACCGGTCGCCGTCGGGTGCATCTTGTAGGCCACCTGCTGGTGCAGAGGCTTGGGGTAATATACCATCGTTGGCACGCCCGCTTCTTTCAACGCCGCCTGAATTTTGCTGCGCTGTGTGGAGTCGGTGCACATCAACGTATATTGCGCCCATGCCGACACATTCCCGGTGGGAACTGTTGGCGTCGCAATCACATCCTTCAGCCCAGCATTGTAGCGATTCGCCACCCGCTGACGCTGCTCAATTTCATCCGCAAAGATCGCCAGTTTCTCGATCAAGATCGCCGCCTGAATCGTATCGAGGCGGCCATTCAGCCCCACGCGCACATTGTCGTATTTCTCGGTGCCCTTACCATGCACGCGGATGGATTCCATAATGTCGAACAGTTCTTTGTCATCCGTGAATACCGCCCCACCATCGCCATAGCACCCGAGAGGTTTCGCCGGGAAGAAGCTGGTGGTAGTGACCGAAGTCAGGCTACCCGCCTTTTTGCCATTGATGCTGCTGCCGAACCCTTGCGCCGCATCGCCCATGACCCAAAGACCGTGTTTCTCAGCAAGCGGATGAATCCTGTCATATTCCGGCGGCAAACCAAACAGATAGACCGGGATGATGCCAACAGGCTTCAATCCCTTATCCTTCGCAACCTGAATCCCGGCCTCGATCTGCGCCGGGTCGATGTTGAAGGTAAGCGTGTCTGAATCAAGGAAGATCGGCGTCGCCCCCCGCAGCGCGACCACTTCGGCCGTCGCTGCGAACGTGAAACTCGGCACCAGAACCGCATCGCCAGGGCCGACATTTTTTGCCATCAGCACGAGGCTCATCGCATCCGTCCCGTTGCTGCAGCTCAGCGTATATTTCGCCCCACAGAATGCCGAAAGCTGTTTCTCCAGCTCGGCGACTTCCGGACCCATGATATAGGCGCCATGATTTAGCACTTTAGCGATTGCCGCATCGAGCTTGGTGCGGATGCGTTCCTGCTGCGCCTTAAGGTCGATGAAATCGATACGCGCCGGTTTTTCGATGAGCTTAGGCTTTGATGACATGGTCGGTATCCTTGAGATTAACCGTAACATTGCGCGTATCCACTACCAGCTTGCTGTTGCTGATAACGAACTGGTAATCGACCGACGAATGCTCCGTCGCCACGATCACAGCATCATAGGTCGCGAGCTGCTCCTTGGTCAGCGGCTTGGATTCAAGCCCGGCCAGTTTAGCATGCTCCCGCGTCATCGGGATGGTCGGGATATACGGATCATGGAATTCCATTACTGCTCCGGCCGCGAGCAACTTTTCATAAATGAAGATGGGCGGCGACTCACGCATATCATCGACATTTTTCTTATATGCTATCCCGAGCATCAGGATGCGCGAACCGTTGATGCCCTTGCGGTAATGCTTGTCGAGCCCCTCACGCAAGCGGTCGATTACATAACCCGGCATCCGTTCGTTGATCTGCCCGGCCAGTTCGATGAATCGCGTCGGGATGCCATATTCGCGTGATTTCCACGTCAGGTAGAACGGATCGATCGGGATGCAATGCCCGCCCACGCCGGGGCCCGGGTAGAATGGCATGAACCCGAACGGCTTCGTCTTCGCAGCATCGATCACTTCCCACACATCGATACCCATGCGCTCAAATACAATTTTAAGTTCGTTGACTAGCGCAATATTCACGCTACGGAAAATATTCTCGGTCAGCTTCACCGCTTCCGCTGTCGCTGCCGAACTCACCGGCACCGCTTTGCTCACGATATTGTTATACATCACTTCCGCCAGTTTGCGCGACTTCGCATCATCCGCGCCAACCACTTTCGGGATCGAATGCGTCGAGAAGAATCCGTTGCCGGGGTCCTCGCGCTCAGGCGAATAGGCAACGAAGAAATCCTCCCCGCAGCGCAAACCACCGGCTTCCAGCAGTGGCACCATTACTTCGGCCGTCGTGCCGGGATACGTTGTCGATTCCAGGACCACCAGCTGCCCCGGCCGCAGCACGGAGGCAATGGTTTCCGTCGTCGCAACAACATAGCTCATGTCCGGTTCGCGGTTCTTGGTCAGCGGCGTCGGCACACACATGATCAGCGCATCCGCCTTTTTTAACGCCGCCGTATCGGAGGTTGCATGGAAACGCCCGGCCTTCACCACTGCCGCGATATCCTCACTTTTGATGCCCTTGATGTAGGATTGCCCAGCATTCAACTTTTCGATCTTGCTCGCATCCACATCGAACGCCAGCACATCGAAACCCTTCGCATGCGTTGCAAGCGCGAGCGGGAAGCCGACATACCCCATACCGAGGATGCCGATGGTCGCCTTGCAATCAGCAAACCGCGCCAGCAATGTTTCGAAATCGACTGCGTCACCCACTAATTTAGGCGACACGCGTGTTTGCGGATTGGCCATCCGTTACCTCCACTAAAGCATCATTCACAATCTTGTATTTCCGCCCATCGCGCGGGCAGACTAAATCATCGCCCAAGCGCTCGCCCGAATGACTCACCCAGCCAATTTGATGCGCCGGGTTCCCCACCATCAGCGCATGCGGCTTTACTTCTTTGGTGACAACGGCACCGGCACCGATGAGCGAATACGCCCCAATATCATGCCCGCATACGATCGTCGCATTCGCGCCGATGGTCGCAGCCCTGCCAACGCGGGTCGGCAGATACGCATCCTTACGCTCTACCTCTGCACGCGGTGTATTCACATTGGTGAACACGCAAGAAGGCCCACAGAACACGCCATCTTCCAGTGTCACGCCCTTATACAGGCTCACGTTATTCTGAATTTTGCAGCGGTTCCCGACGGTAACATCTGGCCCGATCATCACATTCTGCGAGATCACGCAATCTTCACCGATGGTCACCCCCTTCAGAATATGCGTGAAATGCCAGATCTTCGTGCCCTTGCCAATGGTGCAGCCATCATCCACTGCTGCCGTCTCGTGGATGGTCACCCTATCCATCACCGGTTGTTTCTTAGTCATATTCCCCCCTTTGAGCGCCGTTTCCGCCGCCTCCAGCGCCGTGAGCACGCGGATCGATTCCTCCGCATCCGTGATAATCGCCGCACCGTTGATCGCGTCAAGGAAATGCTGGCACTCATTCAGCAGCGGCTCACTCTGTGCCACGCTCATATACTCCGCATCCGCTTTAACCGGCGATGGCTTTGCGCCCTTCCATTCGATGCCATTGCGATACAGTGCCAGCTTCTTCTCCCAGGGCAGCGTATCGTCTAGCACCGCCATACAGGTATCACCCACCACCACCAGTTTTTGTTCCTTGGTAGGGTGCAGCCAGCTCACCATTACCTGCGCAATGGCCCCGCTATCGAACGCAAAATTCGCCGTCACCATATCGGCGACACCCGGCGTCAGCGCCGTCATGCTTGTCGCCGAAACATCAGTAATCTTGCCTTCAATCAAACCCAACATCATGCTGAGGTCATGTGGCGCGAAACTCCACAGCACATTCTCTTCCGTGCGCAATTTGCCGAGGTTCAGCCGGTGCGAATACACATGGCGAATAGTGCCGAACTCGCCCTTCTTCACCATCGCCTTCAGCGCTTGGTACAGCGGGTGATATTGCATCAAATGCCCAGCCATCAGTACCTTGCCGCATTCCTCAGCGACCTTCTTCAAGCCCTCAGCTTCCTTCACCGTCAGCGCCAGCGGCTTTTCCACGAACACATGTTTGCCCGCCTTCAGCGCCCGCGTCGACAGCTCCACATGCGTCACCGCCGGGCTCGCGATCACCACGCCCGTGATGGCTTGATCGGCAAGGATCGCCTCCACCTCCATCACCGGCACCTTATATTCCGCCGACATCGCCGCCGCATTCGCCGCGAACGCATCCGCCACGCCCGTTAACACGCCGAGTTTCGCAAAGCTGCGCACCAGATTTTTACCCCAGTAGCCACAGCCGATCACTGCAATGGAAGCCTGCATAAAAATTCCCGTCAAATGATTTCCGCCTTGCTACCCGCTCACCCGCCCGAATGCAAGCATATCCACACTATTTTGTCGGCTTGCGCGCTGGGGTCTTAACGGGCAATGCTGCGAACATCAGGGCCAGACCATACCACTGCAGCGCCGCCGACCAATTATTGAAGAAACTCTGCATCCCCATCAGCGGGAAATAATGCTGAACCAGCACGCCCAGCGCCGCCGCCGATAACAATTTCATAAGCCCGTCCTGTGCCCGGTACTGCTGCATCGCCTCACGCCCCAGCAACCCGATCAATCCAAGGAACAGCAACAGCCCTACCGTCCCGGCCTCAGCGAACCATTCCACGAAGAAATTATGCGGGTGCAACCCTTTGAACGAACTCTCTTTATGCGGCAACTCCGGGCATAATTCACGGAAGCCTCGCACCCCCACCCCATGCACCGGGTGCGCCATGCCCATATCAATCCCCGCCATCGCCAGCAGCCCATAATCACTCTCCTGATAATGCGCGATAGCGTCCATGGTTTGCTCCGTCCGTTCCTGGATCCAGGCACTCGCACAATACAATAACCCAAGCCCGAGCAGCGTCACCACCGCCAGTAGCAAGCCCAACTTGCGCAAACGCGGCTCCGCGAGCATTAGCAACCCCATCGTCACTCCGGAAGCCATCAGCAAGGTCAGGAACGCCGAACGCTCCCCGCATAGCAGGATGGTCACCATCATCACCGCGAGCAATCCCAAACAGCCCACAATCGCGCGCGTATTCTGCCGCGCAACCGCCGCCGCCAAACATAACCCGATCGCTGGCACGGCTAGTTGCCCGATGAAATGCCCCACCTTCGGCGCGTTGAACGGGCCCGTCAGCCGCAAGCTCACCAGCCGTGGGTTGCCGCTGAGCGAGGTGCCCGTCGCGAACTGCACCACGCAATCGATTGCAATCAACACCAGCAAACCTGCCAATACCGTGGCTAGCGTAAGGCGCGGCTGTGGCAACGCCAGCACCCAATAGCGCAAAGCAAGGAACATCAGTGGCATCCGCATCCACATTAGCGCATCCACCAATCCTTTGAACGGCGTCACCGCCAGCGGCGTCACGATGAACACCAGCCATGCCCACGCCACAAAACATAGCACGGTGAACGGTGAGCGCACCCACTGCCATTCCTTCACGTGATGGGAATGGAAAAGGAACGCAAGGCCGATAATACCACCACAGATCTCCATCCCCACCCGCGCCCAGATCAGCATCAGGGGCAGCAGCAACGTCGCACCATACGCCACCGCCCACAGTCGGTTTGCCTTGGCATAATTAAGGGTGGTTTGCATCGCATCAATCCGCATTGCCGCTTTATCCAAGGTTTGCACCTTCTTGTCCAACGTCATTTTGCGTGCTAGGAACTCCGCCCATGTCCCCCGTCCTCTCCGTTAGCGACCTTCGCAAATCCTACCACGGCACCGCCGCGGTGGATGGCATCAGCTTCACTGTCAATCGCGGCGAGATCATCGGCTTGCTTGGCCCGAATGGTGCTGGGAAAACCACCAGCATCAACATGGTGCTGGGCGTCCTCGCGCCCGATTCTGGCACCATCACCATCGACAGTATCGCACTCGCCCAACACCCCGCCAAAGCCCGCAACCGCACTAACTTCGCGGCCGTGTACGCCGCCCTCCCCGGCAACCTCACCGTCGCTCAGAACCTAAAATTCTTCGGCCTGATGTACGACGTGAAGAATTTGCGCACGCGCATCGAGACGCTGGTCACCGAATACGATCTCGTCAAATTCCGCGACACCAAATGCGGCCTGCTTTCCTCCGGCGAACAGACCCGCGTCGCCCTCGCCAAATCCATGCTCAATAACCCGCCGCTGTTATTGCTCGATGAACCCACCGCCTCCCTCGACCCCGCAACAGCGCGCGACCTGCGCCGCCAGATTCGCGCTACCGCCTCCCGCGGGGAAAATGGCGTCCTATGGACCAGCCACAACATGGCCGAAGTCGAAGATGTCTGCGACCGCGTCCTCTTCATGAGCCGAGGGAAAATCCTCCTCGAAGGCGACCCCAAAACCCTGCCCGCTGAACATGGCAAAGACACCTTGGAGGACCTCTTCATCGCCGTCGCCCGCGAACCGCTTACCTTGGAGGCCGCGTGATAAAGTCCAAAAAAATTCCGTCATTCCCGCGCAGGCAGGGATCTAGGGCCGCAATCTCAAACCACAATCAGGTATCTACAGCCCTAGATCCCTGCGTTCGCGAGGATGACAATAATATGGGCAATCCTCTATGAACCCCCACCGCATCTACGCCATCATTTACCGATATTTCAGCATTCTTCGCGGAAGCCCCGACCGCATCATGGGCCTCTATATCTGGATGTTCATCGACATCATCCAATGGGGCTTCATCAGCACGTATCTCAATCAGGTGGTCAGCTCCTTCAACGCCATCAGCGTTTTCCTCGGCGCCGTACTCCTCTCGAATTTCGCGAGCCGAGTCATGCTGAATATCAACATGACCTTCTTCGAAGACATGTGGGCCCGCAATTTCCTGAACCTCTTCGCAAGTCCTTTGCGTATCAGCGAATACCTTACCGGCCTCATCCTCTGCGGCATCCTGACCAGCGGCGCAGGTCTAATCCTTGCCTTCCTCACAGCCGCCCTCGTCTTCGGGTTCTCCCCCGTGGAGTACGGCCTCGCGTTGATTCCCTTCATCTTCATCCTCTACCTTTTCGGCATCGCCCTTGGTATTCTTGGCTGCTCCATCGTCCTTGCCCGCGGCCCCGCGTCGGAATGGTTTATCTGGCCCATTCCCGCTCTCATCATCCCTTTCGTCGGCGTCTATTACCCGATCTCGACCCTGCCTCACTGGATGCAGGCAACCGCCACCATCCTGCCCCCCAGCTACGTGTTCGAGGGCGTCCGCGGCGTGCTTTCCGGCCATCCGGCGAATGTCACGCAGCTCACACTTGGTATTTTGCTCGCATTCGTTTATATAGCCTTGGCCAGCATTGTTTTTTTACACGTCTACCGTAAAGCCATGCGCACGGGTCTCATCGCCCGCTACAGCGCCGAGAACGCCAACTAAGAAAGACCCTGAATGTCCGTCCCGCCATCCGCGATGCCCTACAGCCCACGCCCCCGACGCCGATTTTTCGCCCGCCCATTGGTGCGGCTGATCCTGTTTGTGCTGGTGATCCTCGGCATCGTGCTGGCCATCAAAGGCACCGGCACCGGGAAGCCAAGCGGCCCACCACCCGTCAACATTAAGGTAGCGACTGCATCCCAGCAATCCGTCCCCGTCACCATCAACGCCGTCGGCAATGTCGTGGCGTATGAATCCGTGGCCATCCGCGCCCGCCTCGATTCACAGGTCGTCGCCGTCCATTTCAAGGATGGGGACGAAGTGAAAAAAGGCGACCTGCTCTTCGAGCTCGACGATAAATCCCTGCGCGCCCAGGCCGCCGAACTCGAAGCCAACATCGCCCGTGACCGCGCCCAGCTCGAGAACGCCCGCCGCCAATCCAGCCGCGCGACAACTCTCGCCGACAAAGGCTTCGCTACCAAAGCAACGAAAGATGATAGCAACGCCAACGTCGCCGTCGCCGCCGCCGCGCTTAACGCCAGCATCGCCGCTTACGACAGCGTGAAAATCCAGCTCGGCTACACCCGCATCACCGCCCCCATCACCGGTCGCACCGGCACCATTAATGTTACGCTGGGTAACAACGTCAAAGCGAACGATACCCAACCACTCGTCACCATCAACCAGCTCAAACCCATCCGCGTGCAGGCCGCCTTGCCCCAGCAATATTTTGATTCCCTGCGTGCCGCCATGCAATCCGGCCCCGTCACCGTCGGTGCCGCGCTGAAGGACGATGTCGCCAACAACACCATCGCCCAAGGCACCCTCGATTACATTGACAACGCGATTGATGCCGCCACCGGCACCTTCGTCACCCGCGCTGGTTTCACCAACAACGACGAGCGCCTCCTGCCCGGCATGTTCGTCACCGTCACCCTCACCTTGGGCGCTGCTACAAACGCCCTCGCCGTCCCCGAAATCGCTATCCAGCGCGGCCAAGCAGGGGATTACGTCTTCGTCATCATCAACGATAAAGCCATGAAGCGCGATGTAAAAGTCGCCCGCCTCAGCAACAACTTCGCCGTGATCGAATCTGGTTTGGAAGCAGGTACCGTCGTCGCGGTCGATGGCCTCCTAGGCCTGAAAGACGGCGCACCCGTGAAGATCACTGAAGACAAACCCGCCGCACCCGAAGCAGCCCCCGAGGCCAAATGAATCTATCGGTCTTCTGCATCCAGCGCCCCGTCTTCACCACCTTGCTAATGGCCGCCATCGTCGTCGGCGGGATCATGGGCTACCGTAGCCTCGCCGTGAGCGCCCTTCCCAACGTCGATTTCCCGACCATCCAGGTCACCGCCACCTTACCAGGCGCCAGCCCCGAGACCATGGCCAGCTCCGTGGCAAGCCCCTTGGAGCGCCAGTTCTCCACCATCGCCGGCGTCAGCTCGATGACCAGCACCAGCTTCCTTGGCAATACACAGATCACCCTGCAGTTCGACCTCGACCGCAGCATCGACGGTGCCGCGCTCGATGTGCAAACCGCCATCTCCACCGCCACCCCTCGGCTGCCGAAAGAAATGCTCACCCCGCCTTCCTTCCGCAAAGTGAACCCCGCCGACCAGCCCATCCTCTTCATCGCTGTGTCGTCGGACACGTTGCCCCTCAATCAGGTGAATGATTATGCCGACACCCTCATGTCGCAACGCATCTCCACCCTCCCCGGCGTCGCACAGGTCAGCATCTTCGGCTCCCAGAAATACGCCGTACGCCTGCAGGTCGACCCCGCCAAACTCGCCGCCCTCGGCATGAGCATCACCGATATGAAAGCCGCCGTCTCAGATGCCGCGAGCGTCGCTCCTGTCGGCATCATCAGCGGCGACAAACAGCTCTTCAACATTGAAGTCAAAGGCCAGCCACAGGATGCAGCAGGCTTTGCTACCCTCATCGCACGTTGGGTGGATGGCGCGCCCGTACGCCTGAGCGACATCGGCAAAGTGACGGATGGCGTCGAGGTCAGTAAATCCATCGGCTTTTTGAACGGCACCCAGTCCATCGTCCTCGCCATCCAGCGCCAGCCAGATGCCAACACCATCGACGTGGTGAAGCGCGTGCGCGATCTCCTCCCCGTCTTCCGCGACCAGATCCCTGCAAGCGTCACCCTCACACCGCTCTTCGACCGCTCCGTGAGCATCAAGGATTCCGTGCATGACGTACAGTTCACCCTCTTCATCACCATCGCCCTCGTCATCCTCGTCATCTTCGGCTTTTTGCGGGATATCCGCGCCACGCTCATCCCCGCCTTCGCAGTGCCCCTCTCCATCGTCGCGACCTACGGCGTCATGGCCCTGCTTGGCTTCTCCATCAACAACGTCTCCCTCCTCGCCCTCACCCTCTGTGTTGGCTTCGTGGTCGATGACGCGATCGTGATGCTCGAGAACATCGTGCGCTACATCGAAGAAGGCATGAACCCCCTCGAAGCCGCGCTCAAAGGCTCGCGCGAGATCGGCTTCACCATCATCTCCATCACGCTCTCACTCATCGCCGTGTTCATCCCCGTCCTCTTCATGGGCGGCCTCATTGGGCGACTCTTCTCCGAGTTCGCCATCACCATCTCCGTCGCCATTCTTGCCTCTGGGTTGGTGTCGCTCACCCTTACTCCGATGCTCTGCAGCAAATGGTTGAAGGGCCAGCACCAGCACAAGCAATCGCGCACCGGCGTGAAGCTCGAAGCCAGCTTCAACTGGATGGCTACCCGCTACGAGAAAAGCTTGCGCTGGGCACTTCTCCACCGCCGCATGATGCTGCTTGTCACGCTTCTTTCCTTATTTGCCTCCATCGGCGCTTTCATCATCGCCCCCAAAGGCTTCTTCCCGCTGGAGGATGTCGGGTTCGTCTTTGCCAGCACCGAAGCAGCGCAGGATATTTCCTACGAAGCCATGGTCGAAAAACAAAAACGCGTTGCCGAGATCATCCGCGCCGACCCTGCCGTGAGCAATGTGTTCTATGCTGTTGGCGGTGGCCGCGGCGCGCTCAATTCCGGCCGCATCTTCTTCGGCCTCAAACCCCGCAGCGAGCGCGAGAGCATCTTCAAGGTCATCCAGCGCCTGCGCAAATCCGTCACCGCCGTCGAGGGCATCAACACCTTCATGCAGCCCATCCAGAACATCCAGCTCGGCGGCCGCCAGAGCAAGAGCCTATACCAATACACCCTCCAAGGCACCGATTTGCCCGAGCTGTATGCGTGGTCAGATAAACTCCTCACCGCCATGCAAGCCGACAAAAAATTCCAAGATGTAACGTCGGACTTACAAGTGAAGTCCCTACAAGCCACCGTCGTCGTCGACCAGCAAAAAGCCGCGAGCCTCGGCATTAGCTACAATGATATTCGGCAAGCCCTCTACGCCGCCTTCGGCGAGTCGCAAGTGGCGAGTCTCTACAAACCCAGCAACGACTACGCGGTCATCCTCGAAGTCGCCCCCGAATTCCAGAAGACCCCGGAAGACATCGGCCGCCTTTATGTGCGCTCGACATCAAATCCCGACCGCATCGTCCCGCTCGATGCCATCGCGACTGTCAGCCGCGGCCTCGCCGCCCTCTCCATCAACCATCAGGGCCAGCTGCCCGCCGTTACCATCTCATATAATGTCTCACCCGGCGTCCCACTTGGCAACGCGACGGATGCACTCGCCAAACTTCAGGATAGCCTGAAAATGCCCACCACCATCACCCCAAGCGCCCAAGGCAACGCCGCCGCCTTCGCCGCCTCTGCAAGCGGTCAGGGTGCGCTTCTCCTCACCGCCCTGCTCGTCATCTACATCATCCTCGGCATGCTGTATGAAAGCTTCATCCACCCCATCACCATCTTGAGCGGCCTGCCAAGCGCGGGCCTCGGCGCCGTCATCACCCTGATGATCTTTGGCATGGATCTCTCCATCATCGCCATGGTCGGCATCATCTTATTGGTGGGCATTGTGAAAAAGAACGCCATCATGATGATCGATTTCGCGATAGTCGCCCGCAACGAAGGTGCGACGGCCGAGGACGCCATCTACCGCGCCTGCACACTGCGCTTCCGCCCCATCATGATGACGACCCTCACCGCCATCTTTGGCACCCTCCCCATTGCACTCGGCCTCGGCGCCGGCGCCGAACTCCGTCAACCCCTCGGCATCGCCATCGTCGGCGGGTTGCTGACTTCGCAGCTACTGACGCTCTACATCACACCAGTGGTTTATCTCTATCTGGATAAATTGAGCAGCCGCAGAAAACCCGTCACTGCTCCTTCACTGTAACCACCCCTAAATCTTTCATCGTTTCGGCGAGTGGGCCAGCTGCTAGGCGCGGCTGCCTCCAATACCGGAGTGCAGCAGCGTCACATGAGGATTTGGACGGTTAGACGCAACGACGCAGATGGTCCGCTATCCGAAACGACCCCTATGCCGCGCTGGTGAGGCTGATGAAGAGATCTTCAAGCTCAACTTCCTTCGTCGAAATATCCCGCACCGTGAGATCCGACTTCGCCACCCGCGTCAGGATCGAATCCATCTGCACTTCGCTCGGCTTGTATTTGATGACCAACTTACCGCCCACCGCTTCTGCTTGCATATCCTTGAACTCCGTTGGCACTGCCGCGATCGGCTGGTTCAACGTGAAGATGACCTGCTTGCTATCCACCCCGTTCATCAACGCATCCTTACGGTCTCGCTTGATGATATTGCCTTTATGAATGATCGCGATCTCGTCGCATAATTCTTCTGCCTCTTCGAGGTAATGTGTCGTAAGCAGGATGGTTGTCCCCGCCTTGTTCAGCTGCTTCACATATTCCCAAAGGCTCCGGCGCAACTCTACATCCACCCCAGCGGTCGGCTCATCCAGCACCAGCACTGGCGGCGTATGCACCAGCGCCTTGCCGATCAGCAGCCGACGCCGCATCCCGCCCGACAACCGCCGCGATGGCTGATCCGCCTTGTCGCGCAACCCCATCGCATCGATGATCTCATCCGTGCGGCGTTTTGCTTTTGGAATCCCGTAATATCCGGCGGTGATTTCAAGCGCCTGCCGCACGGTGAAGAACGTATCTAGCACCAGCTCCTGCGGCACGATGCCAATCGACATTTTGGCCGCCCGCACTTGAGTATCAAGGTCATTTCCACAAATCTTCACCGTGCCGGAGGTCTTCAGCACCGTCCCCGCCATAATGTTGATGATGGTCGATTTCCCAGCACCGTTCGGCCCCAGCAGCCCGAAGAACGACCCACGTGGAATGCTGAGATTCACCCCATGCAGCGCCACCTTCTCATCGCCCGTCTTGCGGTCGCGATAAGTCTTGGTCAAATTCTGGATATCAATGGCAAATTCGGTCATAGACCAGCTATATAGCATGCGTTGCACCGATTGCCAGAGCTGGTTGAACGGTTCAAATATCTTCTTAACCCAAAGTTAAGTAAGCTACCTGCCATGGATGACGCCAAGAACATCAAGCTAGCCCTGCGCGACGCGGTGACAAGGGGTGACCTACGCAAGGTAAAATACCTAGCCGGTCAGTTCCCTGACACCTTCCGGCACCAGGAGAACGAATATGAATTTAAAGAAAACCTTGTTGACCTCGCCGCCACCCATGGACGCAACGATATTGCCATCTACCTCATCCTCGAACATGGGTTCGAGGTCAGCCCGAACTACGAATACGAACGCAAACAATTCAAAGGCGGGGAGTACATCATAACAGGTGGCTTTGAGTATCTCCAGACCATGGAAGTCCTTGCCAATGCCGTCCTAACTACCCGAAACATGCGCCCCGCAACGATGCATGCTATGTGCTGCGCAATTGGGTCAACAAAATAGCAAAGCAGGAAATTGCCGACGATACCCCATTGAAGCGTATCCCGGCCAACGCCGAGATCGATCCGGAATTCTTGCGCCTCATCGCTAGCGGAGCCTTGCGCAAACTGCGTGTTGAGCGCATCGGAAGCGAGCGCCACGAGGCTATCGGCACGTCGCACGGTGCAACGCTGGCCAACGCCCTTTACACCAAGATAGATCTATTGGAAGAGCATTGCCGCGCCCTCGCACCGGCAGGTATAAACACACAAAAAAGCAGCGCGACTAGAGGGCAACAGCCTTAAGGCGATAGTTGGAATTAATATTCGATTCCATGTGCAACCTGATGGTCGATTGGAACCTTATTCTTAATTAAGAGTGCAGTCGCTTCTGCGCGTGCTACACCACGAAGGTTAATTTGAATGCCATATGAACCGGCCTTGGTTCGTTCAATATACCGCTCAAGGCCGAAAGACTGTTTGTCGAGGAAAATAAACTGCATCTGCCCAAGCATTTTGCTACGCACAATACGGCTATCGACAATGCCCTGATGTTCATCCCATAGCTTTACCTTAAACGAAAGCCTTTTCCCATCATCCGTTGCGTCAAGCGCCACTCCCGGCTGGCAAAGCGCATCAAGCGTCGCGATATTGTTCGTATCCATAGGAAACCCTTCACGGTGGTACCAAACTTACCGCAAAAGAGCTAAAATACAGTTAATGAAAGCCATGGCAGGTATAAATAAATCATAAGCAATACCTTGATTAAGGCATTTGTTTTCATACCCTGAATCAGGGGAACACCGAATAGGTGTTATGCGGTACTACGCGCCGATTAATGATTGATCCGCTTTTTGTTCTTCGCGAACGGATTATTGCTCTCTTTAAGAATGAGCCGGATCGGCGTCCCGTTCAGCCCGAACGTGGTGCGTAACCCCCCCACCAGATATTTCAAATAAGCACCGGGGAATTCATCCGCCATGTTGCAGAACAAATGGAACGTCGGCGGCCGCGATTTCACTTGCGTGATGTATTTGATCTTAAGGCGGCGCCCCTTCACCAGCGGCGGGCTATGATGCGCCATCGTGGTTTCGAGCCAGCGGTTCATCTCCGCCGTCGGCACCCGGCGATTCCACACTTCATGCGCCGTCAGGCACGCATTCAGCAAGGCATCGAGCCCGGATTTTTTCAACGCCGATACCGGCGCCACCGTAATCCCATGCAGCTGTGACAATTGCTTGTTCAGCATGTAATCGATTTCTTCCAGCATCTCCTTGCGCGCATTCTGCGGGATCAGGTCCCATTTATTCAGACCGATGACACAGGCACGCCCCTCGCGCTCGACGAGTGACGCCAGTGTCGCGTCCTGCTTCTCCAGCGGCGCGGTCGCATCGATCAGCATCACCACCACTTCCGCGAAGGTTAGCGCACGAATGGAATCGCTCACCGCCAGCTTCTCAAGTTTCCCTGTCACATTCGCCCGCCGACGCATTCCCGCCGTGTCATGCAGATTGAATTCAGTCCCATGGTAATCGAACGGCACGCTGATCGCGTCGCGCGTGATCCCCGCCTCCGGCCCGACCAGCAGCCGGTCTTCCCCGATGAGCGCATTGATCAGGGTCGATTTCCCCGCATTCGGCCTTCCGAGAATCACCAGGTTAATCGGCTTCTTCTGCCCATCATCCTCTTCCTCCTCGAACTGCTCGACATCCTCACCGCGCTCTGCCGCTTTCTTATCCGACCGCTTGTTGGCGCGCTTGGGCTTGGAGGAAGCCGGTTCCAGCGCCGTCGCCACATACGGCGCCAGCGCCTCATAGAACTCGCCCAACCCCTCACCATGCTCGGCGGAAATCAGCGCCACTTCCTCGAACCCGAGCGTGTAAATATCGCTGCTCGCATTCACCCGGTTCGATTCCGCCTTGTTGCCGACCAGAATGACCGGCTTGCCACTGCGCCGCACCAGCTTAGCAAAATGCTCGTCGATTGGTGTTACCCCCGCACGCACATCCACCACGAACAGCAGCAAATCCGCTTCTTCCATCGCCGCCTTGGTCTGGTCGAACATGCGGGTCGCAAGCGTTTCCGGGCCAGCATCTTCCATCCCCGCCGTATCGATGATGCGGAACCGCAAATCCGCGAGGCTGCCATCCGCATAACGCCGGTCGCGCGTCACCCCCGGCTGGTCATCCACCAGCGCGAGTTTCTTACCGACCAGCCGGTTGAACAGCGTCGACTTGCCCACGTTCGGGCGGCCAATGATGGCGATCAATGGGAGATAGTGGCTCATAGGGGCTGCGCTCTATCTATATTTTATAGGCTAGTCAAGAAGTTATCCTCCCCGGCCCCGCTCCTTCTGTCACACAATCTTCACACTATGCATCTGCATTTCCAGATAAATTATGGGAATAAAAAGCGCACATACTACCAACGCGGTCCCCATGGCCGAGCTACCCAGACATGTAAGAAACGATGATTTCAGGGCCTTCGCGCAATCAAAGCTAAAAACTGAATACCCACCACTTAGCGGTGCGTAGCGCTTTACGGCGGGAGCCGGAGCGAAGCGAACGAGGAGAAAGCGGAGCCGATGGGGGGTCGCCCCCACGCGCGTCAGCGCCAACTAATAATATTTATAAAGCCTGCCCTCGCGCGTCAAAACATACATCGCTCCGTTCGCGATGATCGGCGCGGTCACGATGCCCTCGGCCAGTTCGAACGTCCCGATCTTCTCACCCGTTGTCGGCTTGAAGCTGGTAAGCACGCCATTGCCATCCACCACCAGCACCGTGTTGGCGGAGAGGATCGGCCCGTAGAGCGGCGGCGTCACATCCTTCGCTGTGTCGCGTGAATCGCGCTGCAGCATGCTGGTCGACCAGCGCACCGCGCCATCACGCTTCAGCACCGCCGCCACATCATGCGTGTCGGAAAGCACGTACAGCACATTACCCGCTGACCACGGCGTCGCATGCGCACCGATGCGCTGCTGCCAGAGAGGGCGACCATTCAGCAACGCCGAAGCCTGCATCTCCCCGCTCGCGCTGGTCACGACGACCACACCATCCTGCACGATCGGGTTCGCATCAATCCCATTGAAAATCGCTGCCGCCTTGGTGCGCACACTGCCCGCGAGCGTATCGTTCCACAGCACCGAACCCGACTCTGCCCGGATCGCGAACATCTCACCCGATGAGTAGGTCGCGATAACGATACCATCGCTAACGACCGGCGCCGTGATCGAGAAATATCCTGCCGATTCGCGGATACCGCGATGCTCCCATTTCGGCGCACCATTCGTCGCATCATAGGCCAGCGTCTGGTTATCCGCACTCAACACGATCACCGTGCTGCCATCGATCGCAGGGGCCCCGCGCACCGGCGCCCCGACCGAGATGCTCCATTTCACCGCACCCGTCGCCGCATCGAGCGCGCGCAAATTGCCCGCTCCGTTCGTCGCATACACCACGCCATCCGAGAACGCGAGGCCACCACCCAGCACATCCTTCATGCTGTTGGGCCGCCCATTGCCGTTGGTCCATTTCACCTTGGTGATATCGCTCTCATCATGCGCCGACACGATCCCCGCCGCATCCATCGCGAACACCGTACCACCGGCCACAATCGGCGGCGAGTTCACCGTGCGGGTGAATTCATTGCCACCGCCCACCGTCGCATATTGCTCATGCGTCACTCCATGCAGGCCGATATGCCCGGTGACCATCGCTTCGTTCATCGTCCGCCACTGGACGATATTGGTCTGCTCCGGCACTTCGACGCTCACATCCTGCACCGCTGCATCCGGCGTGAGCGAGCCCGCACCCGACACCACATTCTCACGCTCACCCGGCGCGCGCTTGATCATCGGCGGCGACCCACCCATCCAGTCCGGAATTTCCGAACAGGCGGCGCCCAGCACCAGCACCGGCAACAGATAAAAAATGCTGCGGGCGTACCGCACTATTTTTTGCTCTCTTGTTGCTGCTTCATACTGTTCAACCATTGCTGCAACCGCTCGCGCGATTCCGTGTCCGTATTCTTATCCGCCATGATTTTTTCGATTGCCGCGATAGCGCCCGCATGGTCGCCCTTCGCCCATAAATTTGCTGCCGACCATTCAGCACGCGTCGCCGCCAATGGCGAATTGGCTTTCGCATTCAGACAGGTCTCCGCCGCCTTCGCATCAAGCCCAGCAAGCCGCAGGCACGCCACATCCGTCCATAAGCTCGACCCATCGGCGACTGCGTTTTTCAGCGCCTCAATCGCTTCCAGTTTCTTATTCGCCGCGAGCAACGCCCGTGATTTCCATACCAGCGCCAGGTCCTTGAACTCACCACGCGCATCCGCGGCAATGACGCCAAACTGCGTCGCCGCCTCATCCGCCTTGCCGCCCTCGAGCAATTTTTGCGCTTCAGTCAGCTGCAGCAACATCTCGCCGCCTTTCTTCGCACGTTGATGTTGCCAAATGCTGTTCGCAGCC
>JBMOIY010000010.1:0-32519 GCA_049317085.1 Rickettsiales bacterium | reverse complement strand
TGATAACCAAGGCATTGTCGCCTCCATCTTGCGCAACCATGACGCACATCACGGCAACACGGCCGATGGCGACCATTGCCACACGACCCATGGCGAAATGATCGGCGGCGGCTCGCAACGCATTGAAAATACGCTTCGCCGGATTCTGGATAATGGTTCGATGGCCACAGCAGAGCAACGACAATGGGCGAAGTGGTGGATGGAACGCAACGCTGCGCCTGACCTGAGCAGCACAAGTCCCAAGCTTTAGCTTACAGCATCTCCCGCGCGACCTGTTCAAGCGCCATCGGGTACAACATATGTTCGAGCGCATGGATGCGATTCTTGAGCAGGCTGGGCGTATCGCCATCTAGAATCGGTATCGTTTCCTGCACGATAATCTCGCCGGAATCCAGGTCGGGCGTCACCCAATGAACCGTCGCACCATGCTCCTTATCGCCCGCCTCAAGCGCTCGCGCATGGGTATTGAGGCCTTTGTATTTCGGCAGCAGCGACGGGTGGATATTGATGAGTTTACCCGCCCATTGCCGCGTGAAGGGGTCGCTAAGCACCCGCATGAACCCGGCAAGACAGACCAGTTCGACCTTATACGTTATCAACGCCGCATCGACCGCATTATCGAACGCCTCGCGGCTTTCGAACGTATGGTGCGGAATGACCATGGTAGGGATATGGGCCTTGCTTGCCCGATCAAGGCCCATCACATGCGCTACATTGCTGATGACAAGCACGATCTGTGCCGGGTAATTCGGTTCCTTGCAGGCGTCGATAAGTGCCTGCAGGTTGCTGCCATTGCCCGAGATGAGGACGGCGACCCTTACCCGACGCATAACGCGCCAGTATAATTCACCCGCGTATCTGTCGCCGGGGTAAGACTACCGATCGTATACACATCCTCGCCCGAAGTTTTCAATGCCGCGCTGACGCTTGCAGCCTCGCTCGCCGCAACCACCGCGATCATGCCAATACCGCAATTGAAGGTGGTGAGCATTTCATGCTCCGGGATGGAACCGACGGTTTGCATCCACCCGAACAGGCTCGGCAGCTTCCATGAATTCAGATCGATGTTCGCCGACAATTCCCTCGGCAGCACCCGCGGCAGATTCTCGGTGAGCCCACCACCCGTAATATGTGCAAGGCCCTTGATGGTCCCCTGCGCCAGAATCGGCAGCAGCGACTTCACATAAATCCGCGTCGGCGACAGCAGCGCTTCACCAAACGTAGAAGCCGCGCACGGGAACGGCGAGGGGGCAGCAAGATCCACGCCCGAATCCTTCACCAGCTTGCGCACCAACGAATACCCGTTGGAATGCACACCCCGCGATCCAATGCCAAGCAACACATCGCCCGCCTGCATAGTTGGTTTTGGAATCAACTGATCGCGCGCAACTGCGCCGACGCAGAACCCCGCGAGGTCATACTCTTCGCCCTGATACATCCCGGGCATCTCGGCCGTCTCACCGCCAACCAGCGCGCAGCCAGCCTGCTGGCACCCTTGCGCAATGCCCGCGACCACTTCCGTCGCCACATCCACGTTCAGTTTACCGGTCGCATAGTAATCAAGGAAGAATAACGGCGTCGCGCCCTGCACGATAAGGTCGTTTACACACATCGCCACAAGGTCGATACCGATGGTTTCATGATTGTTCAAATCCTGCGCCAGCTTCAGCTTGGTGCCCACCCCATCCGTGGTAGAAATCAACAGCGCGTCCTCGAACCCGGCAGCCTTGAGGTCAAAAATCGCACCGAAGCCACCGAGCCCGCCCAGTGCACCGGCCCGCGCCGTGGCCTTAGCATGCGGCTTGATACGCTCGACCAACGTATTCCCGGCGGCGATATCAACCCCGGCCTCTTTATATCGTGCGTTGCTTGGCGCGCTCATTTACGGTACTACTAGCTGAAAGTGGGGCTTGAACATTGTCCCGCTGTATAAACTCTCTTGTGGGTGGTGTCTAGTGCGGCGCATGGGCGTAAAAAAGCAATGGATGGCAGGGCTGCTACTAGTAGTTACCCTGCTGAATACCTCTCCTGCCACGGCCGGTACCCAGGAGATCCGCGTCGTCGGTGTCGGCGTCGATAACAGCTCGCTTAAGGCCGAAGCCCGCGCTCTCGAATACGCCCGAAAACGCGCAGTTTTTCTCGCTACCCGTAAGCTTGGCGTGCAGAATCCAGCCAAAGTCGTCGCCAAATTCACCGACCAGCAATACGGCCAGATCATCCGTGGCAGCAACGTCGTCCAGCAACGCAGGGTAGGAGACACCACCTACAGCGAAGTCAACATCACCATTGTCGACGAGGCCCTGCGCCGTAACCTCAAGCTGCCGCTCTACGATGAGCTGACCCCGAGCACAATGGTGCGCGGCATCCTGCTACTTACCGTCTATGTCGGCAAGGAACGTGCCTATATGTGGGAAAAAGAAAACGCCCTGCGCGCGCCGATGTCCGACGAGATACGCCGCCAGTCACGCGGCGGGGTGCTACTACCCGGCGGCGACCTCGACGATTTGCGCCTGATCGACTACCAGAACGCCCTGACCGTGAAGTCCGACGAGCTAAAACCGATGTTTGAACGCTACGGGGCCGAGGAGATCGTCATCGCCATCCTTACCCCCGGCACCATGGGCACCATGGAATCCTCAAGCGTGCTGCTGCGCCGTCTGAAGCCCGAGCGCGAACATAACGAGGTGATGGACATACCACCCTCCGTGCCGGAAGAAACCAGCGACACCCGCCTCGCCAAATCCGCCACCGCCATCGCATCGGCCGTGAC
The DNA here is from genome assembly GCA_049317085.1 of Rickettsiales bacterium. Lineage (GTDB taxonomy): Bacteria > Pseudomonadota > Alphaproteobacteria > Rickettsiales > UBA3002 > QFOX01. The sequence goes on along the minus strand of JBMOIY010000010.1, from coordinate 29,749 downwards.
ACAGATCGCAACCTCGACTGCTGAGCGCGAACAGGCCATCCGCTCGAAATCCAAGAAAATCACGGTTCGCTTTGCTTACGCGACCCCAAAAGACCTTGCCTTTATGGAAGAAGCGGTGCGCGCCTCACCCGAAGTGTTTTCACTCGACCTGCCAAGCATCGCGCTTGCGCAAGTCGGCGGCACCATTTATCTACAGGGGGACGATGAAGCGCTGCGACAGAGCCTTACCAAAAAAGGCGTGGTCGTGACTTCCATCAATGAAGGCTGGCGGCTTTCCGTCAGATGAAATAAGGAACACGATATGGATGCAACAAAACCGACAGGTATGGGCTGGCAGGCGCGCTGGTTCCATCTGGCAATCTGGGTCGCCATTATCACCGGCTTCATTCTGTTCATGCGGGCGGTGGAACCTATCCTGTTGCCCTTCGTACTAGGCATGTTCGTCGCCTACCTTATGGACCCATTGGCCGAGCGCCTGCAACGCACAGGCCTAAGCCGCACCGCTGCCACTGGCATCATCACCCTCGGCCTGATTGCGGTACTCGCGGCATTGTTTGTCTGGCTGGCGCCCATCATCTATCAGCAATTGGCGAACCTTGTGATGAAGGCGCCGGAAATGCTGCATGTCGTGGAAGAGAATCTGCGAACGCGCACCGCACCGCTCGTCGCCAAGATCAATGCCCTCAGTAATTCTGACGCAAACGGCATGCCGGTTGATGTCAGCGCCTTCATTGCGCGCGGCACGGCGGCCATGAGCGAGTTCGCCAACCGCCTGCTCAGTTCCGGCGGTGCGCTCATCAACCTGATCGGCCTGCTGCTCATCACCCCCATCGTCTGCTTCTACCTCATCCGCGACTGGCCTTCTGTGGTACGTAAGGTCGACAGCATGTTGCCACTTGCCTACGCGCCAGACATCCGCGAACAGCTGCGCCTCATCAACCGCACCCTTGCAGCGTATGTACGCGGACAGATTACCGTGATGATCATCATGTCCGTCTTCTATATCGCCGGCTTCCTCATCTTCGGCCTCAATTTCGGTCTGGTGCTGGGCCTGCTTGCTGGCTGCATCGTCATTATCCCCTACATTGGCTCCGCCATCTCTATCAGCCTAGGCCTCGTCGTCGCCTACGGGCAATATGGCACCGAGACCGGCTTCTGGCTCATCGTTGCCGTCTACGGCGCCGGGCAGATCCTTGAATCGCAGATACTGACGCCCAAGATCATCGGCGACCGCGTTGGCCTTCACCCCCTCTGGATGCTATTCGGCATGCTGGCCGGGGCCGTGCTGCTCGGCTTCGTCGGTGTCCTGCTCGCTGTGCCGCTGACCGCCGTGATCGGCGTCCTCGCCAAATTCGCCGTCAGCCGTTATTTACAATCGGGTCTCTATCTCGACCAATAACTGACTTTACGAAAGAGCGAACCGACCCATGCAACTGGTCATGCCATTTGGGCGAAGCACGAGCTACGAACCGGCCGATTTCATCGCCGGGGCGAGCAACGCTGACGCGCTTGCACTCGTCGAACGCTGGCCCGATTGGCCCTATTCCATCATGCTGGTCCACGGGCCCTCAGGCAGCGGAAAGACCCACCTTGCCCACCTCTTCGCGGCCCGCACCCGTGCCACCGACATCGCCCCTGAGCGCGTCGGAAGCAGGCCCGCTGACCAGCTCCTCACCGGTAACCATACCTGGGTACTTGACGGGCTTGAATCCGTTTCCGATGCCCCGGCACTCGCCCAGCTCATCAACCATGTCCGCGCCCGAGGCGATTATTTGTTGTTGACCGCAAGCAGCCCTGCCGCCGAGCTGGCATTCACCTTGCCCGATTTGCGCTCACGCCTGCTGGCACTACCGGCAGTTAGGCTAGGCGAGCCCGATGACGCATTGCTCATGGGCGTCCTCGCCAAGCAATTTGCCGACCGACAGCTGCGCATAACGCCGGATGTGCTGCAATTTGCTGCGCAACATATCGAACGTAGCTATGCTGCCGCTGAAGCTTTCGTAAAGGCACTCGATAGTCTTTCGCTCGCCAGCGGCCGCGCCATCACCATCGCCCTCGTGCGCGAGGCCTCTAAAAATCCGGATTGGCAGTAGCTTTGAAACCGCTATAGTAAGTGGATATGGCACCACGCAAACCGATGATTGCTGCAGGCACTGAGATCGAAATGGATCGCCGTGAGCGCCTGTCGAAACTCGCCGTCCTTATCGCTGACCGCGACCAGCGCACCGCCTCCCTTGTCCAGCGCATCATGTATTCCTTCGGCTTCCGTAACATGGATATCACGACCAACGGCGAGAGCGTGCTGGAGCTGCTGCGTGCCCGCCATTACGATATCATCATCACCGAATGGAACATGGAGCCGCTCGACGGGCTCGGCCTCGTCAAGGCCATCCGCACCGCGCAGGACGACGAGCGCATCCACCGCGACATTCCCATCATCATGCTCACCGCCCGCGCCGATTTGAACAGCGTACAGGATGCCCGCGATGCCGGCATCACCGAATTCGTCGCCAAACCCTTCTCCGCAAAAACTATAAGCAACCGCATCATTCAGATCATCGACAACCCGCGCACCTTCATTGAAGCGGGCGACTTTATCGGGCCTGACCGCCGTCGCCGTGAGCCACCGCCGGATATCGAGTGCCGTCGCGTCAGCGAGGCAGCGACACTTCCACCAGACGATCGCTTGCGCCGCCATCTGGGGGAGTTGAACGCCGCCGATATCATCGATGAGATTGTCGTCGCCGAAGCCCAGACGGATCTGCTTAAAGCCGAGGATGACTTCATTGACTGGGCGCGCGCGGATATCCTGCGCCTGCGCCGCGCGTTCAATGTCTTGCAGCATGAGCATGACAACATGAATGCAGCTCGTGATCTCGTCGACTCCGCCTACGCCATTCAGGCACAATCCGGCATTTTCGGCTACCAGCTCGGCACCGAAGTAGCACAGCTCCTTATATCCTATCTCAACAATCGCAGCAGCGGTTTCAACGCGGATAATCTGCTCGTTGTCAGCAAATATATTGACACGATTGCGACCATCTTCAAGGAACGCATGAAAGAAAGCGGGCAGGGCATCGCTCGCGAGATGCTCTTCTCGCTGCGCCAACTGACACAGAAACTCGGCTAGCGTACCATGTGTATGGCGAAATAAATTCCGTTTCATTTTGGATGATTTCTGTTATCGCTGGTCTATCGCAATTACGGACGGTGGTATGGCCTCGCACGATCCACACTACGCACAATCAAGGCGTTCCGCGGTGAACCCGCGTGATGGCATCAGCGCCAGCTACTGGCATGTGCGTATCACTGCCGCCCTGGATATGCTGGAGCGCGAAGCGCGCCGCATGTTCCAGCTCGAAGGTGAACTCAGCCAGTTCGCCGGTGAATATTACAACGCCGTCGGCCAGGCCACCGAACGTCTCGCCCGACTGGAGCAATACAGCACGGAGCCAGTACCAGAAGAAATGAACGCCATGCCTGCCGTGCTCGCCCAGCGCGATGCAGGCGATGAACGTCGTGTCGAACTCAAATCCCGCTACCGCAGTCTTGCGAAGGAAGTCCACCCCGACCGCGCGATGGTCGTCGAGGGCACCGGTAAAGCCGCCAGCCACATGCATATGCTCAACGCCGCGTATCAGCAGGGCGACCTCGCCGTGCTTCTACGCATCGAAGCCCAAATGGTCATTGAGCGCATCCAGCTCGACGAGAATGCAAAGATCTCGGAAATCGAAAACGCCCTGCGTGAGATCGAACGCGCCGCCAATACCTATGCCGAAGGCTATCGGTCCATGCTCAATTCTCCGCTTAACGAACTCATGCTGCGCGCCATGTCCGCACGCCTTGCCGGCTGGGATTGGATGGAAGCCGTGCTGCGCAAGGTCGAACGCAACATCGAAGAAAAACAGCGCGCCATCGCGTTGCATTATATTGCCCAGATCGGCGAATGGCGCGACGAGACCACCGCCGCGTAAACTCGCATAATTTTCTAGTCATGCCAGCTTTCGCTGGCATGACAAATAATAATCAGGAGAATTACCATGAGCATCACACGCATTGATTCCGGTCCGCGCATGAGCGAAGCTGTCATCCACGGCGGCAAGGTCTACCTGAGCGGCGTTGTCGCTGGCACGGCCGCTGGCAAATCCGTCACCGAGCAGACCAAGGATATCCTTGCGCAGATAGATGAAAGCTTAACCGCCGCTGGCAGTGATAAGACCAAACTGCTCAAGATCAATATCTGGCTCACCGACATCTCCACCATTACGGAGATGAATGCGGTGTGGGACAAATGGGTGGTCGCTGGTAGCACGCCAGTGCGCGCAACGGTTGAGGCCAAGCTAGCTCAACCACAATGGGCTGTCGAAATCATGGTCGAAGCGGCGCTATAAAATACTAAGCCGCCGCCGCAGGCGTCTTCGCAAGCGCCGCTTTCTTCGAAGCTTCCATGACGAAATGCGTCATCTTTTCAAGCGCGCGTGATTCAATCTGGCGCACGCGTTCGCGGCTGATACCGAAGCGCTTCGATAATTCTTCGAGTGTCAGTTCTTCCTCGTTCATTCGTCGTTCGATGATGATCTCGCGTTCACGGTCGTTCAAACTATCGAGTGCCTGCGCCAGCAGCTTCTTCTTCATACGCATTTCCTGATCATCAGCGAGGATGTCTTCATGGCTTTCGGCGGGGTCGGCCAGCATGTCCATCCACTCGGTCTCGCCATCCGTGCCCACGCGCGCGTTCAGGTTCTTGTCCGTCGCCCCCATGCGCAAATCCATATCGATCACGTCCTGCTCGTTCACATCCAGCTCATGCGCGATGATGCGGATTTCTTGCGGCGTCAACGCCTTACCATCGTCGATGGTCTTCAGGCGCTTGCGCATCTTCTTGAGGTTGAAGAACAGGCGTTTTTGTGCCGCCGACGAACCCATTTTCACCAGGCTCCACGAACGCAGCACGAACTCTTGAATCGACGCACGAATCCACCACATCGCATAAGTGCTCAGGCGGAAACCCTTCTCGGGCTCAAATTTTTTGACGGCCTGCATGAGGCCAATATTACCCTCGGCAATCAACTCCGCGATCGGCAGCCCATAGCCGCGATAGCCATACGCAATCTTCGCAACGAGGCGCAGATGCGACGTCACCAGCGTATGCGCCGCGTCGTAATCGCCATATTCCGTCCAGCGTTTGGCCAGCATATATTCCTCATCCGCATCAAGGATAGGGAATTTCTGGATTTCCTGCATATAACGCCGCATGCCGCCATCGGGAGAAATGACGGGAAGGGCACGTGTATTACTGCGGGTGGGAGTAGCCATGGTTGCTGCCTTTTTATATTTTTTGACTGCCAAGGCACAAACGTGCCATGACCGTGATAAAGAATCTATCAGGGAACGATGAAGGGAAAATGATGTGGTGGTGTGGTGGAGTGCCCATAAGTCATGGAACCCGTATATAGCACGCTACCCTTTAATTGTCAAGGAAACGAGCGTATTTTCAAGCTTTTCAAGGTCTTCCGGCAAGGGGCAGGTGAACTCCATTTCCTTACCAGTACGGGGATGAATGAGTACCAGCCGCTCAGCATGCAGAGCCTGCCGCGTAAAGCGCTGCAGGAACTCGATAGCAGGCGGTGTTAATTGGTAACCAGCTGCTTTCAAGCGATTAATTCGTGTGCCCGTCGACGCGCCATAGACCGGGTCGCCGATCAGTGGGCATTTCGCATGGGTCATATGCACGCGAATCTGGTGCGTCCGCCCCGTCTCCAGTTCACACATCACCTTGGATGCAAGTGGGGTGATGTTGCCGGGAATATGATAGGCTGACAGCGTATCATAATGCGTCACCGCATGCTTCCCCGTGGCGACGACCCCCATCTGCCGCCGGAAGCGCGGATTGCGCGCGATTGGGGCATCAATGGTGCCCTCACGAGGGCTAAGGGCCATCCACACATACGCGATGTAGCTGCGCTTGAGTGTGCGCTCCTTTAACTGCGCCGATAAATGCTGGTGCGCCGCGTCGTTCTTCGCGACCGCGAGTAGTCCCGACGTTTCTTTATCAATCCGATGCACAATACCCGGCCGCGCCACGCCGCCAATACCCGAAAGCGACGCGCCACAATGGCCGATGAGCGCATGTACCAACGTGTCACCCTTGGTGCCTGCTGCCGGGTGCACCGTCATCCCCGCCGGTTTGTTGAGGATGATAATGTCCGCATCCTCGTACACGATATCGAGCACGATGTCCGACGCGGTAAGGTCGAGCGCCACAATATCCGGAATGGTGAGCGCATACGTCTCACCCAATTTCACTTTATAGGAAGGGTTCGTATAAACCGTACCATTGCGCAGCACAGCGTTCGCCTCAATCATCCCTTGCAACCGCGCGCGGCTGATCTCCGGCAGGTGCAGGCTGAGGAATTTATCCAGGCGCAGACCTGTAGAATCTTCATCGACAGTGACAATATGGTCGCTGCTCATGCGGCAAGCTTTTGCGTCAGCGCCGCATTGTTCACACTGCCAACCGGCCCAAGTGCTGCTACCGTCGGCGTCGCCGTGCTGAGCGCCAGCTCCGCCATGCGCACCATGTCTTCCTTGGTGACCGCTTCAATCTCCGCGACCAGCATATCAACCGGGCGATACGCTCCATACACCAGCAAATGCCGCGCGATCCATTCGGCGATGGACCCGCAATTCTCGCAGGTCATCACCGTGCCCGCTTTGAGCTGGTTCTTCGCCCGCAACAATTCATCATCGCTCACGCCGTTTTTCATGCTGGCGAGCACTTCCTTCAGCGCCCCCGTCAGTTCCGGCAGATGCTCGACCGTTGTGCCTGCATAAATCCCCAGCAACCCTACATCCTGATACCCGGACGCGAACGACGACACCGAATAGGCAAGCCCGCGACGCTCACGGATCTCCTGGAACAACCGCGACGACATCCCGCCGCCAAGGATGGTCGAGAATACCTGTAGCGCATAATAATCCGGGTGCGGCGATGCGAGGCCCGGGAAGCCCAGCACGAGTTGCACCTGCTCCAGATCTTTCTCGAGCGTCTTCTCGCCACCCTTATACTGCGCGACCGGCATGGTGTGCTTCGCGCCCTCATTGTTGCGGTCAGCGAAAAATTCCTTCGCAATCACAAGCGTCTCGTCATGGTCGACACAGCCTGCAGCAGCAAGCACCATGCGGTTCGGCTGGTAATGCTTCGCCGTATAGCTGATGAGGTCTTCGCGCGAGAACGTTGCCACGCGTTCTGCCTTACCCAGGATCGGGCGGGCGAGGGGCTGGCCGTCGAATGCCATTTCCTGATAGAGATCGAATACCAAATCATCCGGCGTATCATGATGCATGGCAATTTCCTGCAGCACCACTTGCCGCTCACGCTCAAGTTCGCCCGCATCGAACGTCGAATGCGAAATGATATCACACAGCAACCGTAGCGCATCGCTGGCATATTCCTTCAGCACTTTGGCGTAATACACCGTATGCTCGTGGCTGGTATAGGCGTTCACATTGCCGCCCATCAGGTCGAACGCCTCGGCGATCTCGCGCGCGTTCAGCGTTGCTGTGCCCTTGAACGCCATATGCTCAAGCATGTGGGATAGTCCACCCTCGCTCGCTTCCTCATGCCGCGCGCCCACATCCACTGCGATGGCGAACGCCGCGCTATGGTTACTGGCATCGCGTTCGCTGGCGATGCGCATGCCGTTATCAAGGGTCGAAAGCTGGTACATCTGGGTCATAGGGGCGGGATTCCTAGCAGTTCAGTCCGCCCATGACAAATGCCGATGTCACCAGAAAAACTAAAGTGTTGTAATAAATGATTTTAATTCTTCAAGATCATGCGCCATCGGCGTGAATTTCTCAGCTTTCTGCATTAAGTCCGCCATATGCGGTGGTAGGGCAGGGGTAATGCCGGTCGCCTCCCGCACCGCCTCCGGGAACTTCGCCGGGTGCGCGGTCGCCAGCGTCACCGTGATACCCTGAGGTTGCAGTGCTTCGGTCGTCGCCACGCCCACCGCCGTATGCGGGTCGAGCAGATACCCCGTCTCCGCCTGGGTGCGCTTGATGCAGGCAAGCGTGCCCTTGTCATCCACCGCATGCGCTGCGAACAGCCGCGTGAAATCCGCATGCTGCGAAGGAGTAAGTTTCAGCGTTTTCGTCTTGCGGAAATCCGCCATCGCTGCGGCGAGTTTCGCACCATCACGGTCGAATAGATCAAACAACAGCCGTTCAAAATTGCTCGAAATTTCGATATCCATGCTCGGCGACAGTGATGCATTCACACCCGCCATGGTATATTCCCCCGTCGCCACACAGCGCGCGAGAATGTCATTGCGATTACTGGCGATGATGAGTTTTTTGATCGGCAATCCCATTTGCCGCGCGAGATACCCCGCATAAATATCGCCGAAATTCCCGGTCGGCACCGTGAAGCTGAGTTCCGCCGCAGGTGTACCCAACCGCAGCGCTGCGTAGAAATAATACACAATCTGCGCCAGCACCCGTGCGAAATTGATCGAATTGACGGCGAGCAAATGCGTCTTCTCACGGAACGCTGCATCGGCGAACAACGTCTTCACCATATCCTGGCAGTCATCGAACGTCCCATCGACCGCGAGTGCATGGATGTTCTTCGCACCGAGCGTCGTCATCTGCCGCCGCTGCACATCCGATGTGCGCCCATCGGGGTAGAGGATAACAATGTCGAGCCCCGCGCGCCCCATGCACCCTGCCATTGCCGCCGAACCGGTGTCACCGGATGTTGCACCCAGCACCACTGCATGTTGGCCCGAATCTTTTATCGCATGTTCCAGCAACTGGCCGACCAGCTGCAGCGCGAAATCCTTGAACGCGAGCGTTGGTCCATGGAACAATTCCAGCACGAAATGGCGGCTCGAAAGCTGGGTGAGCGGCGCAATCGCCGGGTGGCGGAAATTGCTGTACGCCGTATCGATCATCCGCTTCATATCCGCGCGCGAAAAACTTTCGCCCACAAACGGCATCATGATCTCAAGCGCGAGGTCGGCGTAACTCAGCGAAGCCAGTGATGCGATCTTTTGCGGCGAGAATTGTGGGATGGATTCGGGCACATACAACCCGCCATCGCACGCGAGCCCTGCAAGCAGCGCGCCCTTGAAATCAACCTTCGGCGCTGTGCCGCGTGTGGAGATATAGTGCATGCAGCAGGGATTAGCGGGTTTTAGCGAGAGGTGCAACCCTTCCGTCAGCGCGTCTTCCGATGATACACCACAAAAATCACCAATACCCCAAGCGCAATACCATACCAAGTGAGGATATAGCTCAAATGGTCATTGCGCAGCCGGATCATGCCGTCGGACGGGACCGGCAAATGCTTCACATCCTGCTCGCCGATAAGGTCGACCATTGCAGGAACCACGTTGGGCAACTTGGCAAACTCACCCATCTTTGCTACGTCGCGCCCGAACCATATATTCTTCTCCGGCTGGTTCGGCGGGCTCATCATGTTGCGCTCCGCCCCCACGCGCACAAGGCCTGTGATGGTTGCTTTGCCACGTACCGCCGTCTCTGGGCGGCTCGCGGCATCCTTCTTCTTCGCCATCACCCAGCCACGATTGATCAGCACAACGCGCCCATCCGTTAATGTGAACGGAGTGATAATCGCATAGCCGAACTGGTCGCGCCAATAACGCGGCGCGAGGTGAAACTCCGTGCCGCCCTGCCATGTGCCTTTGAGCGTGACCTTGTGGAACTGCAGTGTCTCAAGCTCCGCCTTATCCTTCGGCAGGGCAGTGATAGGTGCCTGTTCATTGGCCGCGGCAATGGCAGAAATGAGCCCCTGCTTCCACTGCATGCGCTTCACCTGCCACGTGCCAAGTGCCACGCAGGTGGTGAAGGCAAGAAGGAAAAAGAACCAGGCCACCGGCCGCGGACGAACGAAGCTAGCCACGCGGGTCCTCCTGCTTCAGCAGCGCCATGCGATGCTCCATAGTAATGAAAATAGCTTTGAACATACGCAAGCACAGGATGGAACCAATGAACGTGAGCGGGATCCAGAGTGCAGCATGTACCCACATCGCTGGTTCGAATTTCACTTCGACAATCGCCGCACCCACCGTCACCAGCAAGCCGACGATGCAGAGCGCAAAAAAGGTCGGCGCATCCGCTGCATCATGGTGCTTGAGGACCAATGTGCATTCGCTGCAACTGTCGACGACGCTCAGCATGTCCTTGAACAATTTCCCTTCCCCGCACCGCGGGCAGCGCGGGCGCAAGGTCTGGCCGATAAGGGTGACAGGTTTCATGCGCCCTCGTATAGGCGCAATGCAAGGCGGACGCAACCTAAACGACTTCTACGGGGTCGAGGTGATCCAATAAATTCCTACGAAGAGGAACAACCACACCACATCGACGAAATGCCAGTACCACGCAGCAAACTCGAAACCGAGATGCTGTTTGGGATCCAATGTGCCACGCTTGGCACGCACCAGCATCACCGCGAGGAACGCCGTACCGATCATCACATGCAGGCCGTGGAAGCCCGTTGCCAGGAAGAATGTTGCCGCATATTTGCCGTCTGTGAGGCCGAACGCCGCATGGCTGTACTCGAACGCCTGACACAGGCTGAACATCACACCAAGCGCAACAGTAATGGAAAGGGCGCGGATCACGTCCTTCATGTTGTTGTTCAGCAGCGCCGCATGCGCCCAGGTGACGGTGGTGCCCGAGAGCAGCAGGATGAGCGTGTTCATCAACGGCAGGTCAAATGCGTCGAAGGGCTTGATGTTCGCCGGTGGCCACACACCCGCAGCGATGCCCCATACTTCTTCAAGTGGCAGTTTCGGGAAGAAGGCCGCGCCGAAATACGCCCAGAAGAAAGCAACGAAGAACATGACCTCGGAAGTGATGAACAACGCCATGCCAAAACGCAGTCCCATGCGCACTTTCTCAGTGTGCGCCTTGTCATGAATGCCCTCGCGGATCACATCACGCCACCAGAAGAAGCAGCAGGCGACGATGGCGGAGAAGCCTGCGAACACTATCGGCAGCCCGATTGGCGACTTATGCAGCGCGAACGCTCCGCCTACCACGAAAATTAGGATGGAGAACGCCGTCAGTATGGGCCATTTGCTGGGATTGACGAGATGGTAGGGATGGGTGACGTGACCGCTCATGAGAATGTCCTAGAACTTGGATTTATTCGCCGATTCATAGCTAAAAAACGTGTAAGATAAAGTAATATTTGTCACATCGCGGGTCTCCGGGTCATCAAGGATGGCCGGGTCGATGAAAAATGACACAGGCAGGTTAGCCGTTTGCCCTGCGGCTAAGCCCTGTTCTTTAAAACAGAAGCATTGAATTTTGTTGAAGTATTTCCCCGCCGCGAAGGGCGTTACGTTGTAGCTGGCCGTTCCCTTCGTTGCAAAACCGGCCTCATTCACCGCCTTGAACGCGACCAAACGGTTCTGCCCCAGCCTCACGGTGACGGATTTCTCGACGGGCGAAAACTTCCATGGCAGTTTTGGGTCCAGATTCGCATCGAAGCTGACAGTGACGCTATGCGTACTCGGCATTGCCCGGTACGGTTCCGCCGTTGCCCGCCGCGTAGTCCCCCCGAATCCTGTCACTGTGCAGAACAGCCGGTAAAGCGGCGGCGAAGCATAAGCAAGCATCAGCATCCCCACCACGATGGCAGTCAGTTGAAGCGCAACATTACGGTTGGTTTGCATGGCTGTTGCTTACGCCAAACCACCAAGGGAAGAAAGAAAAATGATAACTACCACTTAGCCGTGGGTAGCCTCTCATGCCGGGCCAGAGCGAAGCGAACGAGGGGGAACGGTAGCGAGGGCGGGACGCACCTACACGGCGAAGCCGCCATCAAATACTAAGCCCCGCTAGTTTTTAACATACTCAAGTAGAACATTCCTGCGACGAAGACCAGGAGTACCGCCAATGCGAAATAATTCTTCGCTTTTTTACGGCGGTGCGTCTCACTCAGCGGCATTATTTAGCGGCTTGGTCGCGGCGCATGAAATCAAGCAGCACGAGGATGAAGACAGTGAACAGGCTGCCCACAACGAAGCTGAGGCCCATCAGGTAGACAATATTCTCGTTGCTGATGATGCTGTTGCCAGAAGCGGCAGCGGCTTCGAGGGCTTTATGGGCGGTAGCGGTTTTCGTGGCCATGAGGTTCTCCGTAAAAGTTAGATGCGCAATGCGACTTGGCGAAGATAGCGTAAAACTATGGGAGTTGAAAGCCTTGTGTCAGGTGGTCGGCAACCAGCAGGGCAAATAGAGCGAACAAATAAAGGATCGAAAAACCGAACATACGCATGGCATCCCGCGGTTCTGGCGAGCGATAGACCCGGATGGCATGGCGCAGGAAGTTCGTACCGAGAAGGCCAGCGCCGATGCCATACGCCACGCCCGCACCAGCCAAAACCGGGCTGAGCGACACCGCGGCCAGCAATACCGTGTAAAGCACGATTTGCCGCTTGGTTGCCGGGATTCCGGCGGTCACCGGCAGCATCGGCACGCCCGCTTTTGCATAGTCACTGTGGCGATATAGTGCCAGTGCCCAGAAATGTGGCGGCGTCCAGAAGAACACGATAGCGACCATCAGCCACGGCATCAGCGCCGGTTCAGGGCTCACCGCCACCCAGCCAATGAGAGCAGGGAACGCACCGGCAAGCCCACCTATGACGATATTCTGCGGCGTCGAGCGCTTCAGCAGCATGGTGTAAACGACCGCGTAGAAGAAAATGGCAAATGCCAGCCAAGCCGCCGCCTGCAGACTCACCGACAAGCCAAGCATGCCAACGGACGCAACCGAAAGCATGAGCCCTAGCGCCAACGCATCATCCCGCGCAATGCGGCCTGCTGGAATCGGCCGCTTCTGCGTACGGTTCATGATCGCGTCGATATCGCTGTCATACCACATATTCAGCGCCGCCCCGGCCCCCGAGCCAAGCGCGATGCACAGAATCGTGATGAGCTGGTAGAACGGATGCAAATGCCCCGGTGCCATCCACATACCTGCCGCACCGGTGAACACCACGAGTGACATCACCCCTGGCTTCAGCAGGGTGCCATAATCCTTCAACGAGGATTCAGTCGGCAGGTCGGTCGATATGCTGGCGGTGTCGTTCATGAGGGCTGTTTAGCGTCTGATTGACCAGAGCGCAAGCAAACCTGACAAGTCACTGCCATAAGGCCGCGCGTAGACTTCCATGGCTCGCCCGAAGGGCAGAGGTCAGCGTAGCGTAAGAGACAAGGCCCCCTTCAGCCACTCACCATTAATGGTGAGTGGGGTACGCCGTCGTTACCTTGCTATAATCCGGCTGCGTCTCGAACGTGTGGAACGGAGGCGGGGAGCTCAGCGTCCATTCGAGCGTCGTCGCACCTTCACCCCACGGGTTCTTCGGCGCCGGGCGCTTGCGGATGAACATTTCCGCGACCACTAGCAAGAAGAAGAGTGCGGCAGCAAAGCCGATATAGGACCCGATCGACGACCAGTAATTCCAGCCTGCATAGGCATCCGGATAATCCGGGATACGGCGCGGCATGCCTGCCATCCCAAGGAAATGCTGCGGGAAGAAGGTAAGATTGGTGCCGATGAAGAACAGCCAGAAATGGATCTTGCCGAGCTTCTCGCTATACATGTAGCCCGACATTTTCGGGATCCAGTAATAGAAGGCCGTGAACACACCGAACAACGCCCCAAGCGACATCGCATAATGGAAATGCGCCACTACGTAATACGTGTTGTTGAAGGTGATATCGATCGCCGAGTTCGCGAGCATGACGCCCGTGACACCACCCAGCGTGAACAGGAAAATGAACCCGAGCGCAAACACCATCGGTGTTTCGAAGGTCAGCGAGCCGCCCCACATCGTCGCGATCCACGAGAAGATTTTAATCCCCGTCGGCACCGCGATTACCATGGTGGCGATCATGAAATAGGCTTCCGTATCGGGGCTGAGGCCAAGGATGAACATGTGGTGTGCCCAAACCACGAACCCAAGCACGCCAATGCAGCTCATCGCCGCCACCATACCCAGATAGCCGAAGATGGGCTTGCGCGAGAACGTCGCGACCACTTCCGAGATAATGCCGAATGCAGGCACGATAAGCACGTAGACTTCCGGGTGTCCAAAGAACCAGAACAGATGGTCGAAGAGTATTGGGTCGCCACCGCCCGCCGGGTTGAAGAAGTTAGTGCCGAGGTTGCGGTCCGTCAGCAGCATGGTAATCGCACCGCCAAGCACCGGCAGCGACAGCAGCAGCAGGAACGCGGTGATGAGGATCGCCCAGGCGAACAGCGGCATTTTGAACAGGGTCATCCCCGGTGCGCGCATGTTGAAGATGGTCACGATGAAGTTGATGGCGCCGAGGATCGACGAGATACCGGCCAAGTGCAGCGAGAAGATCGCCAGGTCCACCGCCATACCTTTATGCAGGCCGTCGATGACGGAAAGCGGTGTCTGCACGGTCCATCCCAGACCGACGCCGCGCGCTTCACCCGTACCGACGAGCGACGAGGCGACCAACAGCAGGATGGAAGGAACCAGCAGCCAGAAAGAGATGTTGTTCATCCGCGGGAAGGCCATATCCGGCGCGCCAATCATCAGCGGTACGAAGTAATTGCCGAACCCGCCGATCAGTGCGGGCATGATGAGGAAGAATACCATCAGGAACGCATGCGCGGTGAGGAACACGTTATACATCTGGTAGTTCTCGCCGAAGATCTGCATGCCGGGGGCCTGCAGTTCCATACGCATCACGACCGAGAAGGCCGCACCCAGGATACCCGCGAAGCAGGCGTAGAACAGGTACAGGATACCGATATCCTTGTGGTTGGTCGAGTAGACCCAGCGGCGCCAGCCTTTCGGTGTGCCGTGGTCGTGGTGAGCGTGTGAATCGGCGGTAGCTGCGTGTGCCATGGTCTCTCTCGTCTTACTGGTTCAACGCAGCGAACTGCATCGAATCGTTACTTGCAAATTTCAGTTTAGCGCCCTTCGCCCAGGTCTCGAATTCCTCTTCCGAGAGCACGACGATCTTGATCGGCATGAAGCCGTGCAGCTTACCGCACAACACCGAACACTGGCCGTAATAGACGCCTTCTTTATCGGCCTTGAACCAGGTCTCGTTCAACCGGCCCGGGACAGCACCTTTCTTGATGCCGAAGCTCGGCAGCGCGAACGCGTGGATCACATCCGCCGAGGTCAGCTGGATACGCACGACCTTGCCCACCGGCACCACGAGGGGGTTATCGACCTCGAGCAGGCGAGGAGCGCCTTCTGGCAGGTCTTCCGTTTTGGTCATGTTCGAGTCGAACTTGATGGCTTGATCCGGGTACTCGTATTCCCAGTACCATTGATGGCCGACGACTTTCACCGTCAGATCTGGGTTAGATATGATCTGCTCATTATTGTAGTAGTTGTAATGCAGGCGAAGCGACGGAATCGCAATGCCGACCAGAATCAGGATCGGGATCACTGTCCACACGATCTCGACCGTTTTATTGTGGGTGAAGGTCTGCGGCTTGGGGTTGGCCCGGCGGCTGAACTTAACGCAGACATAGATCAGTAGCACCAGCACGAAGATGGTGATGAGGGTGATGATGACGAGTACTGCGTCATGCAGCGGCACCAGCTTGTCCATCACCGGCGCGTTGGATTCCTGATAGTAGACCTGCCAGGGCTTGGCCACGCCCACCAGTTTGGCGGGGTCAAAGCTGGTCAGCGCGTCCGCATCGGCGATGGCAGCTTTCTTCTCTGCCTCGCTCAGCGGTTTCTCCGGCGCTTTGTCTGGGCTCACCAGCGTATCGGTTCCAGTATGGGTCTCGTCTTTCTTCGCGCCGGGAATATCCTTGGCCGCCTCGCTACCTTTCTCGGCATTCACCTTTTCGCTAGTCTGCTCCACTTCCGCGCGCGGCACCGCCGTGATCGGGGTACCTTCCGCCGCCACGGTGTACTGGGGCAGGGCAAGCAGCACAGCCGCCAACGCTACAAAGGTAAAGCTGCGCAAAAACATAAAGGATTTCTGTGTCATGGCCTGAACATCGGTGGGGTTATTTGAAGTTTCGCGTAGCCGATGCCGGACGCAAGTGCAAGATGATTCATAGTTAATCAAATTTTATGGGCAAAGTTTGTGGCAGGGTGGTGAACTCTGCTATACATAACACAGCATGACACAGATGGACGACCCTTTCTTTTCCTCAGGCAGCCTCGACAGGGCCGCTTCATTACGCACCCTCGAAGGCGCGCTGCATGGCGCCGATGACGGCGAGCTGTATCTCGAACACCGCGCCAGCGAATCGTACAGTTTCGACGACGGACGCCTGAAACAGGCCAGCGGCGATACCACGCAAGGCTTCGGCCTGCGCGCCGTGAAGGGCGAGACCAGCGCCTACGCCCACAGCGCCGAACTGACCGACGACGCCCTTACCCGCGCCGCCAGCACCGTGCGCGCGGTGAATGTGGGGCAGCAGAACGCCAGCACAAAACTCGAACCCACCTTCGGCGCCAACCGCCATTTATACGTGAGCGACAACCCGCTCGCCGCCATTGCCTTCGAGCAGAAACTCGCCGTGCTGCAAGCCATCGACGCCTATTTGCGCGCGAAGGACCCGCGCGTCAAACAAGTTTCCGCCACGCTTGCCGCCAACTGGCAACGCATCCAGGTCATTCGCGCTGATGGCCGCATGGTGACGGATGTGCGCCCCCTGGTGCGCCTCAGCATTCAGGCCATCGTGGGCGATGGTACCAAGATGGAATCAGGCAGCTCCGGGGCGGGGGGGCGGTATATGTACGACCAGCTCCTCACCGAAGAAGGCTGGAAAAAAGTCGCGGATGAAGCGCTGCGCCAAGCCCTGGTGAACCTCGATGCCCGTCCTGCGCCTGCAGGAGAACTCCCCGTTGTCCTTGGCGCAGGCTGGTGCGGTGTTCTGCTGCACGAAGCCGTTGGCCACGGCCTCGAGGGTGACTTCAACCGCAAAGGAAGCAGCACTTTCAGCGGCCGCATCGGTGAACGCGTCGCCGCCAAAGGCGTGACTGTTGTCGACGATGGTACGTTTGAAAATCGCCGTGGTTCTTTAACGGTCGATGACGAAGGCACTCCGACCAGCCGCAACGTGCTAATCGAGGACGGCATCCTCAAAGGCTATATTCAGGATAGAATGAATTCCCGCCTGATGAACGTGGCCGCCACCGGCAATGGTCGCCGCGAAAGCTATGCACACATGCCTATGCCGCGTATGACGAACACCTTCATGCTCGGCGGCAACGCAGTAAAAGAGGAAATGATCGCAAGCGTAAAACGCGGCATCTATGCCGCGTACTTAGGCGGCGGGCAGGTCGATATCACCAGCGGCAAATTCGTCTTCAACGCAACGGAAGCCTACATGATCGAAGACGGCAAAATCACCTACCCCATCAAAGGCGCAACACTCATCGGTAGCGGGCCGGACATCATGGGAAAAATTACTGCCATCGGCAACGACATGGTGCTCGACCCCGGCATCGGCACCTGCGGCAAAGCTGGCCAATCCGTACCTGTTGGAGTGGGGCAGCCAAGCCTGCTTATCTCTGCGATGACGGTTGGTGGCACCCAGCTTTCCTAGAATGGATTGCGGAAATAGAATGAGCACTGCACGGTGGTCTCGCTTAGTTTATAACTGGCCACCAGGTCATTATTCGCATGCGTGCCATCGTCCGCCGCTGCACACAAATTGTTCCAGTAACGTGCAATGACCTTGCCCTGGGCGGGTTTACCATCATCGATCTTCGTATCGATATTCCACGCCTCTTCAGGCTTGAGCACTTTACCGAACACGCGCGAAGTGGCGATCTTGCTACCCAGCTCGAGCGTAATGCCATAGTCCATAGCATACATATCTGCATCGCCCGCATAGGTGCCCATCTCATAGACCCCCCATCCTGCAGTCGCTAATTTCGATGACGGTGCATTCGTGCCCAGCAACATGTCGTTATTGCCGGCCCCACCAGCAAGGCCGCTATACGTGCCCTCGATCAATCCGGCCAAGGCCAAATGTCGCCAATATTGATAAACTTCGGCCGATGCCGAAGCGCCACCATAGCCCAGATAGCGCCCATCCCCATTGCCATCGCAGGCACCCGTTGCCGCGACGGCGGCAACTGAATTGGTCACGCAGTCGACCGTGGCGGCCATGCGCCCCCAGAAGCGAGTGGCGTTGCTGAAATCACCGGGCAGGGCAAAATACTTGTCGCGGAAAGTATGCGCCGCCGTCACGTATCGGCTATATTCTGTTGCTACAGCTCGTATCTCCGCTGCGCGGATAAGTGACTGACCGCTGAGAATCCCACCGACAAGCAACCCCAGAATGACCAGTACGATGGAAAGCTCAACTAGACTAAATGCAACAACGCTTGCGCGTAAAAGGCGCATTATTCAGGCCGCACCAGCTTACCGCCAACGACCATCATCGGCCCGTTCAAACCGGAATTAGTTGTATTCGTCGTCGGTACAGCCATGGGTGCAGTCGGCGGCGTCAACGCGTCCACCGCCCGCTGTACGGTCGCGGCGGCTTGTGCTTGCTTGGCGACATCGTTGGCAGCGCTGCTATCATCTCGCAACGCCGAATCACTGCGCATACCCGGCTTTTCGACCGGCGGTGCGATCGCGGCCGCTACCGTCGCTGCCGTTTCAGTTGATAAAACAGCGGCGGGCACAGCAGCGTCCTTATTGGGCGCAACACCCGTACTGGGCACTTTCAACGCCGGCGACAGGGTTGTGCCCGTCGTTTTCGCGGCAGTTTTGGCCTCTTTCACTTTCGGCTTACGGTAATCGCCGCGTCCTTCAAATCCGATTTTGACCTTGCCTTCCGGCGTGACCGGCGCGTTCATGGCCTCGCTTGCGGCGGCGGCAGCTTCCTTGGCGGCGACGACTTTCGGGGATGCGGGCAGCAAAGCTTTCGTGAAATCTTCGTTCGGCCGCGCGGGTGCAGCGGCCTGCGCCACCATACTGACGGTGCTGGCCAGCAGGAAAAAGACGAACGCACGCATGGAACCTCCGGGAAGATGATGGTATTTTCTACCATAAGTGCAGTCTGACTGCAACCGGGGCCAAACCTGTATTAGTAAATACAAGTGCCATGCCGCTAAACATGTCTACGGAGAATTGTGACAGTTCTGTGAAGATTTCACCAATCCACGCGGTTTTTATTGCAGCGTGTAGAAAAATGGCGCAGAGTTAAAGGAAGGAAAGACGCGTGTTCAAGTTAACTCAATTATCGATGAAATTTTACACAAAAGATTAATTTATTAACCTTTTGTTAGTGAAATGGCGGTATTCTGGGTTCAAGCGGGAAAACGCACGACGAGCTAGGAGCAACGCATGAGTGATACACTGATTAAATTTGGCGGAGAATGCTCGGCCACCTCATGCGGCAGCAAGAATCCCATCGTAACAGCAATGGCCATGGCAATTCTCGAAGGTATGAATGACCGCTCGCTCAGTGTTTCCAAGGCTCATGAAGCACAAGCACAGAACATCGGCAATGCAATGGCTAGCAGCGGCATCGCCTTAGGCTAATTCGCCACGCTCGCGCACATAATCGCGAAAAACCTTCCCATACCACACATAACGCTATATATTTCCGGCCTGTACCGCAATAATGGAAGGCCATGAACACCACCTGGAAAACCAGCGCTTTCAGCACCAATTCGACCCCGGTCGAATTGGATGAGGCGTTGTTGAACGAGAAAGTGGTCATCCTACTGCAGGGTAAGAACGTCTACGGCGACCAGATCTTTACCTATCTCCAGCTATCCCTGCGCTCCCTGCAGGCGCTGCGCGACAAAATGCGTAAGACCGAGGATTTCATGCCCGCCGAATACGGCGAAGTGCTCGCTGCCGGCAAAGGCGAACCCAGCGCTGAGATGCGCTCTGAAATGGCCGTGACCCATAACATGGTGGACGTTCCACGCGTCGCCAAAGCCGCTGCACCCGCGACCTATGCCGTACCGCAACCGAAATTGTGGGACGATTAGAGGAAAATAGCTGTCACGCTGCATTGCAGCAGAACTATTCGTTGCCACCCTTAACGAATTTTTTACTCTTCCTGCGCTATGGTTCCTTCTTGAGACCCCTTAAAGGAGGCGAGCATGACATACCTAGGCGATACCCAGATGAAATCCCTGATCGACGCACAAGTATTCGGCGCGCGTGGCGATTGGGAGAAGCATGAGATCGGCGGCAAGGCCACGTTCATCAAACCCATCAATACGCGCGATGTGGAAATGAAAGCGCGCATCGCGAATCGTTTCGATGAGCTCGGCTTCATCCCGAAATTCTTCCGCGAAGCAGGCAGTGAGTTCGTGGCGCTGGAAGGCGTCAAGCAATCACGCTACGCCACCATCGAAGCGGCCTTCATTGATCAGATACTGAAAAAATTATAGGCATCGTAAACCGAAAGGCGTATGCTCACAATATGACAGCCCACGCCAATAGCCACAAGCTTGCACACAGTGCTTTTTCGCTCGTTGAACTGTCGATTGTCTTGGTCATTCTAGGGTTGCTTGTCGGTGGAATTTTAAGTGGGCAAGCACTTATCCGTGCCTCTGAGCTTCGAAGCGTGGCCACGCAACAGCAGAAGTTTGTCGCCGCAATTTATACCTTCCGCGATAAGTATTTTGCCATTCCCGGCGATATGAACAACGCCCAGAGCATATGGGGCATCGCCCATGCAACCCCGGCCACGTGTATTACAACGGCCGGAACTGGAACGCAGACATGTAATGGCGATGGGGATGGAAACATTAATTTAAGCGTCGGTTCAAACGAATCCTTTCGCATCTGGCAACATCTTGCCAATGCGGGTTTGATAGAAGGGCAATTTGACGGCATAGCTCATGGTGCCACCAGTTATTCCGTAACAGGGGCTAATTCTCCGGTGGGGCGACTAAGCAATTCTATATGGTGGGCAACCTGGTGGGGACAACTGACCGGCCAGACATGGATATTCGACGGCGACTACAGCAAATCGTTCGAGTTCGGAGGGATCGAAGTCAATGATGATCCGGCAGTACCGATTTTCCGTCCTGAAGAATTATGGAACATCGATACCAAAATCGATGATGGTAAGCCCGGCTTAGGAAAACTAGCAGTGGTTGCGGCTGGAGCGGGTACTTTGTCATCATGCACCACGACCGTTGCCAATAATCCTGCAACCCTGACCGCTGACTATCTATTATCCGCGAGCAGCCCAACATGTGCCGCTATCTTTCGGCGTCAATTTTAGCGCTTACAGCGTCACCACATCCCGCATCGAGTAAAACCCATTAGGCTTATGCGCGGCCCACTCGATCGCGACCAAAGCCCCTTTCGCATAGATATCGCGATTGCTCGCCTTGTGCGATAATTCCAACCGCTCGCCTTGGCTGGCGAACATCACCGTATGGTCGCCAATCACATCCCCGCCCCGCAACGTCGCAAAGCCGATGCTGCCAGGCGCACGCGCACCCGTATGCCCGTCACGTGATTTCACCCAATGGTCGGAAAGTGTAACATCCCGCCCGCGCGCGGCGGATTCACCAAGGGCAAGGGCTGTGCCGGACGGTGCATCCACCTTCATCCGGTGATGCATCTCGACTATCTCGATATCCGCCTCCGGCAGTTTCGCCGCCGCCTGCTCGACCAGCGCCATCAGCAGGTTCACCCCGACCGACATATTCGCCGACCACACCACCCGCGTGGATTCCCCAGCCCGGATAAGTGCTTCCTTCTGGGCCGAGTTGAGGCCCGTAGTTCCCGAAATCAGGATTTTTTTGTTGAGCGCTGCCAGACCCGCCAAGCCGACGGTATTCTCCGGCGAAGTGAAATCGATCACTGCATCCGCCTTCGCCGTGAGGTCAGCGGTCTGTTCGGTGATCAGCTCCGAAGCAAAGCTTAACCCGGCGCTCTCGAACTGGTTCTTCGCCAGCGACGTTCCCCCCGGGCGGATGCCAGCCGCCACCAGTTCCAGCGTCGGATGGGTCGAAAGCGCCCGGATCAGTGCGATTCCCATGCGCCCGCTCGCCCCGGCAATGGCCACTTTTAACGAAACTGTCATAAAACACCCCGATTTATAGGCTATACCTAGCCACAACCACGCGAAATGAAAAGCACGAACAAGCATAGGTGAATAGGTACTATGGTGAGCGACAACGATACCCCGTCAAACATTGCCTACGCAAATTTCACGCGCGACCCTGTCGCCAAGCCGCACCAATTGCTGCCGCGAGCTAGAGTCGTGACAATGCATGACAAACGTTTTTACGCGGCCAGCAAAAGTGAACTGACGCCTGAACGTCGCGAAGCTATCAGCGAAAAGCTGGCCCACGCGCGCTGGATGAGGGACGAAGCAGGTTCGGTTACCCATTGGTCCTGCAGGTGGCGAGTGCCACCGGGGCTTGATTTTCTTCTGCTTCGGGGCGATGTCACCGAAGTACTGCGTACTAAGAAGATTCAGGCGAATGAGACCTCATTTACCCTGTCGGTAAAGCCACCCTACCTGACGCTGCGCCTTACCAATCGAGCCTACGAACAGTTATACGCAACTGCAGAGCGTAGAATGCCCTGTGAACCCATACCCGCCTCTAGCCCCACACTGTGTTTACCCGCGCCGGAACCATTCACTGCGCGTATCGTTCGTGGCATTTCGTTTAATGATACAGCGAGCATCGACCAGGCCATTACTACCATCCTTCTCGACTTGAAATCTGTACGTTTGAACGGTGCGGACTTCACCTTCATTGTTCATAAAAACCAGCGCGGGCTGCTTCTTTCGCAATCCCAGGTGCTACCAAGCCTACGGCGCATTTTCTCGGAGCTTCGGCTGCCTAATGCCTCTAGCCCACTGCTTGAAATGACCGTGATGCCTAGCAGCGAGCACAACAGGGCACGCGGCGAAATTGCAGAAATCAAACTGCCCCAGAGAAATATCCGCGCATTCCATGAACTGAAAGAACAGTTACAACAGCATGAACAGAGACTGGCTATCATCGCGCACGAAACCCCAGCGCGCTAGACCTTATTCCTTTAGGTCTTCCCAGAATTCCTTGACCTTGGCGAAGAAGCTCTCGCTTTCGGGGCTAGTGGGTTTATTGCCGCTCGCCGCATCGAATTCCTTAAGCAAATCGCGCTGCTTCTTGCTGAGATTGACCGGCGTCTCGACTGCGACCTCGATATACATATCCCCGCGCGCCGCGCTCTTAAGCACGCTCATGCCCTTACCTTTGAGGCGGAACTGGTGGCCCGTCTGCGTGCCTTCAGGAATGGTGACTTTTACGCGGCCCCCATCGATGGTCGGCACTTCGATATGCCCACCGAGGGTGGCGGTCGAAAGCGGGATCGGAACGCCGCAATAAATATTCGCTCCGTCACGTTTGAAGATGCGGTGCGGCTTGATGGAGAGGAAAATATAGAGATCCCCCGCCGGCCCGCTGCGGAACCCTGCTTCGCCTTCACCGGCGAGGCGAATGCGTGTGCCTTCCTCGACACCCGCAGGAATGGTAACACTCAGCGATTTCTCCTTGCGTGTGCGGCCCGAGCCAGCACAGGTCTTGCATGGATTCTTGATGACCTTACCGGTGCCCTGGCAGTTGGAGCAACCCCGCTCCACGGTAAAGAACCCTTGTTGCGCACGAATGGTACCCCGGCCCGAACAGGTCGGACAGGTTTCTGGCGCAGAGCCTTTTTCGGAACCCGCGCCATGACAGCTTTCGCACGCAGCAGAAGTGGTCACCTTGATGGTCTGTTGCTTACCCTTATAGGCATCCTCGAGTTCGATATCGAGGTTATAGCGTAAGTCAGACCCGCGCGCCGCTGAGGATTGCTGTGGCCCACCGCCACCACCACGCCGACCAGTGAACTCAGAGAAGAGGTCTTCAAATATATCCGAGAAATTCCCGCCGCCGCTAAAGCCGGAGAACCCACCTGCGCCACCGCCACCGCCCATGCCGCCTGCGAACGCATCATGCCCAAAACGGTCATACGCCGCGCGTTTCTGCGGATCCTTCAGCACGTCATACGCCTCACTGACCGCTTTGAATTTCTTCTCGGCTTCGGCGTTCCCGGCATTGCGGTCTGGATGATATTGCATGGCAAGCTTGCGGTACGCCTTTTTCAGGTCGTCCTCGCTCGCACTCTTTGAAACACCTAGTGTTGTGTAAAAATCTTCAGCCATAGCGGTTAGCAGTTAGCAGTTAGGTTTTAGCCGCGCCAGAGCTAACTGCTAAAACCTAACTGCTATTCGCTTAGTCGTTCTTCTTCTTATCGTCGCTGACATCCTCGAACTGGGCATCGACGACGTCGCCGTCCGGCCCTGCATTCGAGGAGCCCGCATCCGCCGCCGCAGCATTGCTCGCGGCAGATTCACCGCTCGTCTGCTGCGCCTTGTAGATGGCCTCACCCAGCTTCATCATCGACTGACTGAGCGCCTGCGCCTTCTCGTCGATATCGGCCTTGTTCGACGATTCGAGCACCTCACGCACCGCCTTGATATCCGTTTCAATCGCTGATTTCTCGGCATCACCGACAAGCGAACTATGCTCACGCAGGTTCTTCTCGGCTTCATGCGCCATCGCTTCCGCCTTGTTCTTCGACTCGATGAGCGCACGTTTTTCTTTATCCGCCGAAGCATTCGCTTCCGCATCCTTGACCATCTTCTCGATGTCAGCATCGGACAACCCGCCCGAAGCCTGGATGCGAATCTGCTGCTCCTTGCCGGTCGCCTTATCCTTCGCTGAGACATTCACGATACCATTTGCATCGATGTCGAACGTTACCTCGATTTGTGGCATGCCGCGCGGGGCAGGGGCGATGCCGACCAAATCGAACTGGCCGAGCGCCTTATTATCCGCCGCGATTTCACGCTCCCCTTGGAATACACGAATCGTCACCGCCGTCTGGTTGTCATCCGCCGTCGAGAAGGTCTGCGATTTCTTGGTTGGGATGGTCGTGTTGCGGTCGATCAGGCGCGTGAATACGCCACCGAGGGTTTCGATACCCAGCGATAACGGCGTAACGTCGAGCAGCAATACATCCTTCACTTCACCTTTCAGCACGCCACCTTGGATGGCCGCACCAATAGCGACCACCTCATCCGGGTTCACCCCGCGATGCGGTTCTTTGCCGAAGAAAGCTTTCACCGCTTCGATGACTTTTGGCATACGGCTCATCCCGCCGACGAGTACCACTTCGTCGATGTTGCTCGCATCCACGCCCGCATCCTTCAGCGCCTTTTTGCACGGCTCGATGGTGCGTTGAATCAAATCATCGACCAATGATTCCAGCTTCGCACGCGTCAACTTCACGTTCAAATGCTTCGGCCCGTTCTGGTCCGCGGTGATAAACGGCAGGTTCACTTCCGTCTGCTGCGTGCTGGACAATTCAATCTTCGCTTTCTCCGCCGCCTCTTTCAAACGCTGCAGCGCGAGTTTATCTTTGCGCAAATCAATCGCGTCCGATTTCTTGAACTCATCCGCGAGGTAATCAAGGATGCGCATATCGAAATCTTCCCCACCGAGGAACGTATCCCCGTTGGTGGATTTCACTTCGAACACGCCATCGCCGATCTCGAGGATGGACACGTCGAACGTACCACCACCCAGGTCATAGACCGCGATGGTCTGACCGTCTTTTTTCTCGAAACCGTAAGCAAGTGCTGCCGCCGTCGGCTCATTGATGATGCGCAGCACATTGAGGCCCGCGATCTTACCCGCATCTTTGGTTGCCTGACGTTGTGCATCGTTGAAGTAAGCCGGAACGGTGATCACCGCATCCGACACTTTCTCACCGAGATAGCTCTCCGCGGTCTCTTTCATTTTCTGCAGGATGAACGCCGAGATTTGCGAAGGCGAGAATTTTTCACCGCGCGATTCCACCCACGCATCACCGTTGTCCGCGCGCGCGATTTTATAAGGCACTATCTTCGCATCCTTCTGCGTGATCGGGTCATCATACGACCGGCCGATGAGACGCTTGATGGCGAACAGCGTGTTCTCCGGGTTCGTCACCGCTTGGCGTTTTGCGGTCTGGCCGACAAGCCGCTCGCCGTCGCCGGTGAAACCAACGATGGACGGCGTCGTGCGCGCGCCCTCGCTGTTCTCCAGCACCTTGGCATTGCCGCCTTCCATGATGGCGACGCAGGAGTTCGTGGTCCCTAAATCGATCCCAATTACTTTTGCCATAGTCTTATATTCCCCTTTTTATAATTATATCAATAGGCTGAAGGCCAACTGTGTTGATTTGGCCACAGCAGTCATGAGGGTAAATAAGCTATTTCCAGAAGGATGCAAGGGGGAGGGTGACGAAATTGTTGGGGGAGGAAGTGGCTATTGTCGGTAATGGGTCACAATATCGTCGAAATAGGTACCGCTTGTAGCCGTAGTACTGGTGTTAGTTGGAAGGGTATAGAGACTAGTGTCATTATCACAATTTTCATAACGGTAAGTGGCCGTACCATTGGTACAAGCAATACCTACGGTAGTACTTCCCCGCTTGATACCACCCAACCCATCTTTCCCATAACTAATAAGAACAAAATCCTGCAATTGTATCGTGAACGTGACAATGGGCGATGTTACGGCCGGATTCGTGGCCTGTGCACCAGCCGAGGTCGGCGAACCAAGGGTCAAACGACGGTTAACCACATATACAATACGATTGTTCCACGGGTCGAACGCATCATTAAAACCAATACCGTAGGCCGCTAAAGTCTGCACAGGTACCATGCCGCGGATCGTATCACCCCCAAGAAGCGCAACACCCGAGATAGGATCAAGCGCCGCATTATAACAATTGACCGTGCTGGCACCGAAGGCACCTGCAGTATCGGCAACATTATCCGGCGCCGGGCAGGGATAGAGCAGCGTCGTCCCGGTCTTGTTGACGACACCGTATTCAATCATGGCATTGGATATGCGGGTGAGTTGATCCACCGCAGCATTACGCTGGGCGATGAACTGCATGACGCTGGCACGCTCTACCGCAATGGCTGCAATCACCGAGAAGGCAGCGAACAATGCTGCGATTACCACCATGGTGAAACCGCCTTGTGCTGAACGATGCTGTCGAGTGATCTGTCTCATGGTTTCCTGATGAATCCTGCTGCAGTGTTGCCGCTCCAAAAACAGGTAGCCGTGCACGAGGCACCAGAGCTGACAATGACTTTCTTGAATATCGCTGCACCTGAAGTGATGCTCACCGGCGGAGCAGTCGCTCCCCCTCCCGGATAATTGATAGTACATTGTGCACACCAGCTTTCACAGGTGCTGGCTGGGCAGCCAGCACTGGAATACATGGTGGGGTTGAAGGGAGCACGCTGCAGATCGTTGGAACCCCAGACGACATAATCGTCGAAATATTCAGCCGCGATGCTGCTGGTATTGTAATCTGTGTCATAAATATTATTGTCTGAACCGCTGCAGTTTTGGATGTCGATACAGGTGGTGGTGGCGTTAGAGGTACAGGGTGCTGGCGAACTATTCGCAGCTGCAGATGTATTGCATAGTTTGCCGCTGGGAACCGCCGTTCCGTTGACTGGATAAGCACCTCGCCCATCCGGGCCATGGCTCACAATCGAATAGGATGCACCAGCACCTGTGCCCGATAAAACATCGACCTGTACAACGGCAGTGCCTGTGTCGGTCGCACTATAAGTAGTGCCTGCCAATACCAGCCGATTGGCGGCCGGGATGGAATTGATAGCATACGAACCTTTATATACGCCGCCATTGACCGTCACGATAAGGGTACCGGCAGAAGCGATGCCATGATTCGCACTAAAGGTAAAATCGGCCAATCCACCACCATTATTCGCAACAGAGGTGATAGTAAGTGGGCTACGGTAGGTGCTGATACGGTTATAAGTGGCTCGGTTGCCATAACGTACGCCGATGGCGCCAGCGGTTGATGCATAGCTGGTTGGTATTCCAGAGAGACCCGCGGTGGTCGTGTATCGAAATTTATTGCCCCAGGCATCACCAGCATAGCTATCAGGCAAACCGAGGGTGCGAACGGGCACCATACCGCCATGAACTGTTCCAGGTGCAGCAACAGCTGTGAACTCTGTAGTGGTGCAACTACCTGCGGCATCCGCCGCCCCAACACCGAATGTGCTGGTAGTGGGGGTGACATTCATACGCGAAGGGCAAGGCAGGCTGCCATAGGCATTTACATAGCTCTCAATCGCCGCCTTGATCGTCGCCATCCGCTCCTGCGTCGTGATCCTGTCCGCTGCCTTCAGCGCCCCGCTGCCCATCGTCATCCCCGCCCCCGCGATGAGCGCGATGACGCCAAGCACCACCGACAGCTCCAGCAAGGTGAAGCCGCGGCGCAGTTGATGCGACTGTCGTTTTAAAGACGTCATAGTTTGTTCTTCGTTCGCCAGACGACGATATCGTCGAAATAGCTGGCAAGGTTGGAGCCGGGGTTGAAGCGGTTATCGTAGAAGGCGTTATACGGAATCGTGGTAATTGACATATTCAGCCGCACCGCGTTGCTACCGAACACGCAGTTCTGCGTATCTACCCTTGCATCGCTGCCGCTCGCGCTGGCGCAGGAGGCTTTATTCAGGCCGCGTATATTAAACGCACCCCGCCCATCCGGCCCGGCGCTGATGAGGATATATGCCGCCCCACTTGGGGTCGCCGCTGCCGGGTCGGCGATCTTCTGGCAGTTACCTGCCGTACAGAGGATAGACTGAACACCGGTGCGCACCTCGATACCACCAATACCTTGCTGTGTCGCGAGCAACGGGGGGATGCTCGCAAAACGATTCGCGACCGTGCTACTGCCGCCCGCTGCGGTGAGGTTCGCCGTAACATGGTACCAGATACGATTATTGAAACCATCAAGTGACGCCGACATCGGCAGGTTGAGCGTGCGGTACGGCACCGCGCCGCCGCGCACTCCCCCGCCGATGGTTGTGCCTGCTATCAGAAGGGAACAATCCTCAAGTCCATAAGTTGCAGCGGACGGCGCAATCGCATTGATCACCGCTGGGCAGGGCAGGCGGCCATAAACCTTAAAGAAATCCGCGATCGCCTGGTCGACGGTTTGCAGGCGGGCGCGCGTGTCATTCACAGCGTTGCGTTTAACGAAGGTAGAGGCTACTTCCAGCCCAAGCGTCGCGACGACGCCAAGAATGGCGACGACCACTGAAAGTTCAATCAGACTAAAGCCTGAGCGGGCCTTTACAAAAGGGCGGCAGCGGGGGGGCAGGAGCATAGAACGAGTATAGACAAAAATGCTTAAGAGGAGATTAATCAATTCGCCTGACACTTGAATATGCTTTATTAGTTGAGCAGTGAGGTTTTTTTGCTACGAAGGGGGAAGAAAGCCTGCATTGCGGCGTGGGGCGATAGCTCAGCGGTTAGAGCAGGGCGCTCATAACGCCTTGGTCGGGGGTTCAAATCCCTCTCGCCCCACCATTAAATTCTTGTTATATATCAATAGGTTAGTATGCTTTTATGACTGGCGCTGTGTGCGGGGATGACGGCGATAAAAAATATTCCTAGCGACATCATGACCTGTTTTTAAGCCAAAAACTATTGAAAACCGTACGGTTACATCAGTTGAGATTTTGCGCCGACCACTTTTGGAGATATTTCTGATGTAGCTTAAGTAAAAAGCCTAGCCCCTTTCCAGCCCCACTTTCTGAGTTGGTTAGTTTAGTATGAGCACTTAAGAGAGTAATAATTTACAAGAACCTTTCTTTCCATTTCTTGTTTTGAGTAAGCAGTAT
>JBMOIY010000009.1:0-33796 GCA_049317085.1 Rickettsiales bacterium | reverse complement strand
CGGTTTACAAAACCGCTGCTCTACCCCTGAGCTAAACCGGCACTTAAAAGCCCTGTAATGGATTTATCAATGAGGTGCAAGCCTTGGTGGATGGCTATTGTTCCATCACTTCCAGCGTGTCGCCGGTGAGGGTGGCAGTGAAGTTGCCGTCGTAGGAGCGTTTGGGGAAGGGGGCACTTGTGATAGTGACGCCGTCCTTCTGTTTGATGGTGAGTTGCAGGTAAGGGGCGTATTTGCTGGCTTCGCCTTTGCAGCCTGCGTCGTAGCAATTGAAGCTGGAACCGTTCTCGTAGATCGGTTTGGCATCGATGCAATTGGGTTTCTCACATTGCAGCAGCATGCCTTCGGTCATTTTGAGGTTCGGGTTTTTCGGGAAGGCGATGGTGATGGTCTGCTTGGTGCCCGTGACTTGCGCGAGGCAGGGGGCGGCGATAAGGAGTGCGAGGATGAGGAATGCGCGACGCATCTATTCTTCCTTCACCCAGGGGCGGGTATTGCTGGGCTTGCCGAAATAGTAGCCTTGCAAATAATCGACGCCGAGATCCATCAGCATTTTGGCGACTTCTCCCGTCTCGACGAATTCGGCGACGGATTTGAGGCCGAAGCCTTTGGTGAAATCCAAAAGAATTTTCACGAAGAGACGGCTATCGGCATTGTCGGTCAGGTCACGGATAAACGTGCCATCGATCTTCACGAAATCGATGGAGAGTGCTTTCAACTGGCGGAAGGAAGTGTAGCCGGAGCCGAAATCGTCGAGTGCGATCATGCAGCCGAGCGCCTGCACTTCAGCGCAGAAGCGGGCACTGTGTTTCAGGTCGCCATGCACGGCGGTCTCGGTAATCTCGACCGTGAGGCGCGGTGCGATCTCTGGCGTTTTGCTCAAATGTTCGGTGAGGCTGGTGAGCCAGCTGCTGTCCTGAATCGTGAGATTGCTGACATTCACCGCGATGCAGACATCACTATCCAGCCGCAACTCGTTGATGACTTTTTCGAGGACGATGCGGTCGATCATCGGGATGAAGCCCATGCGTTCGGCGATTGGAATCAATGCGCCCGCGGATGTGATGTGGCCGTCCTCACCGCTCAAGCGAAGGAGGGCTTCGTAATGCGCGGTCTTGCCGGTGCGCGAATCGATGACGGGCTGGTAGGCGAGGCGGATGCGGCCTTCTTTTACAGCCTGTCCGAGATAGTTGGCGATACCCATTTCCTCGCGCTGGCCAGCGCCGGAATGGTCGTCGTTGGTCAGGTCGCTGCCGGTATTCTCGGTTAGGATAACGAGCGCGCGGCCGAGAATTTCTTCAGGCTGTGAAACGGCATCCGGGACAATCTGGTATGACGTTGAGATGAGGCAGTGCAGTTCGCCGTAGCGTGAGGTATAGCTAAAGGCGCGGATTGCTTCTTCGATCTCTTCGCACCAGCGTTCGGCGGCGGAGTCGTTGGTGTTTGGCATCAAAATCCCGAACTGGTCGCGCTGCACGCGGGTGACGGAAGATTTCACGCCGGCCTTTTCATGGATGAGTTGGTAGAGTTCGGCCATCACGGCTTCGGCAACTGCCATGGAATAGCCGGACATGATCATGGAGAGATTATCGATAGCGAGCAGGACGAGCGCCGCCTGCTCCTGCGTGCTGCGCGCGGTGGATTCCAGCTTGGCCAGCGCGTCGATAAACGGTTGGGGGTAGCCGCAGGCGCCAAGTGAACTGGTGACACTGGCGGGTTGATCATGGTGACGTCGAAACATGCGTTATATTCTCGCTATTTTTTCCGGGGAGCGCAAGTGCTACGGGGGATTTGCGGCGATTACTACCCGGGAAAGGCTCGATATTGCTTAAAAGGTCACAGCGTGCGTTGCAGCAAAATGGCGATGAGCAGGATGAGCCCGACCCATTGATTGCTGCGGAAAAGGGCGGCGGCGCTGGGGGAATCGCAGGGCAGGGCCCGAATCTGGTAGAGAAGTTGTGCAGCTAAAACTACCAGACCTAAAAAATACAAAGTACCCATGTGTAATAAGATGCCTGTGAGTGAAAGGAGTGCCACTGTAAGCCCGTAACATATGGTGACAAAACGGCGAATATGGCGCGCACCCAAACGGCGTGCACTGGAGCGGATGCCGACGATCGCGTCGTCCGCCATGTCCTGCACGGCGTAGATGGTGTCATACCCTAACGTCCAGAAGAAGCAGGCAGCGTAGAGGATAAGGGGCGGCAGCGAGAGCGGTGCACCCGTGGCGGCCCAGCCGAAGAGCGCGCCGAGGTTGAAGGTGAGGCCGAGGAAGGCTTGCGGCCACCAAGTGAGGCGTTTCATCCATGGGTAGAGCGCAATCATCGGCAGTGCGAGAATGGCAAGAAAAAAAACCACTACTGGCAGGCTAAGGGCAAGGGCGAAGGCGGCGATTAAAAGTATGATCAGGAGTGCGATGGCTTGTGCAGGTGTGATCGCGCCGCTGGCGAGCGGGCGATTTTTCGTGCGCTCTACTTGCGCATCGAGTTTTCTGTCGGTGAGGTCGTTGATGATGCAGCCCGCCGAGCGGGTGAGGGTGGCGCCGAGTAGCATGATGCACATCAATTTTCCATCACCGCCCGCGAGGGCAACTGCCCATGCTGCGGGGAAGAAGAGTAGCCAGATGCCGATGGGCTTGTTAAGGCGGGTGAGTGCGATGTAGTGGGCGATTGTCATTAAATTGTCATGGTAAACGTCATTAAATTCTCACTGAGACGGCGTAAGCCATAGCATGTTCAGCGCAGACGTGCTGCTTTAAAATGATGCATTAGGAGTATCTATAAAGTCGACGCGGATGGAGCAGTTTCAGGCATTGGTCAAAGAGAATGCCGAGCTTGGGCAGTTCATGGAATTTTACCGCGCAGCGTGTGCCAGATCGTTGCGGGCTGAGGCTCGCAGCAATCAGTATGACAAGCGGGCTGAGTATGTGAGTGAGCGGCTGGTATGCGACATGCGGCTGAAACATTTGCTGAAGCACGCCGGGTTAAAGGAGTATGATGCTAGGGTGATTGTGAGTTGTGCTACTGTTGATTGCAGGTCAAAACAGACGAAATCGGCGCAGCGTTAATCTTTGCTGGCCTCGTGCTGCGGTGCGGATTACAAGTTTTCCATGAGTACTTCCAAAATTCGATACCGGTTGGCGGTGGATGAGGCGTTGTGCAGTGGCGCGCGCGTGGTGCTGGCCGATAATGCGGCGCATTATCTAACGCAGGTGTTGCGGCTGAAAATGGGTGATGCCATAGCGTTGTTCAATCGCGTAGATGGTGAATGGCGGGCGTCAATTCAGGAGATTCGAAAGAAGGAAGTGGTGCTTTCAGTGGAAGCGCAGTTGCGCGCGCCGATGACTCCGCTAGGGTTGACCGTGTGTTTTGCACCGATCAAGGGTGGGCGGATGGAGACGATCATCGAGAAGGTGACGGAACTTGGGGCCAGTGTGCTGCAGCCGGTGATTACGTCGCGCACAATCGTCGATAAGGTGAATTTAGCGCGGGCGGAAGCGATCGCGCGCGAAGCGGCGGAGCAATGTGAGCGGGTGGATTGGCCAGCAATCAAGCAGCCGGTGAAGCTGGCGGCGCTGCTTGGAAGCTGGCCGAAGGATGTGCCGTTGGTGTATGGCGATGAGAGTGGGGAGAGTGATTCGATAGCGTTGCTTGAAGGGGGCCTTGCCCCCTACGCTTTGCTGACCCCTGCTGCAAGCGGCTCGCCCTGGAAGGCTACACACGGCTCACAACGACCGATCGCATGGGGCGTGCTGGCGGGGCCGGAAGGTGGGTTCACGCCGGAGGAATTCGTGGCGCTGAAGCACCTGAAAGCAGCGGTTGGTGTGGGGCTTGGCCCGCGCATCTTGCGCGCCGACACGGCGGTCATTACATTATGCGTTGCAACCTTACAGCGTTGGGGGGATTGGGCGGAGCGCCCACGCTTCATTTCGCATGGAGAAATTTGATGCCTTCTTCCGCTGCCCTTAACGTCACACCCGGTGTTGGTGTGATGGACCTACTGAAACAACTGGCTGCGGAACGTGGCGAAGAAATTTGCGCCTGGATGGATGCGCGGCGGATGGAATCGGGTGCGCCGTTCTATTCGTCGGTGGATGTGCGGCATGCGGGGTTCAAGATCGCGCCGGTCGATACGAATTTGTTCCCTGCAGGGTTCAACCAGCTTTCCATGGCGGCGCGTTCACGGGCGGCAACGCAGATCAAGACGCGATTGCTGCGCTATAATGAAGTGAAGCGCGTGCTGGTGATTCCGGAGAATCATACGCGCAATACGGGGTATATTGATAATCTCACCGCGCTGCTGGCGATTCTGCATGAGGCGGGGTGTGAGGTGGAGCTGGGTAGTCTGCTCGCGACGGATGCGCCGATCGAGGTGACGAATTCGGCGGGTGAAATTTTGCGCGAAATGCCGCTGGCGCGCCATGGCAGCTTGCTCAAAACGGCGAGTGCGTTCTGCCCGCAATTGGTGTTGTTGAATAATGATTTAACCTCGGGGTTGCCGGATGTGTTGCGGGGGGTGAGCCAGCCGATCGTGCCGCGGCCGTCTCAGGGCTGGCATCGGCGCCGCAAGTCCATCCATTTCGATGCGTATGACAAATTGGCGCGTGAATTCGCGACGGCATTTGAGCTTGACCCGTGGCTGCTGACGACGGAGTTCCATAAATGTGGCCGGGTGAATTTCGGCGAGAAGCAGGGCCTCGATTGTGTGGCGATGGGGGTGGAAAAAGTGCTGCATAAAATCCGCGGGCATTATGCGGAGTATGGCATCGAGAGCGAGCCGTATGTGTATGTGAAGTCGGATTCCGGCACGTATGGTATGGGTATCATGACAGTAAAATCCGGTGATGAGATGCTCGAGATCAATAAAAAGATCCGCAACAAGATGAATGTCATTAAAGAGGGCGTGCAATCGACCGAAGTCATCATTCAGGAAGGCGTGCCGACCATCGATACGGTTGAGGGCGCGCCGAGCGAGCCGATGCTGTACCTGGTTGACGGGCATGCAGTCGGTGGGGCGTACCGGGTGAATGGCGAGCGTGATGCGCAGAATAACCTCAACGCGACGGGGATGCGGTTCGTGGGCATGTGCGACGAGGGCGAGTCGCGGGGCGGCAGCCATTTAGCGTTGCCCGCCTGTCAGTTCGGTTCTCTTGGGCTGATTGCGGAGCTCGCGAGCTTGGCGGCGCAGCGGGAAGAGTACGGAGAGAGTTATTCGATTTAGTAAGCGCTGAGGAATACGAACCAGCAGACAATATTAGAAGATTGCAAATCGTAAGCACTGCCTGAAATGCAGCCAGCAGTGTTGTTGTAGGGGTAACGCACCTTGCCGGTACCGGGGAGCCCGTGTCATCCAACTTAGTGTCAATGTTCCAAGCTTCCTGTCCCTTAAAAGCCGTATCAAAGGTATGTGAGAGTGTATGCTGGGATCCAAAGGTCATTATTAGGTCATAGTCGCCCTGCCATATGTTTGGATTAGCAATGATATAGCCTTGTGACCATGACCAAGTTGAAACGCCTTTACTACTTCATTTACCAATAGGCGTATTTTGGCCAATCACAGCATGATAAGTTCCTCCGCTTCCTGCTACTCCAGTGTAGGTTCCATCGATCAATCCAGCTGCTGCCAGATGTTCCCAAAAACGAAAAAATTCGTAGAACTGTCCGCCGCCACTAAGCGTACTGTCCCCATCGCCGTTGCATGTAGGGTGCCAGTATCGCTATCAGTATTCGGAGCAGCGCACTGGCCTGCACCGCCGCCAACCCTGCCCCAAAAGCTGGTGGCATTGGCCATGTCGCCGGGGAGGGCGAAATATTTATCGCGGAAGGTTTTGGTGTCCACGGCATGGCGGTTGTATTCGGTGACAACGGCGCGCAATTCCGAGGCGCGAATCAAGGCTTGGCCACTCAGTATGCCACCGACGAGTAGGCCGAGTATGACGAGGACTATACTTAATTCGACGAGGCTGAAAGCGCGTTGCTGAGTGCGCAAATTATTTCACCCGGTTCTCAGGGAAGATAATCCGCACCGTGGTGCCCACACCGACTTCGCTGGTGAGCTGGAGTTTGCCGCCGTGGAGTTCGGCAAACATTTTGCAAAGCGGCAAGCCTAAGCCCGTGCCCTCGTGGCTGTGGCTGCGGTGGACCTGACCGAAGACGGCCAAGGCTTTCGGGATCTCCGCTTCCGGGATGCCGATGCCGGTGTCGCTGACGATGAGGTGCAGCTGGCGGTGATGATCGAGTTTGGCGGCGATGGTGATGGTGCCGTGCTGCGGGGTAAACTTGATGGCGTTGCTGAGCAGGTTGAGCAGTATCTGGCGGACCTTGCGTTTGTCGGCCATGAGAAGCGGCAGGTGGTCGGCGACTTCGGTCGTGACCGTGATGTGTTTCAGTTTCGCGCGTTCGGCGACGATACGTTCGGCCTCGATAACGGCGCGAGCGACGTCGATCTCGTCCTCATGCAGTTCCAGTTTCCCGGCCTCGCCTTTGCTGAATTCGAGGATGTCGGAGATGAGTTGCAGCAAATGTGTGCCGCAGAGATTGATGTCCTGCACGCGTTCTTTTTGTTTGTCGTTCATGGGGCCGAAATAGCCTGCTCCGAGCATTTCCGAGAAGCCGATGACGGCATTCAGTGGGGTGCGCAATTCGTGCGACATGTTGGCGAGGAATTCGGATTTCGCCTGGCTGGCAAGAATCGCGGAGGCTTCCGATTCTTCGACGCGCATGATCTGGCGCGCCATGTTGAGTGCGAAGTAGGACAGTACCGAACCGAAGATGATGAAGATAGCGAGGAAGGAAATATCCTTCATGCGCGCATGGTGCCATTCGCTCAGGAAATCCGCTTCGTCGATGACGATGGCGGTGATGACGGGGAGCGATTTCAGATGCGCGAAGGAGAAGATTTTTATCGAGTTGTCGAAGCTGCGCGTGTCGGAGACGATCTTGTGGCGGTCGGTCTCCTTGCGGGCTTTTTCGCTGATATAATCGACGATATTGTCGCGGTTCTTGTCACCTCCCGGGCCAGTGAAGAGGGTGTTGCCGTCCTTCAGCATCAGGGCCATGAAGCGGTTGTTGCCATGGTCGACCGAAGAGAAGAAATCGCTGAAATAGTTGGGGTCGATGGCGGCGAGGATGACACCGCCGAAGCTGCCATCCAGCTTGCTGATGCGGCGTGACATGACGATGAGCTGCGGGTGGGCCTTGTTGCGGGTGCGCTGCTGGCCGATGTATAAATTGCGAGCGGAATCATCGCGCAATTGCAGGAACGCAGGGTCATTGATGGCGGTCTCGGTGTAGTCGTACCACTGGTCATAGCCCTTCTTGTTGGCGGCGACCTGGATGACGCCGCGTTCGCTGATGAGCATCATGGCGGAGATTTGTGGTGTCTCATCCACCCAGAGGCGGAAATTATTTTCGATGTCGTGCGGCAAATTGCCACCGAACATTGTGTTGAAATATTGCCGCTCGGCGGCGCGGTTCAGCACGAGGTCGACGCCAAGTAACGTGAGGTCCACCTGATCTGACAGAATATGGGTGAGGCGCTGGGCGTTGAGTTTGCCCTCTTCGATGGAAACTTCATACGCTTTGCTCGCCTGATACGCGACGAAGACGCAGAAGAGCAGCATGATGAGCACCGAGAACGCTATTAGCGTTTTGGCTTTGGGCGAGCGGCCATCCGCCACGGGGGTAACGGTGGTGGTGCCGGTCGGGTGCTGTGTGTCAGGCTTTTGCATCGTATGTCACTATGCCAGCGTAGGATTAAATAAATGCTAAGAAATCATTACGATAGCGTTAGGCCCGTGCGACGGGCAGCGGGGTTTTGGGCTTCAGAATAAACATCAACTCTATGTAATATAGTCTTATTTTAGGGAATTACGAGGGTGTGGCATGTTGACACTATCACGCATTTTTTTCTAGGGTTTTGGATGGGCAATTGCTAGGGTATTGCCATGGTCGCGCGCATACATACGGTTGCTTTTCAAGGGATTGAGATATTGCCGGTCGAGGTGCAGGTGCATCTGGGCGCGGGGTTGCCTGCCTTTACCATCGTCGGCTTGCCGGACAAGGCGGTCGCCGAATCGCGCGAGCGGGTGCGGGCGGCGCTGTCGTCCATGGGGGTACAACTTCCGGCGAAACGTATCCTTGTGAATTTAGCACCAGCCGATGTGCAAAAAGAAGGGTCGCATTTCGATGTACCGATTGCGCTTGCTATGCTTGTTGCACTCGGGATGATTCCGGCGGATGCGGTAGAGAATTTTGTGGCGCTGGGTGAACTGGCACTCGATGGCCAATTGCAGCCGGTGGCCGGGGTGTTGTCCGCAGCACTTGGGGCCAGTGCGCAGAATAAAGGGATTATCTGCCCGGCGGTGAATGGGGCGGAGGCGGCGTTTGCGGGCGATATTGATATTCTTGCGCCGGAATCGCTGCTGGTGCTGATCAATCGTTTCAAGTGCCAGCAGCCGCACGGGAGATTCCTCGATGCAGCCTGAAATGTTCACCGAAGCGACCATCGACGATTGTGAAACGCTCGCGGCATTCGCGACGAAGTCGTTCAATGAGACGTTTGGTCATCTCTACCGGCCGGAGAATCTTGCGTTGCATACGCGCGAGAAGAACAGCGCGGAATTTTTCTGCCATTCGCTGGAGGCAGGCGACACAGTGCTGAAGCTGCAGGATGGCACGCGCATCATCGGCTATGCGAAAGTGGGGAGGGTGAGCTTGCCGGTGAAGCCGTTGCCGCGCGGGTCACAGGAAATTCACCGGGTGTATATCGATAAGGAATTCCAGGGGCGCGGGCTTGGCAAAGCGCTGATGCTGCATATCCTCTCACTGCCGAGGGTGACGGCTGCGCCGGTGGTTTACTTAGGTGTTTGGGAAGAGAATATCCGCGCGCAGCATATGTATACACTGTTTGGATTTGAATTTGCGGGTCGCTATCTTTATCACGTGGGCGATCAATCCGATCGCGAAATTATCATGACGAGAACGCGTTAACTGCCGACGGTGATCAACGCTGTTTGTGGTGAGCTTGCGGATGCGTGTTCGCGTTTGGGCATTCGGCCTGCACGGCAGGCAAGGCGACCACTTTCCACAGCGAGTTTCATGGCTGCGGCCATCATTACCGGGTCCTGCGCCTCGGCGATAGCGGCGTTCATAAGGACGCCGTCGCAGCCAAGTTCCATCGCGATGGCGGCGTCGCTTGCGGTGCCGACACCGGCATCAACGAGGACGGGGATGGTGCTTTGCTCGACAATCCTGCGGATGTTGAGCGGGTTCTGGATGCCAAGGCCAGAGCCGATGGGGGCGGCGAGTGGCATGATGGCGGCGACGCCGATTTTTTCGAATTTCCTCGCGCTGATGGGATCGTCGTTGGTGTAGACCATGACGTCGAAGCCTTCGCCGACGAGGATTTCTGCGGCCTTCATGGTTTCTTCGACATCGGGCAGCAGGCTCAATTTATCACCGATGACTTCGAGTTTGACCAATTTCCAGCCGCCGAGTTCGTGGGCGAGGCGCAAGGTGCGAACGGCGTCGGCGGCGGTGTAGCAGCCGGCAGAGTTCGGCAGATAGGTATATTTCTCGGGTGGGATGGCGGTTTGTAAACTGCTCGGGCCGGTATCCGCAAGGTTGACACGGCGCAGGGCAACGGTGACGATTTCAGCACCTGATGCCTCGATGGCGGTTTTTGTCTGTGCCATATCCTTATACTTGCCGGTGCCGACCAGCAAACGAGAGTTGAATTTTTTCCCGGCGATGATGAGGGGGTCGTACATCAACCGCCCCCGATAAAGCCGACGATCTCGATGGCGTCGCCGTCCATGATGGGGGTGTTCTCGTAGGCGCTGCGGGGGACGATCATGAGGTTGCGTTCGATGGCGACTTTGCGCGGGTCAAGCGAAAGTTCGGCAATCAGGTCACTAATCAACTTCAAATTCGCTGCAGGCCGTGCCTGCCCATTGACGGTGATTTGCGCGGGGGTGATGGATATGTTAGACATAAAGCTTATTTAGGCGGTTTTTCGCTGGAACGCAAGGAAACGGGGTACATGACACGCAAGATCACCATCATCAACGGACCGAATCTCAACCTGCTTGGCACGCGGGAGCCGGAGATTTACGGGACGACGACGCTTCACGATATCGAAGTAATGTGCCAGAAAACAGCCGGAAAATATGGGTTTTTGGTTGATTTCAAGCAGAGCAACCATGAAGGCGACCTCATTGACTGGGTGCAGGAAGCGGCAAAAGATTCGGTGGGCATCATCATCAATCCCGCCGGGTATACGCATACATCCGTCGCGTTGCATGATGCGCTGAAGGCGGTGAAGATTCCCATCGTCGAAGTGCATTTGAGCGACCCAAAAACGCGGGAGGTGTTCCGGCATCATTCGTATGTCGAGGAAGTGGCGACGAAAAGCATCTGCGGCCATGGCGCCAGAGGATATGAGATGGCCATAGAGGCGCTGGTCGCGTGATGGAGGAGGACGTCCCCCTCACACCTGACATGCTGCTTGCGGCCTATGCCAATGGCTATTTCCCGATGGCGCTGAACAAGGACGATCCGGAACTCTACTGGTTCTCACTGGAGGAGCGTGGGGTGTTGCCGCTTGCGACGTTCAATATTCCGCGCGGGCTTCGCCGCGCGATGAAGGACCGATCCTACACGTTGAGTGTCGATACGGCATTTGAAGATGTGATTCGTGCGTGCGGTACACTGACGAAAGAGCGCAAGGAAACATGGATCAACGAGCATATCGTGGCACTTTATACAGCGCTGTTCGATGCGGTTCATGCGCATTCCATCGAAGTGTGGGATGGCAAGAAACTTGTTGGCGGGTTGTATGGCATCAGCCTAGGCGGCGCGTTTTTTGGAGAGAGTATGTTTAGTCGCGCGCCGGATGCGAGCAAGCTGGCGCTGGTGCGGCTGGTGGAGATTCTGCGCGAGGCGGGGTATCAATTGCTCGACACGCAATATGTGAACGAACACCTGAAACAATTCGGCGCCGAGGCGTGGTCTAAGAAACGTTACATGACGAAATTGGCGAAGGCCCTGAGCGCATCACCCAATCCCTCAACGCGTTTTTCAACCGCCTCGGTGCGCAAGGGTGCGGCTTCTTCGTCGAGCATCAGCAATACCTGACCGTCATGAAAACTCAGCTTGGCGTGGTGGAGGTTGCCGCCACGGCCGCCCGAAAGCTGGAAAGCGAGGTTGGCCGCAAGGCCAACGCAGCGGGCCCATTGGCGCTCGCGCTCGTCGAGCAGCTTGATTTCGCTCTTATCGCCTTTCCAGCGGGCCTGATAGCGGTGGTAAAGCGCGAGGGCTAGCATGAGGCGTTCTTTATGGTCGATACCTTTGAGCGAGGACTGGATGATGCGTTGGTAGGCCCAGTTGGCACGGAAATTGGGGTCGATGCTCCAGGCGAGTTCGGAAAGTTTGCTCAAGCCGCGGCGGATGCGGCGCCATGCGAGCGGTTCGCCGGTGAAAAGCGGTGTCATCCAATCGTAAAGCTCGCGGCCATAGGTGCCAGTGCGGCCGATCAGGGCGGCGAGGTCGTTGGCGCTGGCGAGGAGGGCGTCTTCTTTCTGCATTTTGGGTTCGAGGAGGTCGAAGAAAAATCCTTCACGGATGCCGCTAACGGAGAAGCGGACTTCGGTGGCGCTGGTCACGCTCATTAGCTGGTGCAGTACCATGGCCGTCGGCACGATGGTACTGGCGCGCTTGTCGGAGATGCCGGGAAGTGCTTTCAGTTCCTCGGGCGGCATTTCGATAAGTTTTTCACGCATCTGCGATACAGCACGGCGACTGATATGGTATTCGTGCACGAGGTCGAGTGGGTAGCCGGTTTTTTTCATGTGGATTTTGGCAAGGCTACGAAAACCGCCACCGATGGCGTAGATGGCAGGTGGCATGGATTCCTTGAGCCAGGGGATTGCTTTTAGCTCGCTTTTGATGAGGTCTTCCATCTTGTCGCGTTTGCCGTCGGTGCTGTCGAGGATGCGTAAACTTCCCAAATGGCAGCTGGCGCGTTCGCCGACAATACTGCGCTCGACATTGGCAAGTTCCATGCTGCCGCCGCCGAGATCGGCGCTGATACCGAACGGTTCGTGGAAGGAGGAGAGGACAGCCTTGGCGGCGAGTTCGGCTTCGCGCTCGCCGGTGATGACGGTGATGGTGATGCCGTGGGTTTTTTCGAGACTGCGCACGAAGGCGTCGCCGTTGCTGGCGTCACGCACGGCGGCGGTCGCGATGATGTCGAGGCTTGCAACGGCGAGGCGATTCGCCATGACGAGGAAGCGGGCGATGGCGGCTTCGGCCTGCTTCACACCCTCCGGGTTCAGCTTGCCGGTGCGGGCAAGGCCCTTGCCGAGGGCGCACATGTATTTTTCGTTAAAAAGGGGCAAGGGTACACGCTTGAGTGCATGATAGACCACCATACGTACTGAGTTGGAGCCGATATCGATGATGGCGATGAGGCCTTTCGGATGATCGGCGGTGGGGATGTTGTAGGTTATTGTCATGCTCGCGCCATTTCTATTGTCAATTGCGTCGTCCTTGTCGTGCTCGGATGCTCACGTAGTGCTGGTACACTCCGCTCCTGTGCGCGCCAACTCCTAACACTTGCTTCATATAAATGGTGCTTGGGCCGGTGTATGGTCATTTTTTTGCCCGGTTGGTTTTTACTGGAACAGGCGGCGCTTCCGCCACCGTATCGGCGATCTGCGTCAGCGCTTTGCCGCGGCCGGAGAGGGACGGGTTGGTCATGAAATAATCATGCGCGGCGAAGGCGGTGGCGTCGTTGCTGATACGGGCGTAGGTGCCGTCGGGCAATAAACGCCAGCTCTGGCGGGCGTCCTTCAGATTCGCGACCATGATCTGGTCAAGCACCTGACGGTGCACGGTTGCATTTTCAATGGGCACCATGGCTTCGATGCGGCGATCGAGATTGCGGCCCATCCAATCCGCGGAGGCAATGTAGACTTTGGCGGTGGCGGAAGGCATAGCGTCGCCGTTGCCGAAGCAGTAGATACGGGCATGTTCCAGGAAGCGGCCGATGAGGCTTTTCACTGAGATGTTCTCGGAGAAGCCGGGGATGCCGGGTTTCAGCGCGCAGATGCCGCGGACGATGAGCTCAATCTTAACCCCGGCTTGGCTTGCGGCATACAGCGCGTCGATGATATCTTCGTCGACGAGGGAATTGAGTTTTGCCCAGATGCTGGCGGGTTGGCCGAGCCGCGCGAATTCCATTTCTGCGCCGATGAGTTTCATGAGGTGCTTGCGCAAATTCAGCGGGGCGACGGCGAGTTTTTTGAACTTCGCGGGTTTTACGTAACCGGTGATGTAGTTGAACACATAGCCCGCATCCTGGCAGAGGGCTGTATCGCTCGTGAAGAAGGAAAGGTCGGTGTAGAATTTGGCAGTGGTGGGGTGGTAATTGCCGGTGCCGAAATGGGCATAGGAACGTAAAGTTCCGTGCTCGCGCCGTGTCACCAGTGATATTTTGGCGTGGGTTTTCATTTCGACGAACCCGTAGACAACCTGTACGCCGGCGCGCTCCATGGAACGGGCTAAACGGATGTTTGCCTCTTCGTCGAAGCGGGCTTTCAACTCGACGAGGGCGGTCACCGTTTTGTCGGATTCGGCGGCGGCGATGAGGGCTTTGACGATGGGTGAATCATGGCTGGTGCGGTAGAGCGTTTGCTTAATGGAAACGACGTTGGGGTCGCGGGCGGCTTGTTCGAGGAATTGTACCACTACGTCGAAGCTTTCGTAGGGGTGGTGGACGATGATGTCTTTGGCGTGGATGGCGGCGAAGCAGTCACCGCCGAAATCATTGACGCGTTCGGGGAAGCGGACTTTGAAAGAGGGATATTTCAGTTCGGGGTAAGCGAGTTCGTAGAGTTCGCTTAAGGAAGAGAGGCCGACGAGGCTCTCGACTTCGATGACATCGCTGGCTTCGGCAGGCAAATGCTCGAGCATGAATTGCAGGAGTTTCTGGGGGACATTCTTGTTCGTTTTTACCTGCACGATGCGTCCGTAGCGGCGTTTTTTGACGGCGATATCAAGATTGCGCATGAGGTCTTCGGCTTCTTCCTCGATTTCCAAATCGGAATCGCGGACGATACGGAAGACACCGCTGCTATGGAGGGTGAAGCTCGGGAATAGTTCTTGGAAGCACAGCGCGATGACTTGCTCGAGGGCGATGAGGCGGGTGGTCTTGCCCACACCCATTTGAATGAAGCGTGGTTGCGAGGCCGGGAAGGGCACCAGCGCAATCATTTTTTTGTTCGGGCGGCGGGGCGGTGATAGCTCCAGCACCTGCACCATGCCAAGGTTCGGGATGAAGGGGAACGGGTGCGCTGGGTCGACCGCCATGGGGGTGAGGAGCGGGAAGATGTTGGCGGCGAAATGCTCGCGCAGCCAGGCAAGGTCGGCTTTGCTCAGGGCCTTATGAAGTTTATCCTGCGGAATGACGTGGATATTTTCTTCCGCCAATTGCTTGCGTAGTTCGATCCAGCAATGCTGCTGGGCGGCGATAAGCTTGCCCGCGCTGCTGTGGATGGAGTGGAGCTGGTGGATGGGGCTCAATCCATCGGCGGAAGGCTGGTAGACGCCGTGGGCAACCTGGTCCATCAGCCCCGCGACACGCACGCTGGTGAATTCGTCAAGGTTGGTGGCGGAAATGGAGAGGAATTTGACACGTTCAAGAAGTGGGTTTTGCTGGTTTTTCGCTTCTTCCAGAACGCGGGTGTTGAAGGCGAGCCAACTCAATTCGCGGTTGATGTAACGGTGCTCGGGTTTCGCAAAATGAGCGGCGACCGTTTTGGCATTGAGTTCGGGCAGGGGGATTTTCTTTTTGTTCATGGGTGGCTAACCACTTGTGTCGTGAGGTTGTAATGCTATGAGTATCCTATGCAATCTAGCGCAAACAGCATTGTAACACAACGCCGGTTAATCCTTATCCGCCATGCCAAGGCGGTGGAGGAGGATGTGGCGGGCGACCATCACCGCGCGCTCAGCGAGCGTGGGCAGGGGGATGCCAGGGCGCTTGGGGTCTGGCTACGCGAGCAAAAACTGGTGCCGGATCTGGCCCTGTGCTCCACCGCGAATCGCACACGGCAGACGCTGGCGGCCATTACCCAGAATGTTGCGACGATTTTGAGTG
Organism: Rickettsiales bacterium; assembly: GCA_049317085.1. GTDB lineage: Bacteria > Pseudomonadota > Alphaproteobacteria > Rickettsiales > UBA3002 > QFOX01. Next base: position 18,637 of record JBMOIY010000009.1, on the reverse strand, counting down.
ATAAGCTCTATCTGGCTTCTGCCGGAGAAATGATCGCGCAGATTCAGGCCACGGATGATGCAGTGAACACGCTGATGCTGGTCGGGCATAATCCGGGTGCGCATAGCATCCTTGCGGCATTGGTCGGGGAATATGCGGATGAGGCGGATGCCGATCGGTTGTTGTTGAAGTTTCCGACATCCGCCTGTGCGGTGATGTCGTTGAATACGGCTAGTTGGCGGGATGTGGAGCCGGAAGCGGCGCGCCTCGAGCTGCTTCGATATTAGCGGTTCGTTTCGTAGAGTGGACCATCTGCTACGCTACGGTTCGCGCCCACAGCCGCGACTACCATCTGGCCCACTCTACGAAACGATGTAACTAAGGAAGGAAGTAAAAAAGCTAAGCCGCGTTACGCATTTGCCGGGACGCCGGTTTTGGTGTCATCCGCTGGTGGTGGCGGCGGTGGGGCGGCGACCTTGGCTTTTTTGCGGGGGTCGTAGGGCTCCTGGACTGGCAGGGTAACGGGTGGCAGGAGGCGTTTCTTGAAGAAGGGGTCCTTGAAGTAGAAGATCTTCTTGCATTTGATGGGCGAGAAGGACTCCACCAAGATAATTTGCTCGTCGCGGGGGAGCTGGATAACTTCCTGCGGTAGCAATAGGGCGCGCTGGGTTTCGCTGACCTGCATGGTCCGACTACCCGGGTTGAAGTCCATGAATTTGGGTTTGTTGTGCGATTCCTGCACGGCGGTTTTGTTCCCGACGAGTTGCGAGATCATGTTCGCGGTCTCGATGTTGTTCGCCGAGAAGGTGATGCGGTAGTAGGAGTTCGACAGGAAGCTGTTCATGCCAGCTTCTTCGTAGATGCCTTTGAGCTGTTGGGTATCCTGTACGATAAGGAACAGCTTCACGCGGAAGCCGCGGAAATAGGCGATACCGATCTGGAATTGCGGCATTTCGCCCAGCGACGGGAACTCATCCAGCATGAACATGACGCCGTGGGGTTCGTCTTTCTTCGGCATATGGCGAGTCAAGAAGTCGGTTGCCTGCTGGTAGAAGACTTTGAGTAAGGGTTCGAGGCGTTGCAAGTTGTCCGGTGTGACGCCGACATAGACGGTGGTTTTGCGTTTTTTGAGGTTTTGCAGGTCGAAGTCCGAGCTTGCGGTCGTGGTATCGATAAGTGGGTTGGCCCAGAGTTCGAGGGCGGAGTTGAGGGTGGAGACAACGCCGGAGCGTTCTTTGTCGGCCTTCTGGAGGAAGGCGGCGATGTTCATGTAGGCGACGGGGTGAATTTTTCCGCCAATCGTGTCGAGGACGACGGCCAAGTTATAGACCACATCATCCGAACGCATGGTGCGCACGACTTCGCCGAAGCTAGTGGTTTTTTCTGGCACTGCGCAGAGATACAAAATAATTCCCAGCATGAGCGAGCGGGCTTCGTTTTGCCAGAATTCCTGCTCGGGCAATACCAAGTTACAAATTTTTTGCACATCATCGACCATCTGGCCGGGTTTTTCCGAGATCCAGTCGAGCGGGTTATAGCAATGCGAGACGCCGTTCGGGTCAGCGGGATTCCAGACGAAGCAGGGCTGGCCAAGCTTTTTGTTGCGGAAGCCGGAAGTGAGTTCGTAGTTCTCCATCTTGATATCGTGGACAATGACCGATTCTTCCCAGAAGAGCAGGTTCGGGATCACGAAGCCGACACCTTTACCCGAACCGGTCGGTGCGAAGAGGAGCACGTGCTGGAAATCATCCGCTATCAGGTAATTCGCAGTGCCGGTGCGACCGAGCAGCAGGCCTTTCTTGGCGCGGAGTTTGGCGCGGCGCAGGTCGCTCTCATCTGACCATTTGGCGTCGCCATGGATGGATTCTTTTTTGCGGAAAGGACGGAAATCCATCAGCGGTGCGCGCATCAGGAACAGGGTGAAGAGGCCTAGGACCAGGCCTACGATGGGTGGGCCGTAGAGTTTCGTGTCGTACGCGGCGTTGAAATAATATTGCCGGTACTGCGGCGATTGCTTGTAGTAGGACACGTATTTATGAAGCTGCCAGAATTGTTCAACCGTGCCTTTGGGGTTGGTGGCACTCATGACGTACGTAATGAGAGAATTGGTCGGCTGGCCAGAAATTTTGACGAAGGAACGGTGGCCGAGCATGAAGCCGGTGGCAAGGCCAGCATAGGCCGGAATCAGCACGGTGGCGCCGACGATGGCTACCAGCAATAGCTTATTTAAGAGTTTTTTGACGTGGTACGACATGTGTTTCTCGGGTTAACCGTCCTTGTACGCGATTTTAGGCTGCGCGAAAACGGTTTTTAGTGGCCGCCGGGCTTGAAATAGATTTCGCTGACGTAACGACGCCCTTTGTCACCACGCTTAAGCTGGATGATGACCTGTATAACGCCTTCAACATAGGCCTTGATCTGGTCGCGGGTGATGCCGAGATCGGCCTGCATGATCATGAGGATAAGCTGCTCAATGGCTAGTGCCGGCGCATCTGCGTGGATGGTCGCGATGGAACCCGGGTGCCCGGTATTGACGGCGCGCAAGTAGGAGAAGGCCTCTGCACCGCGTAACTCGCCCACGATGATGCGGTCTGGGCGCAGGCGCAGGCAGGCTTCGATCAGATCCTGCGTGGTCACTTTGGCGCGGCCCTGGCCACCCTTGCTGACCATCAGGTGGACGCGGTTGGGGATATGGTCGATCTGGATCTCGCGTGCATCCTCGACGGTGATGATGCGCTCGTCGGTCGGCAGCTCGGTGAGCGCGGCGTTCATGAAGGTGGTTTTCCCGGTCGAGGTGCCGCCGCTAACGATGATGTTCTTCTTGGCCTTGATCGCGGTCGCGATGAATTCCTTGGCATTGTTACGCGCGTAGAGTTCGGACAGCACATCGTCGATCGGGTTATGGACCTGAACGCCGGTGCGGGTCATGTCGAAGGCGCCGAGGCGTTCGTAGGTATCGAGATCCATCACTAGGGCGGCCTGTTTGCGGATGGACATGGCGATGCCATTATCCGCGCAGGCAGGGGGGAAGACGACCTGGATACGATACCCCCCCGGGAGAGTTGCAGAGAGGAGCGGCTTTTCCTCGCTGATCAGCTGGTTGGTGGATTGTGCGACGAGATGGGCAAGGGAATAAAGATGGTCGTGCGTCATCTGCGGCAGGGGTTCCAGGCGCATGTCGCCGTATTTCTCGACCCATGCCTCACCGGGCTTGTTGATGGATATCTCGGCGATGCCCTCCTCTGCGAAGAGGGCGGTGAGTGGTTCAAGGAATGTATCGAGTGCGGTTAGAGACATGGAAGCCCAACAGTTAGCGGTTAGCCGTTAGCATTTAGTTCAATGTAGTAAAAATCCGAAAGTACCTCACGTAGAGAGCTAACAGCCAATGCTAACCGCTAACTGCTAGTTGACAATATTGGTACCGCCAGCATCCGGGGGGAAGATGATGTCCTTGTTGACGAAGACATTCACATTGGTGCCTTGGTCGATGAGAATGGTCGGCGGAAGATCCATGAATTTATCGACGAATTTACTCGACACTTCGCCAAGGCGATTCAGGGCGTTGGTGGTGGAAGTGGTCGCGGCGTCACCGGTGGTGGAGCTGCCGCCGGTACCACTGTTGGTGGTCGTGGTCGAGCCGCCGGAAATTTTATCCGAACCGATCGCGATGGCGATGTTGACGACGCTAGAGAGGAGTGAGCGGGCGAATATTTCCTGGAATTTGTTATCGACCTGTCCGCCCACTCCGGCGCGACCGATCTGGTCGATCAGGGGTGAGTCGAGCATAACATCAACCCCATCCGGGCGGATGACGCGGGTCCAGACGACGGCGACGCGGGTGGAGCCAGCACCAACGGTGGAACTGTAGGTGCCGATAAGGCGTGAGCCTTTGGGAATGAGCGGTACCGTGCCTGCTTCACCATAGGTATCGCGTGAGACGATGGCGCGGATGGGTGCTTGCATGTCCGTCTGCAGGGCTGATTCCATCGTTGCCTGAATGATGCGGCCTTGTGCGATGGTGCGATTCAGATTCTCGATTCTGGTGGCAACGACTTTCGGAGCGGGGACAGGCTTGCTGCCATCGCCAAGTATACCACTCAAAGCGCCGCCGGCACTGCCGCCGGGGCTGGTGACCATGGGCGCGCGCATGCGTGCCAGGGCCTGGGCTTTGGTGGCGGCATCCTGTTTGGGGGTCAGCGGATTGATGTCCTTCACCTCGGGCAGCTTGATTGGCGTGGGGGGTGGAATGTCGGGAGCGATGATGTTAAGGGCTGGCATGGTGGGCGGTGGTTCAAGCGTCGGCAACGCGGGTTCTTCCACTGGTTTCTTCGCGATTTTGATGTCCTGTTTTTCTGGAATAACTTCTTTCTTCCCGCCGCTGAACAAGATGCTGTAGAGCAGGAACAGCACAACCGCACCGCCAAGACCCAGAACGAGCATCGCCTTGCCCGCTTTGGCGGCGACTTCGGGTGCGCCTTCATCGAGCGTGTCCTCATTACCGTTGCCGTTGATCTGGCCTTCAAGCTCCGGCAGGCCACGCGATTCGAACGGATTTTCTGGTGGCTGATTCTCGGCCATTAGAGCGCTCCGCCCGATTCATTATAGACAGATACCTGTTGACCATTCTGCTGGATGGTGAAGCGTGGGGCAATCGCACTGACCATGATCAAGCCATCTGCTGTGCGGCTGGCGGGCACGTCAAGCGCTTCACCTTTGGCGGTAACGATGGCAATCCTTGGAATGGCGGCACTGGTGAATTTGAAGTAGGTGTTCTTGCCATCATCGAAGATCTTGACGGGGGCGATGGCATTACTGCCGCTGTAGGTGTAGCGGTAATTGTAAGCCGGGCTTGCGGTTGTGGCAGGTATGCTGCCGGTGGCGATGGGGGCGGTGGTCATCGGGGCGGGTGGCGCCATGGTGCTGTAGGCGACTGGGCGTGGGGCGGGCGTGGTGTTGTCCATTGCATCAGGGTAGTAGAAGCGCACGACATAGGTCAACTCCTCGCTGCCGAATACGGCATCCGCGGAGGAAGAGCGCAGGTCGAACTGATAGGCCCGCAGGTTGGTGACGATGGTCATGTTGGTATGGGCATTTTCTTCCTGGGCGCGGATGAAAAGACGGCGACCGGCAGGCGTGATCTGCCAGGCGGTGCGGTCACCGACCGAGATGGTATCGATGAATTCCTTGGGGCCGAATTCGATGTTGCTCTGGTAACCGTAATGGGTGGTGACGGTGAAAACCTCATTCGGGCTGTAGACCAGTGTTTTGATGCGGCTGTCAGTTGTTACTGGCTGGCCCGCCATCGCTGGGGCGACGGCCACCATGCCTGCGAGAATTATGCCAACCAACAGGGTCACCATGCAGCGCGCGTTGCGGTTCATCATTCGATCTCTGGCTGGATTTGATACGAAGTAACGGTGTAGCCGAGCGGATTAATCATCTGCTCTTCCTGATTCAGGTTCAGGTTGGCGTATTCGAAGGTAACAGTGACGACCCAATAGGAAACCACATCTGCTTTGTTGGGGAGGAATTCGGTCGCGGTGATGCGGGCCTGAAGAATTTTCGAGGATGTCGGCGCGTCCGGCTTCCTGCGGTCTGCGGGATTGGTGATATAGACAATGGAGCGGATCTTGATGTCACGCTGGCCGTAGGTTCCTAGCTTCTTGGCGATGCTCTCTTCGTTCTTCACGTCGGACATGTAGCGGAAACGGCGGTAGATATCGGCCGAGCTGAGCAGGCGCACGACATTGTAATTGTAGCGCATGATGTTGAAATTGTAGCTCTCACGCATGCGGATATAGGTCGAGGTGAAGTAGCGATCGATCGCTTCGTCCGCCGCGTATTCCTTGCGGGTGACGGGAATCACACGCTGAGTCATCCCGGTCTTTTCGTCGATCTGGATGAGGTAGGGATCGACGGATTTCAGGGGGGCGATGCGTGCCATGACGAACATGGCGAGGGCAGAGGTGCAGAGTGCTATCAGTGCAAACAGCGCCAAGAGATTGCGCTGAGTCAGCACATGCTGGTATTTATCCTGATACCAATGTTTCGAGCTTTCCGAAACATCCTTCTGCTTACGCTTGAACATCCCAATACCACGTTACTTAGTGGGCAACATTTTAAGCAGCAACTATATCTGGTGTTTGTGGGATTGCAAGTAGTGCAAGCAAGTTATTCAAAGCAAACTGCCTCGCTGTGTCAGGAATGTTGTGCCCTAACCTAACGCTTTAACTTGTTGGGGTCGGCGGAGTAGCGTTGCCATGTAGTTTTTTTGGTAAGGGCTTGCTTCGCGGCTTCGCTCGTGGAAGTGCCGGCCACGTCGCGCCTGAATCCAGACAAGCCGCCTTTCATGCCCAGAGCGGCGCGCGTGACACTGTCCCCCTGTTTGGGCGCAAGGTACGCATTCTTGAAGTTATTGCCGAAATTATTCACGATGGATTCGCCCGGCATTTCTAATGCATTTTTGCCGCCGCCGCCGCCCAGTGTCGGTGCATATGAGCCCTGCATCCCCGCCGCTAGACGCTGGGAGATTGTCGGGACTATGGTCAGCAGGCGTTCGACGATGACGGCCAGAATGATGATCGGTATCAGACCGAGGCCAGCTAGTTCGAGCAATCTACCCAGCTGACCCTGGCTATCGGGCGAAGTAGCGAAGGTGGGGCGGATCGCTTCCCTGGGCGTCTTGCATCTTAGCTCGGCGTTGGTCATGTTATCGGGGGCATCAACCGGCAATACGTTGCCGTTCGTTTTGTCCACGAAGTCGAAATCGCACAGGGTGCAGTATTGCCATGGCCAGCGGAATGAGGTGCCAGTGGCTTCTTCTTTCTTATACATCATGACATCGGTGAGGTTGGAGAGGACGTTGTTGTCGGACAATTTCAGCGAGACGATGAAGGAAAGGAAGGCGAACAGGATAATGGCCTGCAACATGAAAGAGGTGAGGTAGCCCAGCCATTTCTGGAAGAATTGCTGCGTTTGCTTGAACAGCAGGAAGCACAGGAAGAAGGGCGAAAGAATCATCAGAAAAGCGATGCCGGTGACGGCATAGACATAGCCGAACACGGCGCGGAAGACTGTAATGGCGATGCGGGCGACGATCACCAGCGCCATGTAGCCCATCAGCGGGAAGACGACCATCATGGTGGCGATGAGGGCGAAGATGGCGTTCTTGCAGGAATCGTCGCCGGTCTTGCCCTGGCCGTCGGTGGCATAATTGATGGCGTTGGCGACGAACTTATCAAGCTGGGCGTACAGGTCGGCACCGCTATAGATGTTGCTTCCATTCATCACCGTGAGGACGATGCTCACCCCGGTCTGGATGCCGCCAATGAGACCTTTGTAGCCATAGTCGATGATCGTGTCTGCCTCGGTCGCAAACGAGATGACGAAGCCGAGCTTGAGCAGGAACATGATCGCTTCACGCCCGGTCGCTGGGGTCAGGCCGATAAGAAAGGAAACACCGAAGAGAACAACAGCAAGGGTGACAGCAGCCCAGACAGAGGGTTCAAGGTTTGCGGCCATGCCGCAGAACATGCGGCCGAGCAGATCACTCGATATTTGCTCCATATTGCAGATGAGGAAGGAGAAAAAATTATCCGTGCGCAGTTCGGTGGGGCAATCTGGGCTCATGGAGAAGAGCTGGCCGATCGACTGTCCGGCGACACAGGCGAAGCCACCGGGAACGAGATCGTTGCCGATTGCGTAGGCGCCATTGGCGAAAAATCCATACACCAGCATGGCGGCGAGGAGCGCCCATACGTTACTGGTTGAGCGTGCGTGATGCATCAACTTGCCTGTTTGTTGTAGCCCATCAATTCCGCAAGTTGTGCGGCGGGGGATAGTGTCGTGCCCGGGCTGGTGCGGCCGCTCAGTGTCTGCAGGGTGGTGGGCGGGAAACCCGTCAGGCCAGCACGGATGACGACGGTCTCGTTCGTGCGTTTCTGCAGGACATGGTAGGCATTGCCATCGATATAGCTGAGCGATACAACTTCCTCGGGTGTGAAACCAAAGCCCATGGCGTAGCCAAGGTCGGGGCGCTTGTCGGCCATGGCGAATAGGGTCGCGGATTTATCGCGCAGCGCGGGGGTGAAATGGTAGCTGGCTGCTTCATCGATATTTTCGGTCATGAGGAACACGCCTGCGTTATTTTGTGAGAGGTAGTCGTACCATCCGGCGATACGGGCGCTGTAGAGTGGTGTGTCGAGCACGCGGAAGCCTTCGTCGAGTACGAGCATGGTCGGCGAGCGGTCCAGTGCACTGGTAAGGCGATGCAGTAGGTACGCGGTCAGTGGAACGCGCGTAGCGGGGTTATTCATCCAACGGCCAATCTGCCAGCTGGTGAGTTTGCCGGCAGCAAAATTATCGGCCGGGGCATCGAACAGTTCGCCGAAGGGGCCGCCGGCAGCATAGCGTTGAATCTCGGCGGCGAGCAGGGCGTCGGCTTCACGAAGAATACTGGCGAGTGCGGCGATGCGACGCTGCTCGCGTGGTAATTGAAGGATGGTATCGACGGCCGATTGAAAAAAGGAAAGGGTCGACTGGTTAAGCGACGCGCCGGTCGGATCGATCAGGGTCGAGACCCAGAGTGCGAGGAACTCGCGGTTCGTTTGGGTTTCGGGCAAATGGAAAGGGTTGAACTGACATTCCGGCGTGCCGGGGGTTAGCACCTTGCCGCCCATGGCGGTGATGAACGGGGCGCTGCGGTGATGCACATCAAGGTACCATAAGTTCATCGGCAGTTTGCGTGCCTGGGTAAGAAGCAAATGGGCAAAGGTGGTGCGTCCGCTTCCGGGTTTGCCGAGCAGGATACTGTTGGCGGATTTCTTGTGGTGGAAATTAAAATAATAGGGTGCGTCTTGCACGGTGGTGAAAAGGCTGACGGGCGGGCCCCATGGCGACCCTTTGGCATTGCCCATCGGGGCCGCCTGCAGATTGACGAAGCCAGCGAGATGGTCGGTGTCCACTGCGCGCTTGCGCGAGACAAAGGAGAAGTTGCCGGGCAGTTGCGACCAGTAGCATTCCTCGAAGTGCAAATCCTCGCGGATGACGACCATGCCGAGGCGATTGAGCGAACGTTGCACCATGCGCATGTTCGCCTCAAGCTGGTTGATGCCCGGTGCGATCAGGAAAATGGTGGTCTGTTGCTGGCCGTAGGATTTGAGGTTGTTGCCCTGCTTGGTGTTCATCAAGCGGTCGATCTCCATCCATTGGGCGAGGTCCTTATCATCGCTATAGGTGAGGTATTGCGCCTGTTTCTGGTATTCCTCCTGCGCGGTGATGCCGCCGGTATAATCGAAGCACTGGCTAACGATGAGCTCGCAGGGGATGGCGAGGAATTTGTCAATGCCAGCGAGGGTGGATTCCTTGTATTCCTTCAATGTGAGGATGGCGGCGAAACGACGGTGGCCATCGGCCGAGCGCACTTCCATGGCATTGAAGCCGAAGGTGATTTCGCCGCTTGTCAGCACCTGCGACAGGTCGCGCTCAGGTGCGGGCATGGGGCGTTCCTCAAGGTTGATGAGCTTCTCAAGGAATTCCAGTTGCTCGCTGTAGAAGATCCCGTTGCGCTCAACCAGGGTCAGCAGGCGGGCGCCGAAAGGCTGCAACATCTGCAGCATGTTGTTCACGGTCTTGGTGAGCTCGACCAGTGATCTGTCCATATGCTTACTACGAATACCTATGTCGCGCTTGCGGATGAAGCTCTGTTTGAAAACCTTCAGGTTGCCGATGTTCGATGGGTCGCTAGCGCGCACGATGCTGATATAGAGCTCGTTGACATAGGTCGTGGAAGTGGGTTGCGTCGCGCGCCAGGACTCATCGACCTTCCCGCTAAAGGCATCCGGGTAATGGCCCCGCGGAAGGGCGATCTGCTTGCGGCGCAGCGTGTGAAGCCAGATAGCGTATGATGGATCCGGAATAGTATGGCGGATGGTGGCGCGCACTGCGGTGCGCAGATCGCCATGGGTGGCGTTCTCGTAGCCAAGGCCGGTGATTTTGATGGTCTGGAGGAGTTCACAGTCTTTGGTTGCGATGGTGGAGGCGTCGAACAGACAGCTGTAAGGAACGAAATCCGATTCTATCACGTCGTCCGCTATGTCCTCAAAGACTTCGAGCTCTTTGCTCGTTTTGTCCTTCTTGTCCTTCTTTTTCTTGGGTGCGGGACGGGGCTTCGATGCGGTGGTCTTACTTGCCATATAAACCCGTCAAAACTCGAATTGGTGAGAAAATCCGAAAGATGGATGTGATATTCCTAGACTATCAATTGCACGAATCCGCGTGGGGTTCACCCACGCGGATCCATGTTTCAGGCAACCCCGCTGCTGAAGGGCGCGGGGGTTGGCATTAGCAACCAGTCGAGTTGCCGCCGAGTGCTTCTACGATGCTTGGCGCACCGAAGATGACGCCGACGCCGAGACCGACGATGATCGCCATACCCCAGGATACTTTCCCCATCAGGGCACCAACACCGATAACGATGATGGCGAGGGTCGCGATGCCGGTACCGATTGGGCCGGTGAACCAGTGAACCACGTTACATAGTACGTTCGACAGACCGGTCGGGTCCGTTGCCATTGCGTCCATTGGCAGCAACATAACGGCGTATACTGCGAACAGCGCCATCAGCGCATTCTTCATTTGATCGGTCGTTACACTTAACTTCATAGCAGACTCCTTGAGTTTTGTTTGCAGATAACCGCGGGAAGACCCTAACGATGACGATTATTCCGTATGCTTAAGGTAGCACAATTTTATGACGGTTTTATGACAGTTTTATGACAATTGTCATCATATCGTCATATTTTAGATAAATGTTTATACATATTTACCACAGTCTGCAGAAACGGGTTTGGTCGCAGACCACATTGTATTTTATTGGTATTCACTTGGTATCTATGGAGATTTTTTTTGGTTCGGTCGTCGATCGGGCTTTCTAATGGGGGTGCCGAGTGTCATTATTGTTAATGACTGCCTAGGATAATCCTTAACAGAGGAGTTTCTTATAGCATGGGTGGATGGGTAGTGAAAACCATGTTAAAGGACCGTGGATAGAGGCTTGTTTTGCCTCGCAATACCCCGGGGCATGAGCTAAATGAGTGGCATTCCACCTTTGCCCAAGGAGCTTAACCATGGTAACCCTGACTGAAAAACTTAAAGAAATGGGCATTGTTTTGCCGGAAGTTAGTTTGCCCGCGGCGAACTATGTGCCGTGTACCATTAGCGGCAACACGCTTTATGTTTCTGGGCAACTACCTATGGAAGGCGGCAAGCCGCAATTCATCGGCAAAGTGGGGCGTGAATTCAGCATCGAGCAGGGGCAGGAATGTGCGCGGCTCTGCACCATCAACATCCTCGCGCATGTCAGCAAAGTGTTGGGTGGCGATCTCGCGCGGGTCGCCAAGCTGATTCGCATGGGCATCTTTGTGAATGCACCGGATGATTTCACCGATCACCCGAAAGTCGCCAATGGCGCGTCGGATCTGATGGTCAACCTGATGGGCGATGCGGGCAAGCATGCGCGCTTTGCGGTCGGCGTGTCGGGCCTGCCGTTCGGTGTCGCGGTCGAAGTCGATGCCACGTTCGAGTTGAAGGCGTAAGATCATGACAGTCAATGAAGCGCTCGAGAAAGTACATGCTTCCCTCAACGATAATAATGTTGGTTTGGACGCGGCGATTGCGGAACTGAAGGCCGCGCTTGCAACTGCGGGCGAGAAGAATGTGACGATGGTCAAGGAGCGCCTGCCACAAAATAATCGTCAGGGCCGCAAGATGCTACAGACCTATTTCAAGAAACGGGGCGTCGAAGTCGAATACGCCGAGTAGTTTTTAGTTGCTTGGGTTTGGTCTACCGACCAAACTTATGCTCAGCTTGCTGCGCTGATGGCTCGCTCGCCCGGCTCGCTTAGGTAATTGAGGATAGATGTGATGCAGGAATCTCCCACTGTCTTTACAACACATCACCTGCTCAAAGTCTTCGCGATTGCCTTCATGACCATCGATCATGTCGGGGCGTATCTGTATCCTGATATACTCTGGTTGCGGGCGATCGGGCGGTTGGCGTTTCCAATATTCCTTTTCCTGATCGGCAGCACACCACTCACACCGTTCAGGAAAGATATACTGATTTGGGCCGTGGTAATGGCTGTGGCGCAGCCATTACTGGGTGGCGCGCTTTTCCCGCTGAATATATTGTTCACTATTCTTGCGTGCCAGTGGATGCTGCAACTGGTCGAGCGGAAGCAACTGCTGGAACGCGAGCCGTTGATGCTGTGCCTTGCCTGCCTCATCCTGGCCTTGCCGACGGCGCTGTTCGTGGATTATGGTACGGGAGGATTGCTGTTCGCGTTGATGGGCTATGCCGTGCGCACGGGGCAGATTATGACGCGGCGCGGCATGATGGTCGCGGTGGCGGCGTTCATTTTCTATATCGGGCTGCAGCTGTCGTTGCTTGCGTATGACGTGTACCAGCAGGTATGGATCATCGTAAGTATGGTGCTGCTGATGGGTGCGCTGGCGTGCTATCGCTATCGTGCGGTGCATCTGCCGATGCCCGCAGGGGTTGCGCATGGAGTGCTGTACCTGTCCCGCTATGCATTGGCGTATTATGTACTGCACCGGGTAGTGCTGCAGGGTCTGGGTTTGGCCGCAGGTATACTGCATTTCGGCTGGCGATGGATGGAGATGTGACATGAACTATTGGTTATTCAAATCCGAACCCTCGGTATGGGGCTGGGATGCGCAAGTGAAAGCTGGCGCGAAAGGCACGCATTGGAATGGCGTGCGCAACCATCTCGCCAAACAGCAGATGATGGCCATGGCGGCCGGCGACCGCGGATTTTTTTATCATAGTAACGAGGGTAAAGAAATCGTCGGCATCGTCGAGGTCATCAAGGAATTTTATCCCGACCCGACGGATGAAAAAGGTCAGTTCGGCATGGTGGATGTGAAAGCGGTAAAGGCGTTGAAGAAGCCCGTCACGTTAGCGCAAGTGAAAGACACGGCAGCGCTGAAGAAGATGTCGCTGGTGACTTCCGCGCGGCTTTCGGTGCAGCCGGTGACGGCAGCGGAGTGGAAGCTTATCTGCCGACTGGGCGGACTCTGACACGCAGAAGATCGCGGCGGTTCAATTTCCATAGAATGATGACAACAAGGACCGAAACGTAACTGTCGATGGCGTAATGCCAGCCGAGGGCGACGGAGCCGACAAACATTAGCAGTGCGAACGGGATGGTGATCCAGATGAGTTTGCGCTCGTAGACATAACTATGAAGGGCGATAAGGAAAGCGACGCCGACATGCAAGGAGGGCATGGCGGAAATGCCGTTGTAGTCGGTGATGCTGCCGTTCTTCTGGAAACCTAATAGCAGTTCGCGGGCATCGACAGCGAGCAGGCTCTTTGTGGTGCCGCTGCCGTAGAGCTGCTTCATATAGCCCGCGTTCAGCGTGCTGTAAGCGTCATTGTAAAACTCGGCATAATAGATGGGGCCGACGGAGGCGAGGAGGGTGGCGAGCAGGATACCAGCGACGATCCATGTTAAATAAAACACGCTGATGAACTGGCTGCGGCCGACGCTCGGCTCGCGCATCAGCTGCCAGAAAAAATAGAGGGTGATGACGGTGATCCAGCTGACGAGGTAGAGGCTGTTCATTTCGACGGTGAGGGCTGGGGTGAGCAGGGATTGGAACCAGCCGAGCGGGGCGGTGCCGCCATGCAGGGCGATGTCGATCTTCTGTAACAACGGGTCGAGTGTGTAGGGATGGATGGTAGGTATCAGCGATTTCATGTAACCGAAGCTGGCGCAGAAGGTGAAGAAGACGAAGCCGGCGAGTAGCATGTAACCGGCATCGAGCCAATACTTACGCGTGGTGAGGCTGCCACGCGGCACGCGGCGTTCCTGCGCGATGGCGTGCAGGACGATGAGCAGTGCGAACAGCACGGGCCAGAGGCTCATGCTGAACGGGGTGTAGAGGAGGCGTTCCGCTTTGGGCAGTAATTGCTGGATGATAAGGCTGCTCAGGAAATATCCGGCGAGGACGAGGGCGCAGAGACGGCTTAACCCGATACGGTTGAGGAATGTATGGCCATAAAGGACGGGCAGCAATTACGCCGCTTTTTTGGCGAGGGCGTTGGTAAAGGGCGCTTCGGTTTTCGCGGTGATCTCTTCGAGGGTGACACCGGTCGCGAGTTCGATGAGGGCCATGCCTGCGGGCGTGATCTCGAAGACGCCGAGGTCGGTGATGACGAGGTCGACAACGCCGACACCGGTCATGGGCAGGTTGCATTCCTTGACCAGTTTGGCCGAACCGTCCTTCGCATTATGTTCCATGATGACGACGACGCGTTTCACGCCCGCGACGAGATCCATCGCCCCGCCCATGCCTTTGACCATTTTGCCCGGGACCATCCAGTTGGCGAGATCACCGCGCGCGTTCACTTGAAGTGCACCTAAAATCGTAAGGTCGACATGGCCGCCGCGAATCATCGCAAAGCTGGTGGCGGAATCGAAATAGGCGCTCTCGGGGAGTTCGGAAATGGTCTGTTTCCCGGCGTTGATAAGGTCTGCGTCCTCCGTGCCCTCGATGGGGAAGGGCCCCATGCCGAGCATGCCGTTCTCGGATTGCAGGGTGACATACATGCCCGCCGGGATGTGGTTCGCCACGAGCGTCGGGATACCGATGCCGAGATTCACGTAAAAGCCGTCGCGCAGTTCTTTTGCTGCGCGCATGCACATGTCGTCACGATTCCAAGCCATAGGTCACCTCATTCGTTATGGAACCGGATTAGAAGATTAGTGGTCCGATTGCAATTCCGGTGTGGTGTCGGAAGGTAAATTCTTGTCGGACGGCAATCGGGAGCGCCGCAACGGTGCGGGGGCCGATGGCGTGCCAGGCGGGTTGTTGTCGACCACGTCAGGCGTGCGGTCATTGCTTTCGCAGGTAATCAGGGGGCGGGTGCCGGTATTGTCGATGATGAGCAGGCCCTCGCAATGGATGATGTTGCCGAAGCCATCGATAAAGTTGGTACCGGGCGGGTAGATGACGTGGCCGGAGGTGTTGAGGATGATGGGTGGGGTGCGGCGGCGCTGCTTGCCGCGTGGTTTACAACTCACCTTACCATCGTCGACGGTCGGGGTTTCATCCACGCTGCAATAGGTAACGCGACCGGTGCGGTCGACGGTCGGGATGTCGGTCGGTTCGGGTTTTTTGGTGGAGGATCTGCCGACGGAAGTGGAAGGTTTGGTGGTGGCGGGCTTCGCTTTTTGTTTGTCTTTATCTTTCTTTTTTCCCTCGCTATTATTAGTCGGGGTGACGGAGTTGCGCTCCTTGGCGATGACCAGCGGTTTGGCGCAGCCTTCGCCGCCCGCGTTGCTGCCGGTGCAGTCGACAAGTTTCCCGGCGTTCGCGGCGGTGGCGACGAAGAGCAGGGCGAGGAAGCTGAGGTGTTTCATCATCAGGTCAATCCAACTGGGGGCTGATAAGGGGCATGAGTGCAAACGTCACCATGCCAAGCAGGAAAAGAATCATGGTGGGGATGAGTATTCCGCGGAATACTTCGTGGTAGGTACGCAGTTCGTGGCGGTCGTAATAGACGGCGGCGCAGAAAAGGGTGCCACTGATGAACATGCAGGTTGCCGACATGTTGAAGCTGAAGCCCGAGGAGAGCATCACCAGCACGAAAGGCAGCGCGACGGCGAAGCGCACGCGGTTCGGCGAGGCGGCGATGGTGCGGCACCAGAACAGCAATGCACTCAGGTAATAGAAAGGCAGCAGGATGAACACGGCGAGCTGCAAACTGGTCATGACGTTCGTCATGTGGCGCGCTCCTTATCGATTGGGTTCCAAGTCATTGGGATACCGTGATTCATTGGTGCCGATTCTAGCAGCCTTGCGGGGGTTGTAAAGGGGCCAATCTTCACGAAATCGTCATACAATCGCGGTTGGGGACGGGATAAGATGCGTTATTCTTTAGAGGGAGTTACTCATGGCCCAACCTACTCAAGCCCCTATTCAGCGCCCTAACGGGATAGCTGTGCTGGAAGTGAATTGCATTAATCCAGTGCCTAGCCGCATACCGTATGATGTCGCAGTTGTGATGTCGCAGATCTCTAGTGTGGCGCAGGCTCATGGGATGCCAGTGCTCTGCATGCCGGTCGCGCTTCCGCGGGTGACACTGGATGCGCATTCATTGCCAGAAGTGCAAGCTGCCGTCGGTAGCACGCTTCACGTGAACCCAGCGTTGCGCGTGGTGCCGGACGCGCGTTCTGTCAATGCTGCGTGCAGGGAAGCGAAGGACAAATTCAAAAGCTACGTTCATTATTCGGGTATGGAGCAGCAAATTGGTGAGGCAATCAACCTGCCGAACCTGAAATTGCAAGTTTCGATGGTGGGGCCTGTTTGCCCTCGCTGATTACGCAACATATTTATGCGCAATAAAAGGGGGGCTGATGCCCCCCTTTTCCTTAGTACTGTACACCGCTTGGTGCGGCTGCTGGCTCCGGCATTGGCGGGGTGCTTACCGCAGCTGCTGGGGTAGGGGCTTTTTTCGCTAACGGCTTTTTCTTTGCGGCTTTCTTTTTGTGCTTGGTCACTTTTGCTTTCGGTGCAGGATCGGCAACGACTGGTGCTGCGCTATCGGTGGTGGTGGCGATGACCTGATTGTCCTTAGTGCCGATGGGGTTGCCATGGGCATCGACCAATGTGCCAGCGAAGGCTGGGGTGGCGAGCGCGAGGACGGCGAGGGTAGCGAGAAGTTTTTTCATGTTAGGAGGCCTTTCTGGTTGTGCGTTGTTCAATGCGTTTTTCGAAATTCTTACCTTCAAAAATGCGCTGGACGAAAATGCCGGGCGTGTGGATGTCGTTGCTGTCCAGCTCGCCAATCTCCACCAGTTCTTCGACCTCGGCGACGGTGACCTTGCCGGCCATGGCCATCATCGGGTTGAAGTTGCGGGCGGTCTTACGAAAGATGAGGTTGCCGGCTTTGTCCCCTTTCCATGCTTTGACAATGGCGAGGTCGGCGGTGAGGCCGGTCTCCATCATGTAGGTCTCGCTGTTGAAATCGCGCAGTTCCTTGCCGTCGGCGACGATGGTGCCGACCCCAGTCTTGGTGAAAAAGGCGGGAATGCCCGCGCCGCCTGCGCGGATGCGCTCGGCCAGCGTGCCTTGCGGGTTAAACTCAATTTCGAGTTCCTTGTTCAAATATTGGGTCTCGAAGGTTTTGTTCTCACCGACATAGGAACTGACCATTTTAGCAATCTGGCGGTCTTTCAGCAGGATACCGAGGCCAAACTCATCCACCCCACAATTGTTGCTGATGATGGTGAGGCCTTTCGTGCCCGCTTCTTTCAGGGCCAGGATGCAATGTTCGGGGATGCCGCAGAGGCCGAAACCACCCGACATGATGGTCATATTATCGCGAAGAAGGCCGCTCAGAGCGGATTTGGCGTCGGCATAGACCTTACTGCTGGTGGCGCTCATGAAGTGTTGCTCCTTCGTCATGTTCTTAAAAATACGGTTCTACAAGAGTATAGAATCACGTCAAGCGTTGGAAACAGGCGCTCGAATTGCTAAGGTATTCCTTGGATTGCGGCTCGCAATGGACAAAATTTTAATAAAGTGTTAATGTTTTAGGGTTAGTATTACTAGAAGTTAAGGATTCGTGTGCTCACATCCCAACAGATAGCCGGTTCTTCTATGAATATTACGCGCGAGGATATTGAATTACTCGTCCGCGAGCCGTCACCTGCCATGCGTACCCGCATCTGCGAAAAAATCTCCAACGGTTACCACTCCGGTCTTTACAACGAAAATGAGCAGAAGCTTGCCAACGAAATTTTCCGCCTGCTGCTCAAAGATACGGAAATGAAGGTGCGGCTGCTGATGGCAGAGTCGCTCAAGCATTCCATGCAGGTGCCGCACGATATCATCTGGGCGCTGGCGAATGACCGCGCGGAAGTCGCGGTGCCGTTACTCGAGTTCAGCCATGTATTGAGTGAAGAAGACCTGATTGCCATCGTACGAGCGACGCGCGAGCATCCGAAACTGAAAGCGGTGGCACGGCGTGAAACTGTATCGAAAGAACTCAGTCATGCGCTGGTCGAGAAACATGACCGTGAAGTGACACGTACGCTGCTTGCCAACAAAGGTACGGTACTGGCAGATACAAGCATGGATATCATCCTTGACGAATTCGCCCGTGACAACTCAGTGCTTGAAGAACTGGTGATGCGTGGCGGGCTGCCCTATCAGTTCGCAGAGAAACTGTTCGCTAACGTGTCCGACACGTTGAAGAAGCAGCTGACGCGTAAATATCGTATGAACCTGCATGTGGTGGAAGAAGCGACGGTGGGCGCGCGCGAAACCGCGGTGTTGCAATTCATTTCGCCGTGGATGAGCCAGAACGACATTAATTATCTCGTCGATGATATGCATCGCAACAAGAGGCTGACCGATTCGGTCATCATCCGTTCGCTATGCATCGGTGATTTGCGCTTCTTTGAAACAGCCATCGCCAAGCGGGTCGGCATTCCGGCGAGCAATGCGCGGATACTGCTGATCGATCCGGGCCAGCTTGGGTTCAAAGCGCTTTACGATTCTTCCGGCATGCCTGAATCGTTCTATGAACCGATCCGCATGATGCTGAGCTTGGCGCTTGAAGAAACGG
>JBMOIY010000008.1:0-34804 GCA_049317085.1 Rickettsiales bacterium | reverse complement strand
TACGCCAACACCTTCGCGACGACGCCTGCACCGACGGTACGGCCGCCTTCACGGATAGCGAAGCGCAGGCCCTGGTCCATCGCGATCGGGGCGATGAGGAGGACTTCCATCTTCACGTTGTCGCCCGGCATCACCATCTCAACACCCGCCGGCAGCGTTACCACTCCCGTCACGTCGGTCGTGCGGAAGTAGAACTGCGGACGGTACGAGGTGAAGAACGGCGTGTGACGGCCACCCTCATCCTTGTTGAGGATATACGCCTCAGCTTCGAACTTCGTGTGCGGCGTGATCGTGCCGGGCTTCGCCAGTACCTGGCCACGCTCCACATCCTCACGCTTCAGGCCGCGCAGCAGAACGCCAGCATTATCGCCAGCCTGAGCTTCGTCCAGCAGCTTGCGGAACATCTCAATACCCGTGCAGGTCGTCTTCTGCGTGTCTTTCAGACCCACAACTTCCAGCTCCTCGCCCACTTTCACCATGCCACGCTCGACGCGGCCAGTGACTACGGTACCACGACCCGAGATCGAGAACACATCCTCAACCGGCATCAGGAACGGCTGGTCAACCGCACGTGCTGGCTGCGGGATGCTCTCATCCACTGCCGCCATCAGTTTCAGAATCGCTTCTTCACCGAACCCATCCGCTTTACCTTCAAGAGCCGACAATGCCGAACCATGGATGATCGGGATCGTGTCGCCTGGGAAGTCATACTTGCTCAGGAGCTCACGCACTTCCATCTCCACAAGCTCAAGCAACTCTTTGTCATCCACCATGTCGCACTTGTTCAGGAACACGACGATCGCAGGAACGCCAACCTGACGGGCAAGCAGGATATGCTCACGGGTCTGTGGCATCGGGCCATCCGCTGCCGACACAACCAAAATCGCGCCATCCATCTGCGCCGCACCGGTGATCATGTTCTTCACATAATCCGCGTGGCCTGGGCAATCTACGTGCGCGTAGTGACGGTTCGCCGTCTCATACTCAACATGCGCCGTCGCAATCGTGATCCCACGTGCCTTCTCTTCCGGTGCCGCATCAATCGAACCGTAGTCACGGAACGTCGCACCTCCCGTCTTCGCCAGAACCTTCGTGATCGCAGCCGTCAACGACGTCTTCCCGTGATCCACGTGACCAATCGTCCCAATGTTGCAATGCGGCTTCGACCGGTTGAACTTTTCCTTCGCCATGACTCTTCTCCTTACAAATTTCTAAATTATGCTGCTGATTTTTTCTTCACTTCATCCGCGATGTGCGACGGCACTTCCGCGTAATTACCGAACACCATGCTGTAGCTTGCGCGACCTTGCGACATACCGCGCAGTTTGTTCACGTAACCGAACATCTGGCCCAGCGGCACGGTCGCATTCACCACGCGGGCATTACCGCGCTGGTCCATGCCCTGTACCGAACCACGGCGGCTCGACAGATCGCCGATGACGTCGCCGAGGTAATCCTCAGGGGTCACGACTTCGACCTTCATGATTGGCTCAAGCAATTTCGGACCAGCTTTCGCCATGCCTTCACGGAATGCAGCACGCGCCGCAATCTCGAATGCCAGCGCGCTCGAATCCACATCATGGTACGCACCGTCAACGAGGGTCGCCTTGAAATCGATGGTCGGGAAGCCAGCGACAACGCCGCTATTGAGCATTGACTCAAGGCCTTTTTCAACGCCCGGGATATATTCCTTAGGCACCGAACCACCGACCGTCTTGTTCTCGAACACGAAGCCCGAACCCGGCTCAAGCGGCTCGAAATCGATAATGACGCGAGCGAACTGACCCGAACCACCCGATTGTTTCTTGTGCGTGTAGTCTTCCTGGTATTTCTTGCTGATGGTCTCGCGGTACGCCACTTGTGGCTCACCCACGTTCGCTTCAACTTTATAGGTACGGCGCAGGATATCGACTTTAATGTCGAGATGCAGCTCACCCATCCCTTTAAGGATGGTCTGGCCGGTCTCGTGGTTTGTCGAAACCCGGAACGACGGATCCTCAGCAGCCAGTTTGCTGAGCGCAACGCCCAGTTTCTCCTGGTCCGCTTTCGATTTTGGCTCGACCGCAAGCTCGATCACCGGCTCAGGGAATTCCATTTTCTCGAGAATGATCTGCTTGTCCGGGTTGCACAGCGTGTCACCGGTACGGGTCTCTTTCAGGCCCGCCAGCGCCACGATGTCACCAGCGTAGGCTTCTTTGATATCTTCACGGCTGTTCGCATGCATCAGTAGCATACGGCCCACGCGCTCTTTCTTGTCGCGGGTCGAGTTGGCAACGGCCGAACCCGAGGTCAGCGTACCAGAATAGATGCGGCAGAACGTGATCGAGCCGACAAAGGGGTCATCCATGATCTTGAACGCGAGCAGCGACAAGGCTTCCTTGTCATCTGGCTTGCGCTTGAGGATGGTTGGCTCTTCGCCTTCTTTGCTGTTCGGGTCGATCCCGTCCATCTCACCACGGTCAAGCGGGGTTGGCAGGTAGTCGACCACGGCATCCAGCATCGGCTGAACGCCCTTGTTCTTGAACGACGAACCGCACAGAACCGGAACGAATTTGAACGCGAGCGTCCCTTTGCGGATGCATTTTTTCAGGTCGGCGACCGACGGCTCTTCACCACGCTCGAGATAGGCTTCGAGCAGCTTGTCGTCCATTTCAACGGCAGCTTCGATGAGCTTCTCACGGTATTCTTTGGCTTTCGTAGCGTACTCAGCCGGAATCTCGACGATGTCGAATTTAGCACCGAGTTCTTCACCACCCCAGACGATGGCTTTCATAAGCACCAGATCGATCATGCCCTGGAAATGCTCTTCCGAGCCGATCGGCAAATGCATCACCAGCGGGTTCGCGCCGAGGCGGTCGATGATCATTTCCACGCAACGGTAGAAGTCCGCACCGGTACGGTCCATTTTGTTAACGTAGCAGATACGCGGTACGCCGTATTTGTCGCCCTGGCGCCAAACAGTCTCCGACTGCGGCTCCACACCGGCAACGGAATCGAACACTGTCACCGCGCCATCAAGGACGCGCATCGAACGCTCGACTTCAATGGTGAAATCCACGTGGCCGGGAGTATCGATGATGTTGATACGGTAGAGCTCGTCTTCCTTGTTCCAGAAGCAGGTCGTCGCCGCGGATGTAATCGTAATGCCGCGCTCTTGTTCTTGTTCCATCCAGTCCATCGTGGCGGCACCTTCGTGCACTTCACCGATTTTGTGGGATTTGCCGGTATAGTACAGGATACGCTCGGTCGTCGTGGTCTTACCCGCGTCGATATGAGCGATGATCCCGATATTACGGTAGTGATCTAATGGTGTTGAACGTGGCATTTTTCTCTCTTGAATCCCTGTATAATTTTAAACGACTACCAACGGTAATGGCTGAACGCTTTATTCGCTTCTGCCATACGGTGGGTTTCTTCACGTTTTTTCACGGCGTTGCCGCGGCCCGATGCCGCATCCATGATCTCACCGGCCATGCGCTGGCGTGTGGTCTTCTCACCACGGTTACGCAGAGCAATGATCAACCAGCGGATAGCAAGTGCCTGCTGGCGCTTGTTACGCACTTCGGTTGGAACCTGATAGGTCGCACCACCGACGCGGCGCGAGCGCACCTCGACCGATGGCTTCACGTTATCGAGTGCATCGTTGAACACGACGATCGGATCTTTGCCGGTCTTCTGCTGGATGATGTCGAATGCACCATACACGATTTCTTCGGCAGCCGAACGCTTGCCATCATACATGAGTGTACTCATGAATTTCGCAACGACCATGTTGTGGAACTTGGCATCCGGTAAAGTAACCCGCTCTTTGGCGGCGTGACGACGTGACATAAATACTCCTGAATCTATTTCGGACGTTTCGCGCCGTAATGCGAACGACGCTTGCGACGTTTTGGAATCCCTTGCGTATCGAGGGTACCACGGATGATGTGGTAACGAACGCCGGGCAAATCTTTCACACGGCCGCCGCGGATCAGCACAACGCTGTGCTCCTGCAGGTTGTGGCCCTCACCCGGAATGTAGCCGATGACCTCGAAACCATTCGTCAGGCGGATCTTGGCCACTTTACGAAGCGCGGAGTTCGGTTTTTTCGGGGTCGTGGTGTATACGCGGGTGCAAACGCCACGCTTCTGCGGGCACGCTTCCATCGCAGGGACCTTGTCACGCGCCTTCTGCGGGTGACGGCCTTTGCGAACCAACTGGTTGATTGTTGGCATGTGTCAGTCCTCTTTCTTATCCGTGGGTATTTGGGTTACTATGCCCAAGCCACGATAATTAGGTTAGGTTATCCGTTTTGTTTGCTTTCGCAAACGGGCGAACCGACGAAGAGGCGCTGAAACACTGGGTTTTTTGTAGTATCTTGCCGAGTATTTTTTGCGACGCATAACGTCGGGAGCGCGCTTTATAAGGAGGAGTGCCACTATCGTCAAGCATAAATGATAGAATTTTTATCCTATCCAAAATGATCGGATAGGGCTGCAGGCTCAAAGACGGGGCAAAAGTCCGGATTGTCACAATAACTTCACGTTACAAAAGCTATCGATAGCAGCATAATGCAACTACTTATAAAAGGAGAATACGATGACAAATATCGAAAACGCATATACCGGCGAAATGATGACCCATAGCGATGGGATAAATTACGCTGTACTCGACACAACAAAGCTCGACTTTAGCAATTCCGCCTATGGCAAAAAGACCAAGGCGACACTGATAAAAATAGCAAAGCCTGGCGAAGAGATTATCGCCAATCCCGGCAAGGTCGAAGAATCCCGCGTCACCGCCAAAGGCGGCGAATATATATTTATTAATCAATTACCTAATGGCCAAGTAGATGCTTACATGCCACGTGAGGCCGATGGCACCCCCAATGGCAAGAAAACAATCGAAGAGAAGTACGAATTAGTAGGCGGCGACCTCAACGCAGAAGGCGCATTCTTCCGCCCTAAAGGCTTGCCATCTAAGATTCTGTATGAAGCCATCACAAAACCTACCGTCATCAAAGATGCATGGGGGCTTGGCAGCCATCAGTTCTTGGGCGAAGGCTCCACCCTCAAAGCCGATAATGGCCGCGCCACAGGCATCGACAAAACCGCATTCGATACAACATGGAGCCTCACCGATGAAGTTGGTCGCATACAAACTGGCACACTTGGTCAGACGAAATCGCGCTAGTTTCCTTTAGGCATCTTCAATTAAATTCCGCACGCGAAACGTTAAGATTGTGCAGGCTGTTGCAAAAATTACCCGGTTTAGACCCCAATGTGCCCTTTTGACCACAACCTATAGTATCGATTACTTATGAAAAATCGACCTTTTATTGCATAATTTCGTTGCAATTACTCACCATTACCATAAATTAGCGGGATTCTCTGCGCCCTAGATATAGTGCAGGTCAAAAGTTAAAAAAGGTGTGTATGCGCGTTGCATCGGTCAAACCGATCGTGATTTCCCCCATTCCCGCAGTGGCGACCGGCCCGGTCGCGCGCCCCATCAGCGTGAAACGCCTGAGCCGCCTGCGCATGAACTGGTTCGTCGTCGGTTCGGTCTTCGGGGTTGGCATGTCGTTCTTCATGAATTTCCTGCTCGGCAGTGTCATCATGCCCAACTACGAAGCCGTCTTCCCCCATAATCAGGAAATCGCCCTCAACGAAAAAACCGAAAAACGCCAGCTCAGCGTTGCACCGGCGGATGCCGATGAAGATACCAAGATTGCGGAAGCCAAACATGCGAAGGAGGAGGAGGAGAAACAGGTCGCTGCAGTGACACCGGTCTCCTACCCCATCACCCTCGCGCTCAAAGTCACTAAAGGCGACACGTTACTCGACATGCTCATCGCCAACCGCGTGCAGAACAGCGAAGCCCATCAGGTGGTGAAAGCCCTCGCCGCGAAATTCAACCCCGAGAAACTCAAGGTCGGCCAGCGCATTTCGGTAACACTCGAGCGCCACGAAAAACTGGGTGATGCCGCAGCGGTGAAAGAACTTGCCATCAAACTGCCGAACCTTTCGACCATTGAACTCCAGCGCTTGCAGGACGGTGGCTTTAACGTGGCCGCGACCGAAGACACGAACAACGCCAAGACCTTCCGCGGCTTCGGCAAAGTGCGCAGTAGCCTGCTGCAAGCCGGTGCCGAAGGCCGCATCCCCGCCACCGCCATGGCCGAAGTGATAAAGGCCTTCAGCTACGATGTCGATTTCCAGCGCGAGATCCATCCCGGCGACACCATCGAAGTGCTCATGGACCGCGCCCCCGCCAAATCCGGCAATGGCTACACCAACGCGGGCGGCACCTTGCGCTACGCAGCCCTCACCCTGCGCGGCAAGAAGCATGAAATCTTCCGCAACAAGGATAGCAACGGCGAGCTGTCATGGTTTGACGGCAAAGGCAACAGCATCAAGAAATCCCTGCTGCGCACGCCGGTCGATGCCGTCCACATCACCTCGGGCTTCGGCATGCGTACCCACCCGCTCCTGGGCTACACCAAATTCCACAAAGGCGTTGATTTCGGCGCGCCCACCGGCACCCCCATCATGGCTGCGGGTGATGGTGTTGTAACCTTCAAAGGCTGGAAGAGCGGTTACGGCAATTTCGTGCTCATCAAGCATAATGACAAATACGAGACCGCTTACGGCCATATCAGCCGCTTCGGCAAGATCAGCGTCGGTAACCGCGTGAAACAAGGTCAGGTGATCGCCTATGTCGGCATGACCGGCATGGCCACCGGCCCGCACCTGCATTACGAAGTCCACCAGAACGATATTCAGGTAAACCCGGTCGCCAAACAATTCAACATGGCCTCAGCCCTGAACGGCAAGCAAATGGCTGCCTTCAAAGCCGCCAAGCAATCTGCGTTGAATGAACTGGCCAGCCTCGCCAAAACCAGCAACACCGTCGCCAGCGCCCAATAGCACAGCTAAAAATTACGCCGAACCTTGCGGCTTCTTACTGGCCTCATTGCCCTGAATATCCTTCGGCCGGTTCCCCTGCACATCCTTGTCCGTTGCATTCCCCTGAATATCGGTATTCACCTGGTTACCATGGATATCACGTTGTTCTGCCATGCACACCTGCTGCTAATGCACCGTGCGTTTGGGCTTCTTCGTAGCTTGCGCCTGCGTATCCGGCACACCCGCTTCGATATGCAAGCCAAGGTCAGTTCCCGTAATATTCACAAGCGACCCATCCGAGATACTCCCATCGAGGATCATATTCGCTAAGCGATCCTGCACCTGCTTTTGGATAACGCGCTTGAGAGGCCGCGCCCCATAGACCGGGTCATACCCCTGCGCCCCCAGCCATTCCCGCGCTGCCGCATCCAGCGACAGCGTAATCTCACGGTCAGCCAGCAACTTTTCAAGATACTTGATCTGGATATCGACGATCGCCCCCATCTGGTTCTTCGCCAAACGATGGAACAAAATAATTTCATCCAGCCGGTTCAGGAACTCCGGCCTAAACGCCGCCCGCACCGCTTCCATCACTGCATCGCGCGCCTTCTCGGCAGGCTCGTTATCCTTCAACGCAACCAGATGCTGCGCCCCTAAATTCGAGGTCAGCACAATGATGGTATTGCGGAAATCGACCGTGCGCCCCTGTCCGTCCGTCAACCGTCCGTCATCCAGCACCTGCAACAGCACGTTGAACACATCCGGGTGCGCCTTCTCCACCTCATCGAACAGGATCACCTGATACGGCCGCCGCCGCACCGCTTCGGTGAGCGCCCCACCCTGATCATAACCGACATACCCCGGCGGTGCACCGATGAGACGGCTCACCGAATGCTTCTCCATATACTCGCTCATATCCATGCGGATCATCGCCGTATCGTCATTGAAAATGAACCCGGCGAGCGCCTTCGTCAGCTCCGTTTTGCCCACACCCGTCGGCCCGAGGAACAGGAACGAGCCAATCGGTCGGTTCGGATCCTTGAGCCCCGCCCGCGCCCGGCGCACCGCCGCCGAGACAGCTTTGACAGCTTCCTCCTGCCCGATGACGCGATTGCCGATGGACTCTTCCATCGCCAGCAATTTCTGCTTCTCGCCCTGAAGCATTTTCTCGACCGGCACACCGGTCCAGCGACTTACCACAGAAGCAATATCCTTCTCTCGCACCGTCTCGCTCACGCCGCCGTTGGTCTTGCTTTGTTCAGCCTCCTGTAGTTTTTTTTCAAGGTCAGGAATGATGCCATAGAACAATTCCGACGCCCGCGTTAAGTTTCCCTTATGTTGCGTCTGCTGGAACTCCACCCGCGCCGCATCCAGCTGCTCCTTCAAATGCCGCGCCTCGTCGAGGCGTGTCTTGTCCGCCGTCCATGCCTTGCTAAGCAATTTCGATTCGGCCTCGAACTCGCTGAGTTCATCCTCGATCTTGCTCAACCGGTCGCGCGACGCTTTGTCAGATTCCTTCTTCAGCGCCTCGCGCTCGATGCGCCGCTGCAAGATTTTGCGGTCGAGTTCATCCAGCGCCTCTGGCTTACTGTCCACCTGCATCCGCAAACGGCTTCCCGCCTCATCGATCAGATCGATCGCCTTGTCCGGCAGGAACCGGTCGGTGATGTAGCGATGCGACAACGTCGCCGCCGCCACCAGAGCCCCATCCGAAAGCGTGATGCCATGATGCAGTTCATACTTCTCTTTGAGGCCACGCAGGATGGAAATCGTATCCTCCACCGTTGGCTCGCTGACAAACACCGCCTGGAACCTCCGCGCCAGCGCGGCATCCTTCTCGATATATTTGCGATATTCGTTGAGCGTCGTCGCTCCTACACAATGCAAGCTGCCGCGCGCCAGGGCTGGTTTCAACAGGTTCGACGCATCCATGCTGCCTTCCGCCGCGCCCGCACCCACGATGGTGTGCAACTCATCAACAAAGAGAATCACCTCTCCCGCCGCTGCATCGATTTCATTCAGCACCGATTTCAACCGCTCCTCGAAATCCCCCCGGAATTTGGCCCCTGCGACCAGCGACCCGAGATCAAGTGCCAGCAATTTTTTATGCTTCAACGCCTCCGGCACATCGCCATTCACAATGCGTAACGCGAGACCTTCAATAATGGCCGTCTTGCCAACCCCTGGCTCGCCAATTAGCACCGGGTTATTCTTCGTCCGCCGCGCCAGCACCTGGATTGTCCGGCGTATCTCCTCGTCCCGCCCGATCACCGGGTCAAGCTTGCCTTGCTCC
Organism: Rickettsiales bacterium; assembly: GCA_049317085.1. Classification (GTDB taxonomy): domain Bacteria; phylum Pseudomonadota; class Alphaproteobacteria; order Rickettsiales; family UBA3002; genus QFOX01. Next base: position 25,621 of record JBMOIY010000008.1, on the reverse strand, counting down.
GCAAGTTCAGTCAGGTCGCGACTATATTTTCTCAGCGCCTCGAAGTTATCTTCTGCCGTCGCGCTCGTCGCCGTGCGCCCTTTGCGCGCATCGTTGATGGCCGCGTTCAAAACCTGCGGTGTCGCACCCGCTTCTTTCAACAATTTGGCGGACGATGTATCGCCCTCCATCACCAATGCTTGCAAGATGCGCTCAACAGTCACGAATTGATCGCCCGCTTTCTTCGCCAGGTCTTTCGACTGTTCCAGCACCCGCGCTGTCTCTGCCCCAAGATACATCTGTGCACCTGAACCCTCGACTTTCGGCAGCTTTGCTAATGCCACCTTGCTACGCTCGCTGATCAGCGCCACATCCGCCCCTATTGCCTCCAGAAGCGCAGGAATGCTTGGCTCCACCAGCAAAGCTGCCAGCAAATGCTCGGTCGTGAATCGCTGGTGATTACTCTTAAGCGCAATATTCTGTGCTTCTTGCAATACCTTACGCGATTTCTCGGTAAATTGTTCTAAGTCCATGTTTCCTCACCTGCAAATTTTTGCTACAACAGAAATATGGTCCTCTCACGAACAGGTTACAAGGTTGGAATTGCAGTTTTATACCTTGCACTGACAGCACCGGTCAGCGCGGCTGAACCCACACTATCCCCACTTGTATTGAACGGCCGTTATAAAATTGCGTGGAGCGGGATCACGCTGGGCCGCATCAATATCATCGCAAAAGAGGATACCACCAGTTACTACTTCAGCGTCGATACCAAGACCCGCGGTATGGGCGCCCTCATCAGCGACGAAGCACAATTTGCAAGTGCTGAAGGCACGAAATCCGCTGAGGATACATACATCCCTGCCAAATACACATCCCGACCCCTGAAAAAGGACGACCCCGATATCGTCACCCTGACTTACGATGCCAACGGCGACATCGTGAACCGCCTGCGCACCAAGGACGACGACCCTGCCTGGCGTGCCCCTGTTACCTTCGCCAAGGTCAACACCGCGCGCGACCCCATCACCGCATCGCTGATTTTGCGCCGGGAACTGTACGCCTCACTCACCAATGGCGCTAAGGAAGTTGATACCCGTACCTATGACGGTATGCGCCTTGCCCAGATGAAAATGATCCGCGCGGCCGATGCAAAAGTGGAAGTGATGGGCGAATACAAAGACACGATCTGTGTCGGCATCGTGCGCAACCCCATCGAAGGCTACACGCCCAAGGAACTCAAAAAATTCAAGAAAGGCGACCCCGATATCCGCCTCTATTTCAGCAAGGACGCGGCCTTTCTACCCGTGCGCGCCAGCGCCAAGACGGCGATCGGCGAGCTCAGCCTGACACTTATCGAAATGAAAACTGAGTAATTAAATCGGCGGCAGAATGTTGCCGGGCAGCGGAATCTCCGTCGTGTTGCTGTTCGCCTCACGTGCACCGTTATCCGAAGGCTCATTGTGATGTCGACGCGGCTGTCGCGACATCCGCGGTTGATTCTGCCCTGCTGAGTAATCGCCTGATTGTTCAGTATTTCCATCGGAACCATTCGAACCCTGATCAGAATTTTCGCTCGATTCCTGATTGCCCTGAGCCTCTTGGTTGTGCTGCTGCGCATTCGGGTCATTCGGGCCGCCAGGAACGATCTGCGATTCGCGCTGGTGCGAGTGACGCTCCGCCTCGATGGCCGCGATATCCGTCAGCACACGCGTGTAATGGTCCACATGCTGCAGGTAATATTCCACATCCACCCTGTCACCGTTGATCTGCGCGTTGCGCGCCATATCGTTATATTTACCGAGTTGCTGGGTAGCGTGGTGCTTCTGGCGCTGCAGGTTCTGCCCGTCATTCGCCCCACCGCGGTTGCCGCCGCCGCCATTATTGTTGCTGTAACGGCGACCACCATTACCACCACCGCTACGGTGCTTATTGTTGCCACCACGGTTATTATTCTTACGCATCATATTATTCATAAATCCTCAGCTTTCGCTTAGTTAGTTTCAAAGGCGACCACACGGGCGATTCCCGCAAGGTCGTTTACAATTTCAATTAAATTCCAGTTCGCCGCTTTGCCGATAGCAGCCACATCCTTCGCCTGTCCCATACCGACTTCAAACAGCACCAATGCATTGGGGTGTAAATGCTGCACCAATTGCTGCACGATGCTGCGATAGCAATCAAGCCCATCCGTCCCACCATCCAGCGCACTATGCGGCTCATACACTTGCACATCTGCGTCGAGCCCGCAAATCTCCTCCGTCGGAATGTAAGGCGGGTTCGACAGCACCACATCGAAGGTTCCATCCACCTTGCTGCACCAGTCACTACGCAGCAATTCAATGCGGTTTGCCACTTCCAATGCTGCAGCATTCTGTGCTGCAATCGCAAGCGCCGCTTCCGACGCATCGACAGCAACTGCCGTTGCATTGCGATATTCCCTGAGTGCCGACAACACCAAGCATCCCGACCCCGTACCAAGGTCTAGTATCCGCAGCGGTGCCGAAGCATCCGCCCGCAACCGCAACAATGTTTCGATAATAGTCTCGCTATCCGCTCGCGGCGTCAGCACATCGCGGCTGACCGCGAATGTGTCTTTCCAGAAATCCTTGCTGCCAAGGATCTGCGACACCGGCTCCGCCTGTATCCGCCGCGCCACCAAAGCAGCGTACGCCGCTTCATCGCGCGATTCATTGCCGCACAGCACCAGTTGCTCCGCACTCATGCCCCAGGCATGCGCCGCCAGCAGCCGTGCCTCCAGTGCCGCATTTGCACCCGCAACCGTCTTCAGGGCCGTACGCGCGTTCATCAACTGTGCAGCAATCGCAGCCATTATTCCTTGATCTCCGATAACTTCGCTGCCTGGTCTTCCTTGATCAGCGCATCGGTGAAGGCACTCAGACCGCTTCCCTCAATAACCGCATCGAGGTTGTAGGTCGTGAGGTTGATACGGTGATCCGTCACCCGACCTTGCGGAAAATTATACGTACGGATGCGCTCCGAGCGATCACCCGAACCTACCTGCCCTTTTCGGCTCGCCGAACGCTCTGCCTCACGCTTTTGATACTCAGCATCATACAGCCTGGCTCGCAAAATTTTGAGGGCCTTCGCTTTGTTCTTATGCTGCGATTTCTCGTCCTGGCACTGCACCGTCACCCCGGTTGGCACATGCACGATGCGCACGGCAGAATCGGTCGTGTTGACGGATTGGCCACCCGGGCCCGACGAGCGGAACACATCGATACGCAAATCATTATCATTAATCTGGATATCGACATCCTCGGCTTCGGGCAACACCGCCACCGTCGCAGCGCTGGTATGGATGCGGCCTTGTGTTTCCGTTGTCGGCACACGCTGAACCCGGTGCACGCCGGATTCGAATTTGAGTTTCTGGAACACGTTTTTGCCACTGATGCTCGCATTGGCATCCTTATAGCCACCCAGCGCATTCTCGCTCAGTTCCAGCACCTCGAATTTCCAGCCATTCAAATCGGCGAACCGCTGATACATGCGGAACAGCTCTGCAGCGAACAATGCCGCCTCATCCCCACCAGTGCCTGCACGAACCTCAAGGATAGCATTTTTCGCATCCGCCTCATCCTTCGGCAGCAGCGCGATCTGCAGATCTTCCGTCAGCTTCGGGATCAACAGATCCAGTGTCGCTTTTTCCTCAAGCGCCAACTCCTTCATCCCCTCGTCCTTGCCATTAATCATGACTTTGGCATCTTCCAGTTCCTGCGTCGCTTGCCGAAGCGCCAGCGCCGTTTCGATAATCGGGGTCAGGTCCGAATATTCCTTCGACAACTTTGCGAACTCGCCACCTTTGAGTTTATCGGGGGCCGAAACCGCATCGCTGAGTTCCTTATGGCGCTTCACCAGCGCATCTATTTTCTTATCGAATGACATACTGTTTTAACTTCTCCGTTATCTGTTCGCGTGTCAGTTTTTCCTGCACGCCCGATTCTAAATTCTTGAGCGTCAACTGCCCACTCGCCAGTTCGTCATCACCAAGGATGACCGCAAATTTCGCTTTCGATTTGTCCGCGCGCTCAAAGCGTTTCTTGGCATTACCCTTGTACGCGATCTCGGTGCGAATACCTTGCACACGCAACGCCTGAGACAGTTTCCAGCTCTCCGCCTCCGCCGTTTCCGCCATGGGGATGATGGCCGCTACCGGAACATCGACGGCAGCATTCGCATCACCGATCAGCGCGACCAGCCGCTCGACCCCTGCAGCAAAACCGATGCCCGCAATATCCTGCCCGCCCATCAATTTGACCAAGCCGTCATACCGGCCACCCGCAAGCACCGTGCCCTGCGCGCCTAATTTTTCGGTCGTCACCTCGAACACCGTGTGCGAATAATAATCCAGCCCTCGCACCAATTTCTCGCTGACCTTGTACGCAATCCCAAGCGCATCCAATCCGGCTTTCACCTTCGTAAAATGCGCCTGCGACGCTTCGTTGAAATACCCATGCAACGTCGGCGCACCGGCGATAATCTCACGATCACCTGTATCCTTCGAGTCCAGAATCCGCAGCGGATTTTTCACCAGCCGTGTTTTGCTATCCTCAGACAATTTGCTTTCATGCTGCGATAAATACTGCACCAGCGCATCCCGATACGCCGCACGGCTCGCCGCATCCCCGAGCGAATTAATTTCGAGCGTCACCGAATCCGAAAGTCCAAGAACGCCTAGCGTCTGCATCCCAAGCGCAATCATCTCCACATCCGCCGATGGTTCCGCCGCACCCAGCAACTCCACCCCGATCTGGTGGAACTGGCGCATGCGTCCCTTCTGCGGGCGTTCGTAACGAAAGGCCGGGCCAGCATAAAAACATTTGAACGGCACATGCTGCTGCAAGCCATTGCTGATGAACGCCCGCACCACCGCCGCCGTAAATTCCGGCCTCAGGGTGATGCTCTCGCCGCCGCGATCCGTGAACGTATAGGTTTCCTTGGTCACGATATCGGACGTATCGCCCACCGCACGGTGGAACACTTCCGAGAACTCGAAGATCGGCGTATCCATCCGTAGATAACCATACAAGCGCGCCACCTCCGCCGCCGATGCAATCACATGGTGGTGGTGGGCGTAGCTGTCCGGTAGCAAATCATGCGTACCGCGCACGGGTTGTAAATCTTGAGCCATTGGGTAGGTTCGTGTCTCACCTTGCTGTAAGTTGCGTGCGAGGTCGTTGCTTTCTCGTTCCCTGCACTGTCGCGGCCTATTGCCTGCGGTATCTCTGTGGTACTGATTTACCGCCCAAAGCGCAAGCGAATAGTGCGATTCTAGGCCAGCGCCGTGTTTTTTGCATAGGTCCGCGCCACATAGGCCTCAAGCCGCGCTTTGAACTCTTCGGCTATCGTATCACCCCGTAAAGTAACGGTTTTCTCTCCATCCTCGAACACCGGCGCCACCGGCGATTCGCCCGTCCCCGGCAACGAAATCCCGATATTGGCGTGTTTGCTCTCGCCAGGCCCATTCACTATGCAGCCCATGACGGCCACATGCATAGCCTCCGCCCCGGAATACTCCTTAGCCCACACCGGCATCCGCGCTCGAAGATAAGTTTGAATCTCGTCCGCCAGCTCCTGGAAATACGTACTCGTCGTCCGCCCACAACCCGGGCAGGCAATCACCAGCGGCGCGAAATTGCGGATGCCCATCGTCTGCAGCAATTCCTGCGCGACGATGACTTCCCGCGTGCGATCACCATTGGGCTCCGGCGTCAGCGAAATGCGGATCGTATCACCGATCCCTTCCTGCAACAACACTGCCAGCGCCGCACTTGATGCAACAATACCCTTGCTCCCCATCCCCGCTTCCGTGAGGCCCAGATGCAGCGCATAATTACAACGCGCACCCAGCGCGCGATACACCGCAATCAAATCTTGCACCCGGCTCACCTTCGCCGACAGCAGAATATGATGCGGCGCCATACCAACCGATTCGGCCAACTTAGCGTTGTTAAGTGCGGAAACCACCAGCGCCTCACGCGCCACTTCATCCGTATTCTTAGGCTCCGCCAGCGCAGCATTTTCATCCATCAACTTGGCGAGCAGCGCATTATCCATCGACCCCCAATTCACTCCGATGCGAATGGGTTTGTGGTTGAGGAGCGCAATCTCTACCATCTTCGCGAACTGCATGTCCTGCTTTTCCCCGAAGCCAACATTGCCCGGGTTGATACGATATTTCGCAAGCGCTCTCGCCATCTCCGGCACCGCCTGCAACAACCGGTGGCCATTATAATGGAAGTCGCCAACCAGCGGCGTAGTACATCCCGCAGCCAATAATTTTTCGTAAATGGTAGGCACCGCTTTCGCCGCCGCCTCGTTATTCACCGTGATGCGCACCAGCTCGCTGCCCGCCTCGGCGAGCAGCTTCACCTGCGCCACCGTCGCCGCTACATCCGCCGTATCGGTATTGGTCATCGATTGCACCACCACCGGCGCATCCCCCCCTATCGCAACATGGCCGATACGGGTCGACAGGGACTGTCGGCGCTTACTCATGTGTCACGTCCGGAATCAGGCGATCAAAGCTGACCCCATCATTATCCCCTACCTGCGGCTCGAGCGACGGTTCATCCACCGGAGTATCATCCACTGGCTTCAGCTTCTTCACCAACTTCTCGGGCTCAGGTTTTTTCATATCCTCGGTAGGCTTCTCGGCTTTGTTTTCCACCGGCTTTTCATCTGGCTTTTTTCCCTTCTCTGGGATGGCTTCCTCCGCGATGGGATTCTCTTCCTGCTTAACGTTGTCTTCCGTGTCCTCAGATTCAACCGCTTCCGGCTCTTCCTCCGCCACGATCATCAGCGCCGCCACATCGATTCGCGGCGAGAACTGCGTTGCGATTGGCCGCATCACACTCGCCAGCTCACGGCTCACACCATCCGTGTAAAAACAGCCCAGCACGCGTTTGCTCGTCAGGCAGGTATAGTTCTGGGACGTCGGCATGACCATATTGCGCACGCTGGCGAGCATATCCTCCGGCACCGGCGCCACTCCCGCAACCGCCGGGTCACTGCTTTTAGATGCGCCCACCAATTGGCTGATGATAAGAATCACGACGAAGCCGACAATACCCATCAGCGCATAGGCCCGCCAGTTGCTAGACACCCTCGCCGCTGCATTCGGCACTGTGCGCGGCGTCGCAGGCACAGGCTGCGCTGCGGACGCAGGCTCCCCTGCAAAACATTGCGCCACGATCTGGTCAGGATTCAACCCGAGGAACTCTGCATAGGTATGAACATACCCCCGTGCATATACTTTGCCCGGCATCAGCTCGTACCGCCCCTCCTCCATCGCGCTGATATAACGCGCGCGAATATGCAGCCGCTCGGAGACTTCCTGCTGCGTCAGGTTGAACGATGCACGCAACGCTGCCATCTGCGCACCGATGACGCGTTGCGTCGTGGGCTCACTCGCCGTTTCGCTTGCTGGGGTAGGATTCATGGCCTGTGGTTTAATGAAACTCTACGCAGAGTGCAACCCTAGAGAGCACCACAACCGCCTTCGCTAAATGATATAGCCCCCAATTAGCGGTACGTAGCGCTTTACGGCGCAAGCCGAAGGCGAACGAGGGGGGAGATGGGGGCTCGCACCCTCGCGCCGTCAGGCGCTAATCAATTTCGACGCCATGATCCTTAGCAAACCGCTCCAACGGCAACCGCAGCGAATGCAGCGGCTCCGTGCAGATATACTCAAGATACAAACCCAACTCGCGCACATTTAGTGAGCGCACCATGGCCTTGACCGGCCCGATGGCCGCCGGCGGCATCGACAGCGAACGTATCCCGCAGCCAATCAGCGCCATCGCATCGATCGGTCGCGTCGCCATATCGCCGCAGAAGCCGAGCTCTACCTTGTATTCATTCGCCGCCATCACGATGCTCTTGATCGCGCGAATGACCGCCGGGTTCAGCGTATCGTACCGCCCGCTCACCCGTGGGGACCCACGGTCGCACGCAAACAGGAACTGGAACAGGTCATTGCTACCGATGGACACGAAATCCACCCGGCTCATCAATTCCGGCAATTGGAACAGCAGCGACGGAATCTCGAGCATCGTCCCCACCCGCACTTGCGTCGGCGGGGTGATGCCCTCATCGCGCGCCCGCGCCAGCTCCTTGGTCAGCAGCGCCTTCATTGCATCGAATTCGGGGATTTCTGCAATGAACGGGAACATCACCGATAAAGTTTCACCCGCCGCCGCCCGCACCAGCGCCCGCAACTGCTGGCGCAGTATCACCGGCCTGTCGAGCCCGATGCGCGTCGCCCGCCAACCCATCGCCGGATTTTCTTCATCACCCACTTGAATGTAGGGCACCTGTTTGTCGCCACCGATATCGAACGAGCGGAAGATAACAGGCTTGCCCTTCGCCTTCTCGATCGCGTCACGATAAATCCGTTGCTGGTCACCAACGCTTGGCAACTCGCGGCTTGCCATGTAGGGCAATTCCGTGCGGAACAGGCCTACCCCATCCACATCCGCCGCCGCGAGATGATCCGCATGCACGAACAATCCGAGGTTCAAGTTCAGCGCAATGCGCACATGGTCATGCGTCACCGACGGCAGATTCCGCGTCGCTGCATAAGCCGCAACCTGACTCGCACGTGCAGCAATCTCCTCATCCGCCGCCGCTTCCACATCCTCCGGCGGGCGAATATAAATCAGCCCCTGATCGCCTTGCACAACGACAAGATCACCCGTGGTTACCTGGTTCAGGATATGCTCCACGCGCCCCACCATTGGGATATCCATCATCCGCGCGATGATCGCGACATGGCTTGTCGGTGACCCCTCGGCCATGATGACGCCTTTCAGTCGCTTCGCATCATATTCCAGCAGCTCCGCCGGCCCGAGGCCATTGGCGACAAGGATGAACGCATCCGGCAAGTCGCCCAGCGCCGCCGTCGGCTCCACCCCCTGCAAATGATACAGCAACCGCTCGGACAGATCCTCAAGGTCATGCACCCGTTCCTGAATGTAGGCACTGGTGATCTGGCTCAACCGCGCATGCATTTCTTCCTGTACCTTGCGCACTGCTGCTTCCGCAGTAAGACCCGTCCGCACCGCCTCGATGATGCGGTCGATCCAGCCGCGGTCCTGTGAGAACAGCCGGTAACTTTCGAGTATATCACGGTGGGCACTGCCCTCCTCCAACCCCGATTCATCGATCAACGCATCCACCGATTGCTGCAGCGACAGCAACGCACCATGGAAGCGCAATTCCTCCTCCTCAGGCGATTCGCTCACCAGCGTCGTGATATCGATCTTCGGACGGTGTAGCACCACCGGCGCTTTCGCGATCCCGCCAGCAAGCGTGAGGCCACTTACCTGCTGCGATTGCAATGTCGGGTTCTCGCCGCCACTGATGTCATAGAGGTCGACGATCTTGCTGCCGACCGCCAGCTCGGAAATCACCATCGCCACCGCATGCAGAATTTCCGCAAGTTCATTGGTGTATGTGCGCGGGGCTTTGCTCTGCACAACAAGTACACCAATCGTCTTGTGCGAATGCAACAGCGGTACCCCGATGAAGGAGTGGTACAATTCCTCCCCCGTCTCCGGCCGATACGCGAATTTCGGATGGGCCTGCGGCTCCGCGAGATTGAGGTCTAGGCCTGTTGATGCCACTTCACCTACCAATCCTTCACCAAAGCGTAGACGTGTCACGTGGACGGAGGTCTGCTTCAGCCCATGGCTTGCGAACAATTCAAGAATATCACCCGGGCGCGTCAGGTAAATAGAGCACACATCCGCATGCAGCGCATCGGCAATCGTCTTCACCAACCCATCGAGCCGGAACTGCGCCGTGCCCGAACCCGCGATCATCACATCGCGAACTTGGCGCAGCAATTTGATCGGCGTTTGCATCGCCGAATGCGCTGGGTCGATGGGTATGATACTTGCCACGATGCCGCCTTGTTCGATGTGCGATGAAGGCGGCTTCTAGTTAAAAGACAGGATAACTACGCCGCACTCTTTTGTTGCAGGTATAATGAGGCTTGTTGCACCAGTTCGTCAACAATTTCCTGAGCAGTTTGAATGCACTGCACCATACCGACCGACTGCCCGGCCATTAGCGACCCTCGCTCAATATCACCATCAATCACGGCCTTACGCAAGGAACCCGCCCAGAAATGCTCGATGGCAAGCTGCCCCGCTTCCTTGGTTTGTTCGCCTGAAAATACTTTCTCGACCGTCTCTTTCTGGAAGCGCGTGAATTCCTCCGACGCTTTATTAACGATGGCGCGCACCGGAATTACCGGGAAATCCGGATGATACTGCACGCTCGGCATCGCATCGCGCGCATTGGCATTGATGAACGCCTTCTTGAAATTCTCATGCGCAATCGATTCCTTCGCGCACACAAAACGCGTGCCAAGCTGTACGCCCGAGGCACCCATCTCAAGATACGACACCATCGCCTCGCCGCGACCAATACCGCCCGCAACAAATACCGGCACATCTTTGATCACCGGCAGAATTTCCTGCGCGAGCACACTCGTCGAGACCGGACCGATATGCCCGCCCGCTTCTGTGCCCTCAATGATGAGTGCGTCCACCCCCATCCGCACCAGCTTCTTGCCGATGGCCCCCGTCGGCGCAAAACCGATGACCTTCGCACCACCTTCTTTCAACCGGTTGATGGTCGGCCCCTTCGGCATCCCGCCAGCCAGCACCACATGCGTCACCTTGTTCGCAATGCATGCTTCGACGAGCTGGTCGAGTTGCGGGTGCATCAGGATCAGGTTCACACCGAATGGCTTTTTCGTGAGCGCCTGCGTCGCCTTGATTTCTTTGTCGAGCAACTCCGGCGGCATCGACGACGCCGCAATCACCCCGAACGCCCCCGCATTGGAAAGCGCCGCCACCAAATTACGCTCGCTCACCCAGCTCATCGCCCCACCCATGATGGCATGTTCGCAGCCAAGCAAATCGCACCCGCGCTGCCACAGTGTATTTAGTGATTGTGCCATGGTTCCCCCTTAGTGTCTTGCCAGCGAAGGCTGGCATCCATCGCGCGAAGCGCAAGCAAAAACTGGATACCAGCTTGCGCTGGTATGACAAGTTTCTTAGTTCTTCTCTTCCACTGCATCCAAACCATACGCTGTATGCAACGCCCGCAGCGCCAGCTCGATATAGCTCTCATCAATTAGGACAGAAATTTTGATTTCCGACGTCGAGATGACGATGATGTTAATATTCTTCTCCGCCAGCGTGCGAAACATTTCCGCCGCCACACCCGCATGGGAACGCATGCCGACCCCGATGACCGAGATCTTCGCAACGCCACCATCCGTATGCACTTTCTCGCATTTCGGCATCGCCGGGTCGTTCTTCACCAGCTCCAGCGCCCGCGCGAGATCGCCCTTGCCGACGGTGAAGGTCAGGTCGGTCTGCTTGCCGTCCTCAGTCACGTTCTGAACGATCATATCGACATTGATGCCGCGGTCCGCGAGCGGCCCGAAGATGCCCGCCGAAACGCCCGGCTTGTTCTCGACATTGGCGAGGGTGATGCGTGCCTCGTCGCGGCTATAGGCCAACCCTGTGACGCGTTGCTTTTCCACTAAATCCTCCTCATCCACCAATAATGTTCCGGGAATCTTGTCCGCCGGCGTATCATCGAAGGTGGAGAGAACCTGCACCTTCACGCGATAATTCATCGCCAGTTCCACACTGCGCGTCTGCAGCACTTTGCTACCCAGCGACGCCATTTCCAGCATCTCCTCATAGCCGACATGTTTCAGCTTGCGCGCCCTTTTTACGATGCGCGGGTCACTGGTATAGACCCCATCCACATCCGTATAAATGTCGCAACGCTCGGCCTTGAATGCTGCAGCAATCGCTACCGCTGATGTATCCGAACCACCGCGCCCTAATGTCGTAATCCGCCCCTCAGGGCTGATGCCTTGGAACCCCGCAATCACCGCAACATTCCCTGCCGCAAGCGACGCATTGATTGCCTCCGTGCCGATCTCATCGATCCGCGCCTTGGAATACATACCGTCCGACCGCAGCGGAATCTGCCACCCGGCCCATGAGCGCGCGTGCAAGCCCAGCGTCTGCAACTCGAGCGCCAGCAGGCCGGAAGTAATCTGCTCCCCCGCCGCCACCACCTGGTCCGCATTGGCCCGCGCCTCATCGCTCATCAAATCGCTGACACTCGCGCAATAATCCACCAGTTGGTTCGTCACCCCCGCCATCGCCGAAACCACGACAATCACCTGGTGACCTGCATCCACATCGCGCTTCACAATGGTCGCGACCCGCTTGATGCGCTCAATATCCGCAACCGACGTCCCGCCGAATTTCTGTACAATCAATGCCATAATGGCGCGGGTTATACGGTTAAGCGTGATGATTTACTAGAAAAAAAGGAGTTCTATGCCGTGCGTAGCCTCCCATGGCGAGCCGGAGCGCAGCGATGGGGGGGGGTCGCCCCCTCGCGGCGATAGCCGTCAACAATGCTAAAGCGGCTTTCGCATGCACAGCGCATCCGCCTTCGTGCCATCCGCATTGGCGTAATACCCTTTACGCGTTGAGAATTTCTCGAACCCCTGCGCTTCATACAAGGTGATTGCCGCTGTATTATTGACGTTCACCTCGAGCATCATGAATTTGCCACCTAAGCTGCGTGCATTCTCAAGCGCAAAGTCAAGGAGCATCTGCCCCACCCCGTCGCGCCGGTTATCCGGCAGCACGCCCATGGAAAGCAGGTCGCACTGGTCCTCGATCAGCCAGCACAGCACGAAGCCCACCGCATGTTGCTTCTTGTCATACGCAATCGCCGCGAACACGCCTGCGCGCTCGAAGAAACTCTCGAACTCCAGATGGCTCCAGCCTTTGTAGAAGCAACCCTTATGCACTTCGGCCAAAGCCCTGGCATGCCCGCGCCCCACTGGGTGGATATGGTACTCGAGATCGGCCATTAGTTAATTCCTTTGCTGTACACCATCGCCTGTGCCGGCGTGCCTGCATAGAGTTCGATCGGCGTTTCCTTCACCAGCACTAACCCGGCAGCGGATGCCACTTGCTGCGCATAGGCAGTCGTATGCCCGAACCGGCTGGTCTCACGCATCAGGCCGAAGCCACTCGCGCCGGTGTACGGCTCCAGCGTAATCACGAACACGCCTTGCGGTGCGAGCGCCTTCGCCGCACCCTGCATCACGCTTGAAAGCTCACCTACGAAATGCGCCGCGTTGATAAGCAGCACCACATCCGCCGAGGCATCCGCCACTTCCGGCGGCAGCTTGGCCACATCCGCCAGCGTCAACGAGTCATAAAGTTTTTTGTCGGCATGCGTTGCAGCCCCCGCCAGTGCGATCATCTCGCGCGTCATGTCCACCCCATGGATGGATGCCGCCTCTGCCCTCCATGGCCGGGCCACGATGCCACTGCCACACGCAAGGTCAAGCACGCGCGGTGCCGCAACCTTCACCAGCGGCCTGGCCAGCTCATGGATTACCGCTCCGGCCTGATACTTACTATCCGCCTCGGCGACATCATACCCCTCGGCCACCCGGCCAAAGAATCCGCTCACCATTTCCGCAGGCATATGCTGCGGCTGCTGATTGCCGGGCACCGCTTTCGGGTCAATCGTCGCCAGCATGAACAATGCATCCTGGTCCGCTGGGTTCTTCTTCAGAATCGCAAGGAATGTCTGTTTCGCTTCCGCCGTCTTGTTCAGGCGCACATAGCAACAGCCGAGATTATACAGCGCTTGCGGATAATTCTTGTCGAGATAGAGCGTCACCCGGAAACGGAACATCGCATCAAACCACTGGTCGCGCGCTGCAAAAGTGCAGCCAAGGTCGAAATTGGTCTTCGGCAGATCCTTCAGCCGTTCGCGCGCAGTGGCGATCCATTCCTTCGGCTGCTCAACGAAAATACCGCGCAGGCCCGTACGCAACTCAGCGGTTTTGGCTTCGAGGTTAACCTTCTTGCGTGTTCGCTTCATGCAGCCTACATTGGTTCCATCCATTAGTTTTAGCACGCACTGAAAGCCCACGCAAATGCCAACCGCAGCAGCAAGCCCTGCCACCACGGTCGATGACGCCGAAGTTGCACGTTTCTCGGCCATTGCCGACGAATGGTGGGACGAGCGCGGCAAATTCGCTCCCTTGCACAAGCTCGCCCCCGTCCGTATTGCCTACCTGCGCGACCAGCTAATCCGCCATTTTTTCGCCAATAATCTAGCAAATGGCCAATCCGCAACACCGCTTGAGAATCTTTCGCTGGTCGATATCGGCTGCGGCGGCGGCCTTATCAGCGAACCGATGGCACGCTTAGGTGCGAATGTCATGGGTGTCGACGCCTCCCCCACCAATATCAGTGTCGCCGACCTGCACGCCAAAGCGGGCGGTCTCACGATCGACTACCGTGCCACCACCGCCGAACAGCTCGCCCTCGAAGGCAAGCAGTTCGAGGTGGTGCTGGCCCTCGAGATCATCGAACATGTCAGCGATGTGAACCTGTTCTACGATGCGATCACCGCCCTCGTGAAACCCGGCGGCGTCCTCATCCTTTCCACCCTCAACCGCACTGCCAAGTCCTACGCCATGGGCATCATCGGCGCCGAGCGCATCCTGCGCTGGCTGCCCATTGGTACCCATAGCTGGTCGAAATTCATCAAACCATCCGAAATGGCACGCGACCTTCGCCAGCGCGGGTTCAACGTCATCGATACTTCAGGCATCACCTTCTCTCCGCTGAATTGGTCATTCTCATTGAATAACAAAGATTTAGATGTGAATTACCTGATGGTATCCACTAAGCCAAAATAATGGCGCCGTTGTCATCAACCTGTAACATACGCAGCGTATACTGGTGGCATGGAAAAATTTCAGGTCGATAGCAAGGACGATATCGTGAAAGAAAAGTACCAGGGCCCCGGCCCGGTACTCGCAAGTGCGGGCTATATGTACCTGTCGCACGGCGCAGCCATGGCAGCAAGTACCGTCGCACTAGGGGTTGCTGGATACCATGCAGATGAAAAAGTAGCAAAAGTTAGCAATGCCTTCGCGACATTCGCAGAACACCATATCAGCAGTTCCAATATCGCAATGCGTTGGTCTGCAAAAACAGCCGCCTTCATTCCCAAACTTGCTGAAAAAGTCATTGAGGCAATTCCCGGCTCCGCCAAATGGGCTGCGAATCCTATCGTCGCCAAACGCTGGTCCAGCGTTGTGTTTGCTGGCGGGCTGGGTGCGGCAAGTGCGTGGCTGGCAACCACTCTTTGGGGCATTGCCAAAGGACGACATGAGGGCAACAAAGGCAAACGCCAGTTCGAGCGCGCGAAAAACGAGATCAAAGACCTGCGCGAGCGCAACGACGACCTTGAGAAAATCAATGATAAATTACATCAGGACGTTATTGAAGCCTCTAGCCAATGGCGTCGTGACGCATCCCCGCAAACCGCCAATGCTGCGCCCGCGACCAACCTCAATACTGTGCAGCATGAAGGCACCTTAGCGCCGCAAAAAGAACTGGCCGCCGCCCACTAGTTTTCCGAAATCACCCGATGATGCTGCAGCACCGGAATCTGCGCCCGCACCTGCGCCACGCGCTTGGGATCAATATCCGCAACTATGACGCCCGCCCCATCCGCAGAAGCTTCTGCCAGCACCTCTCCCCACGGGTCGATGATCAGGCTATGACCATACGTCTCACGCCCACCCGGATGGACCCCACATTGTGCCGGTGCGATGACGTAGCACGCATTTTCCACCGCCCGCGCCCGCAACAATAAATGCCAATGCGCCACCCCCGTCGGCCGCGTGAACGCCGATGGCACCGCAAGCATCTCCGCCCCCTGCAACGCCAGCGATCGGTAGAGGTTCGGGAACCGCACATCGTAACAGATACTCATACCAAGCTTCATCCCACCAATATCCGCAAGTGTCAGAATATTGCCCGCCGTTGCCTGCGAGGATTCACGGTAACTATGCCCACCTTCGAGCGCAACATCGAACAGATGAATCTTATCATATATCGCCGCAATATCTCCTTTCGGCGAAATCAGGATGCTGCGGTTGAACGGCGTCTCCATCCCTTTCTCTTTCGCCCGTATGGACCCGATGAGAAGCCATACCTTATGCTGTTTTGCCGCAGCCTGTGCGTAAGCTACACCCGCATGCTGCGCCATCGGCAAATCTGCCATCGCCGCCGTGCCTTCACGGCGCATGTAGAACGTATTCTCCGGCGTCGCAACGAACGTCGCCCCTTTCGCCACCGCTGCAGTTATAAGCGGTTCCAGTGCAGCAATATTCGCCGCAATGTCATCCCCACTGGTCATCTGGATGGCTGCAACCTTCATGCTTTACTCCTTCACCGTTTGCGCCAATGCCAGCACGCGCATTTCCTTTGCGCCTGCCTTCTTGAGGGCTTTTGCACAGGCATTCGCCGTCGCTCCCGTGGTTACCACATCATCCACCAGCACCACCACTTAATTATACAACATCATCTGGGCAACATCCTGCACCGCGAACGGCCGTTTCACATTCTTCAACCGTGTTGTCCGATCAATCCGCATCTGCGGTTTCGTATACACCGCGCGCCGCAACATTTTAGGCGCGCAGCGAATCCCGGTCTGCTCGCTAAGGTGATATGCCAGCAATGCCGACTGATTGAATTTACGATTAAATAATCGCCGCCAATGTAACGGCACCGGCACCTGCATGTCCGCTCCCTCGAGAATCGGCCGCCCCGCGCGCAGCATCATCGCCACATATCGCAGCATAACTGGCCACTGGTCATGGAACCTGAGCGCCGTGACGAGCGGCGGACTGATCGCATCATACACCATCGCTGCGCGCGCCACTGTAAACTCGGGAACCACATCAAGACAGGTCGGGCACCACGTATCCCGCTCCACAGCAATCACGAACGGAATGCCGCAGCATGGACATATCGGCGCATCGATCATTCGTAATTTGCTGAAACATTCAGCACAAAAATTCCCATCCGCCACAACATATTCGTGGCAGGAAGGGCATCGTGGCGGATAGATCATATCCGCAGCCAGCCGCATTGGTGCGCGACCATTCTCAAGCGTCAATTGCTGTGCAAGGCTCACGAGAATCCTCATTTCGATAGGCACTGCGCATGGATATGCTAGAAGGCTTGGCATGGAATCCACCCCGCCCATTCTGTTCGACCGCGCCCGATTACGCAAGCGGCGCCTGCGCGCCGCAGCTCATTTCGCGCAAGCCGATTTCCTCTGGCACGAAGCCACCGCCCGCGCCGAGGAATCGATGTCCTATATCGCCCGCAGCTTCCCACGCATCCTCGCCTTCGGCGGCCACGCCCTAAGCGTAGCGCCAGGCACTACTATCATCCATGCGGCCCTCGCACCCATGGGCATTACCCCTACCCTTATCGCAGATGAAGAATGCCTGCCCTTCACCGAAAGCAGTTTCGACGCGGTCATCAGCCTGCTCACTCTTCATTGGGTGAACGACCTTCCCGGCACTCTCGCCCAGATCCACCGTATCCTAAAACCCGACGGACTATTCCTCGCCATCCTCCCTGGCGGCGAAACCTTGCGGGAACTGCGCAGCGTCCTCGCCACGACGGAAAGCGAACAATGCGGCGGCGTCACTCCTCGCGTCGCTCCCTTCCTTGATGTGCGTGATGGTGGTGCATTGCTGCAGAGGGCCGGGTTCGCCCTTCCCGTTGCCGACAGCGAATTATTTGATGTCAGCTACCCGCATCTTTTCGCCTTGATGGATGATCTTCGTAAATCTGGTGAAGTCAATATGCTGCAGCAACAAGTGCAGCATTTCACCCCCCGCAATTTCTTCACCGATGCTGCCGCCCGCTATGCTGCGCAGCATAGCGATGCCGAGAACCGCATCACCGCCACCGTCGAATTCATCACCCTTACCGGTTGGAAACCCTCAGCCACTCAGCAACAGCCCGCACAACGCGGCAGCGGCAAAATGTCACTCAAAGATATTTTAAACTAAGCAAGATACATGTTGGCACGAGCCGCTTGCGGCAGGGGTCAGCGTTAGCGTAGGGGACAAGGTACCCTTCAAGCGCGCGAGCGCAAACAACTAAGCTAACTGCTTCCACACATGCGCACTATCAATCAACGCCGCAACCAGCGGCAAATCCGCTGGCGGCATCGGCAACGACGTCATCTCACGCGGATATTTCCACGCCAATTTCTGCCCTTCAAGCGGTGTCGGAATCCCCTCCCACTTACGGCATGCATACAGCATCATCAGCAAATGGAATGACTCATACACATGGCTGACGAATGTCAACGGAGCAGAACAATTCTCGCAGATCTCAATCCCCAATTCTTCACGCATCTCGCGCGCCAGTGCCGCCTCCGGCAATTCTCCCGCTTCGATTTTTCCACCAGGAAATTCCCAAAGCCCCGCCATCAACTTGCCTTCTGGTCGCTGCGTCAACAACACGCGCCCATCTGCATCGAACAAAGCAACCGCTGAAACTAGCACTGTTTTCATGAACGATAATCAGCGTTGATGTCGATATACCCGTGGGTTAAATCACAACTCCACACCATCGCTTCGCCTTGGCCCAAGCCAATATTCACATCAATCCTAATGTCGCGAGTTTTCATATGCGCCGTCACCGGCGCTTCCTCATAACCCTCAACCCTCTCACCATCCGCCGCAATTACGATGCCGCCCATCGCTACGGATAGCTTATCACGATCCACCATCTCACCACTTTTGCCAACCGCAGCAACCACCCGGCCCCAGTTCGCATCCTCGCCCGCGATCGCCGTCTTCACGAGTGGCGAGTTACCAATGGTCAACCCGATACGTCGGGCCGCATCATCGGACTCGGCGCCTTTAACATGAATGGTAATTAATTTCTGCGCACCCTCACCATCCATTGCGATGAGCTTGGCAAGTTCGATCATCAATGAATCGAGTGCCATTTGGAACGCAACAGCATCTTTCTCATCGACCACGACACCGGAGGCGCCCGTAGCAAATAATAAACCAGTATCACTGGTCGAAGTATCCCCATCCACCGTGATAGAGTTGAAACTTTTTGTATTACTTTGCTGCAGCATATGCTGCAGCAATGGCGCAGCAATTTTCGCGTCGGTAAAAATGAACGCCAGCATCGTCGCCATATCCGGCGCAATCATCCCCGAACCTTTGGCAATACCGTTGATGGTGACCGACTTGCCACCGACCTGAACCGTACGCGTCGCCGCTTTTGGGAACGTATCGGTAGTCATAATAGCAGAAGCCGCATCCGCCCACATATTATCTCGTAGTGAATCCTTCAACGCAGGCAACGCCTTCTCGATTTTTGTATGGTCCAGCGGTTCGCCAATCACGCCGGTTGAAGCAAGATAGACTTCATTTGGCTTGCATAAAAGCACGTTGGTAACTGCAGCCACCGTACCATCAACCGCCATGACACCACGCTTACCGGTGAACGCATTGGCATTACCGGAATTCACCACCAGAGCCCGCGCGCTACCTGTAGGCAGCGCCTCACGGCACCAATCCACTGGCGCGGAAGGAGCCTTGGAACGGGTGAATACCCCGGCTACCGTCGTGCCCGCCACAAGTTCTACCAGCAATAAATCTGTCCGGTTCTCATAACGAATACCTGCTTGCCCCGCAGCAAGCCGCACACCCGCGATCGGCGGTAGATTCGGCAAGGAGTCAGGCGCCAGCGGTGAACGCGCGAGCTTCCCCATTAGTTGGCTTTATCAGCCTTGGCTGGTGCTGCAGCAGGCTTCGCATCGGCAGCAGCCTTAGCATCAGCGGCTGGTTTAGCGTCAGCAGCAGGCTTGACCTCTACCGCAGGCTTCGCAGCCGCGGCTGGCTTGCCTTCTTCCGGCAGGTTCTTGTTGAACGGCACGTCCTTACCCTTGGCATCGAATACTTTCACATCCGCGTTTTTCACCAGCCCACCGATATAATCGTTCAGTTTCTGCTCTTGCAGTTTCTCGCGCAGCTTATCCTTCACATCGTTGAAGGTCGGCGTCGGCACCTTGCGCAGATCTTCTACCTTGATGATATGCCAGCCGAACGAAGACTTGACCGGAGTGGAGATTTCGCCCTTTTTCAAAGCGAACGCTGCATTCGCGAACTCAGGCACCATTTTATCCTTGGTGAAATAGCCAAGATCGCCGCCATTCTTCGCGGTCCCAGCATCTTTCGAGAAGTCCTTGGCGACATCCTCAAAGCTCTTGCCGCCATCAATCTTCTTCTTGGCATCTTTTGCTTCTTGTTCGGTTGGAACAAGAATATGGCGCGCGCGCACTTCCTTCTCGTCCTTTGCATTGGCGACCGTCGCGTCATATTCACGCTTGAGGTCAGCATCGGTGATCATATCCGCCGTTTTACCATCGAGATAAGTACGCACCACCAGCTTATTCTTTACTTCCGCCAGTTCACGCTGCACTTTCTCGGATTTATCGACACCCTGCTTCACCGCTTCAGCGTAGATGATCTTTTCAGCCATGATCGCACGCAGGATGCGCTCTTTCATCTCCGGCTTGATGGTATCGAACGCCGGTGCCTGACCCTGTGGGAACAGCCCCTCCCACATGCGTGTTACTTCCGAAGAACTTACATCCTGATTGTTGACTTTCATGATGACATACTCGTCAGCGAAGGCCGGAGCTGAGAACGCGAGTAATGCAACAACCGGAAGAGCATAGGTAAAACGCATGAGAAACATCCTTGATCAGAGGTGAATGAAAGATGGCACCGGATTGCCACAAAACCCCGGGAAGCGCAAGGGCAAGAATTCGCCGGTTTTTTAAGGCAGTTGGGTTGACAGCCCCCCTGGAAAGCCCTATCTATCCGCGCGGTAATTACCTCTAAGATACGGATTTATGCTCAGCTCGCTCGCTAAGAAAATTTTCGGCAGTTCCAACGACCGCCTGGTTGCCTCTCTCAGCCGCGAGGTCAGCGCCATCAACGCCCTCGAGCCTGAGATGGCCGCATTGAGCGACGAACAGCTCCGCGCCAAGACCGATGAGTTCCGTAAAGCACTGGAGGGCGGCGCCACCCTCGACAGCCTTCTCATACCCGCCTTCGCCGTCGTGCGCGAAGCATCCAAGCGCGTTCTCGGCATGCGCCATTTCGACGTGCAGCTCGTCGGCGGCATGGTGCTTCATAAAGGCATGATCTCGGAGATGCGCACCGGGGAAGGCAAGACACTCGTCGCCACCCTGCCATCTTACCTGAACGCCCTCACCGGCAAAGGCGTACATATCGTCACCGTGAACGACTACCTCGCCGTCCGCGATTCGGACTGGATGGGCAAGATCCATAAATTCTTAGGGCTAACCGTCGGCGTCATCATCAACGATATTGAAGAGACGCAACGCCGCGCAGCCTATGCCTGCGACATCACCTATGGCACCAACAACGAATACGGCTTCGATTACCTACGCGACAACATGAAATACAGCCGCGAGCAGATGGTACAGCGCGGCTTCAACTACGCGATTGTGGATGAGGTCGATTCCATCCTTATCGACGAAGCTCGCACCCCGCTCATCATCAGCGGGCCGACCGAAGATAATTCCGAACTGTATGTTTCCATTAACCGCTATATCCCGCAATTGACGCCAGCGGATTACGAACTTGATGAGAAATCCCGCAACGTCACCCTGAACGATACCGGCGTGCCGCACATGGAAGAACTCCTGACCGCCGGTGGCCTGCTACAAGCGGGCAGCGGGCTCTACGACATTGAGAACGTCGCCATCGTCCACCATGTAACGCAGGCACTGCGCGCCCACACCATTTTCAAGCGCGACACGGATTATATTGTCCACGAAGGCAAAGTCATCATCATCGACGAATTCACCGGCCGCATGATGGACGGGCGCCGCTACTCCGAAGGCCTGCACCAGGCCCTGGAAGCCAAGGAAAAAGTCTCCATCCAGAACGAAAACCAGACATTGGCATCCATCACTTTCCAGAACTATTTCCGCCTCTATCCGAAACTGGCAGGCATGACCGGCACCGCGATGACCGAAGCAGGCGAGTTCGGCGACATCTACAAACTCGACGTGGTAGAAATCCCGACCAACGTACCCGTCGCCCGCATAGACGAGCATGACGAGATCTACCGCACCAGCAACGAGCGCGACGCCGCCGTTGTCGCCCTCATCAAGAAAGCACATGAGCGCAAACAGCCCGTGCTCGTCGGCACCGTCAGCATCGAGAAATCAGAATCCTTCGCTGCCCGCCTGAAGAAAGAGAAAATTCCGCATCAGGTGCTGAACGCCCGCTACCACGAGCAGGAAGCCCACATCATCGGTCAGGCTGGCTACCCGGGCGCCGTCACCATCGCCACCAACATGGCTGGCCGTGGTACCGACATTAAACTCGGCGGCAACGACGACATGCTCATCGAAGCAGCAACGAAAGGCATGACTGACGCCGCGGAAATCAAAAAAGTCAGCGACAAAATCCGCGCCCAAGTGGCAGCGGATAAGGAAATCGTGCGCGCCGCAGGCGGCCTCTTCATCATCGGCACCGAGCGCCACGAATCCCGCCGGATCGATAACCAGCTGCGCGGCCGCGCCGGCCGTCAGGGTGACCCCGGCGCCTCGCAATTCTTCCTGTCACTTCAGGACGACCTGATGCGCATCTTCGGCTCCGAACGTATCGATGCCGTGCTGGTCAAACTCGGCCTGCAGGAAGGTGAAGCCATCATCCACCCATGGATGAACAAGGCCATCGAACGCGCCCAAACAAAAGTCGAGCAGCGTAATTACGAGATTCGCAAGAACCTCCTCAAGTTCGACGACGTGATGAACGACCAGCGCAAGGTCATCTACGAACAGCGCATCGAACTGATGGAAGTGACCGACGTGCGCGACACCATCATCGACATGCGCGCCGACGTGAACGCTGCATTGGTTTCACTGCACATCCCGCCGCAATCCTACGCCGAGGCGTGGGACCCATCGGGCCTGCACACTGAACTCCTGCGCGTTTATGGCCTGAATCTCCCCGTGCATGACTGGGTCGCCGAAGAAGGCATCGGCCATGACGAGATCCTCCACCGCGTGCAGGCCGCGACCGATAATCTCTTTATCGAAAAAGCCGCCAGCTTCCCGCCGGAAGTCTACAAGCTCGCTGAAAAACGCATCCTGCTCGAAACCCTCGACCAGCTATGGAAAGACCATCTGCTCTCGCTCGACCAGCTCCGCCAGGGCATTAACCTGCGCGCCTACGCCCAGAAGGACCCGCTGAACGAATACAAGCAGGAAGCCTTCACCCTGTTCGAGAGCATGCTGAATCACCTGCGCGAAGCCGTCATCAGCCGCATCGCCCGCCTGCAGATCCGCATGGAACTGACGGATGAGATCATGAACCTCAAGCCTCAACAATCGATCCAGATCTCGCGTCAGGACCCCGCATTAGCCAACGCCATGGACGAAGACCGCGCGCCAGCGCAAACGCTGCGCATGCACGCCAAACCCGAGGAACGCGTGGCGACCGACCCCGCCACCTGGGGCAAAGTCGGCCGCAACGACGCCTGCCCATGCGGCTCCGGCAAGAAGTTCAAGCACTGCCACGGCACATTGGCCTAGTTCGCAAAATACGGCGCTAGCAATTTCTCCGCCAGCAACCGGCACCCGGTAACGGACAAATGCGCATCATCGAGATACATCAATACCCCATTACTGCCAGCACTGCGAGGGCGCGCAACCCATCGATATCTGCGCGGTAGCGCAGGCCGCTACGCACGTCTTCGCGCCTTAAGCGCTTTGATGATACCATAAACGCTGATGATGCCCCAGCAGCTTTCCAAGATGAACACCGGAAGATTAAAATCCTTCGTCAGTGAAATCAGCAACGCCACCGCGCCGAAAAAATTCATCGCTTGAAAACGCAAACTCTCCGCCTGCCATTTGCCAAGCGAAATCATCGCATAGGCAAACAGGAACAGCACTGGTGCACACATGCCAATGGCATCGATAATGAATGGATTCATGCAATCCTCCCGATACGCGCTATGCGAATGAGCCCGACAATACTGATTAACAACCACGCCAGATTCATTACGAATGACGCAAGATTCCACTGCACCAGCAACGAGAGGAGAATACCCGTGGTTCCTGCAATATTCATCACCTGATAGCGTGTCTGCGTCGCCTTTATCCTGCCCGCCGAGAGCATGCCGTAGGCCACCAGGTTGATGGCAACGCCCAGCAGGCCGATAAGAGTGATGAGCGAAGCCATTTAACAAGCTCTCGCGCGGTTCGGTAGCATCGGTATTTTAAGCTCCTGCTGTGCTGCCGGGCTCACTGCAATGCAATGGCGATGAAATGGCGCCAAACCATCCGCCGGCAAATCAAACCGTAGCGGCACGGCGCTGGCAAAGGCATCGTGTTCATGGCTTTCAATAGCATGTTGCGAAATTTCATAAACAGCACCCCCCGCCGCCTGCAGTATGGCCTGCAGGGCTGCGATATCCCAATAGCCGGGCTGGAATTTTCCATGCCGCAGCAATCCAACATCTGCCGTGCCCTGTGCCACATCGAGGATGCGACTGCCATTCATCACATGCGTCTTCACCGCATGCCCCGCCAGCCGTGAAAAATGCGTGTCGCGCCAGCCAATGGAGGTACGTAATGGTTGAGACACTAGCGGGTTCACCGAAATCTCTTGCGCCGTTTGTTGCCCTTGCCGCCGCCATGCTCGCGTCCCCTGTGCGTTGGTGAAATAGGTCAATCCACCTTCCTCCAGCACCGGATAATGGGCCACACCAAAGACCGGCACCCCATTCACCACCAAGCAGATCAGCGGGCCGAAAAAGCGATTCGTATCCTTATTTTTTGTCGCATAATTGATCGCCGTGCGCGTGCCATCCAGTGGATCGACACACCAGTATGTGCCACTCTTCATCGCTTCGCGTTGCGTTGCAAGATCGTCCTCTTCTGATAACACGGGAATGCCTGGTGTGATCTGCTGCAACCGTTGCTTGATGAAGGCATCGGCCGCGAAATCCGCCTTGGTAACTTGCGAACCATCCGGCTTTTGCTGCACGCCGAGCATGTCCGGCTCATGCAACATCTTCAAAATCAACGCACCACTATCCACCGCAACCTGGTTCACCTGCTGCGCCTGCGCGTTCGAAAGAATGGCGGCGCATTGGGTCACCCCGCATCCGTTACTTTGGTTTTTTCTTCCTCAAGCACTGCTTTTGCTTTCGGCGAGAGCTGGATATTCAGCTCACGCAACGCTTTGTCATCCGCAATATTCGGCGCTTGCATCAGCAGATCCTGCGCCTGCTGGTTCATCGGGAAGCAGATCACTTCGCGGATGTTGGGCTCATTCGCGATCAGCATCACCATGCGGTCGACCCCCGGTGCCAACCCACCATGCGGCGGCGCACCGAACTTGAACGCATTGAACAGCGCCGCAAATTTGTTCTCGATGTCAGCTTGTGTATAGCCCGCAATTTCGAACGCCTTCACCATGATTTCTGGCTTATGGTTTCGGATCGCACCCGACGAAAGCTCCACCCCATTGCACACGATGTCATACTGGAACGCCTTGATGGCGAGCAGATCCTCATAGTTGTTCGCATTACTGAGTGCATCCAGCCCACCCTGCGGCATGCTGAACGGGTTATGCGAGAAGTCGATT